>JAEUUX010000045.1 GCA_016787295.1 Chitinophagales bacterium
CGCCAATATTGATAGTTGGATTAGGGTTTTCGATGACATTGACAGAACTTGTCGCAGTACAACCAAATTCATCAGTAACAGTAAGTGATACATTACTTTGTGTTGCATCAACAAGAATGCTACTGCTATTTTGGTTGCCCAGACTCCACAAGTATTCCGCAAAACCATTGGGAGCAGATAAGGTAGTGCTATTGCCTTCGCAAAAATTGAGGTTGCCGCTGATGGTGGCTTGAGGCGTAGTGTGTTCCGTCACGCTAACGTTTGCAATACCTGAACAGCCATTTGCGCTAGTGACAGTCACGGTCACGGTATTGTTAGAGGCATCAAAATATTCAGAGGTCATGGAGCCACCTGTACTCCAGCTATAGCTCGCAAAACCATTTTGCACGCTTAAAGTAGTATTACCACCTTCACAAAAATCCGTTTCGCCACTAATAATTGGCACCAAAAAACTGTTTTCGGTCACATTTGTCGCGGCAGTTCCCTCGCAACCAAAAGCATCTGCCACCACCACTGACACAGTACCTGCTTGCGAAACGCTTTGTGTGGAACTATTGCTACCCAAATTCCAAGTATAAGAACTGTAGGTGTTTTCTACGCTCAAGGTGGTGCTAAAACCGCTACAAAAATTGGTTGTTCCGCTAATAGAGGGCGTTGGATTAAAGTGTTCCGTAATGGTTGTGCTGGAGGAGCCTGTGCAACCATTGGAGTCGGTAACGGTAACACTTGCTACATTTGACTCTCCAAATTGTTTGCTAAAGCTATTTCCGCCACCTTCCCAACTATAGTTCACAAAATTATTTTGGACACTGATTGTTGTGCTACCTGTTTCGGAACAAAAATCTGTTACACCGCTAAAAACGGGTTCGGGTTTGGGATTTACATTAACAGTATATTGATAGGTAGCCGTATTGCCACAATAAGACGTAACGGTTACGGTATAATTAGTAGTTGCTGCTGGCGAAGCTGTTGGTGTGCGCACATTGGGATTGCTCAAGCCTGTTGTGGGTGACCAAGAATAACCTGTGCCAAAAGGTGCTGTGATAATAGTAGATTCGCCTTCGCAAATAGTTTGGCTTGGCAAAGAGACCGTATTGTCTATAAAACAAATATCTTGGTTACTAAAAAAACCACCTGTTGCTGCCGTAAAACCCCAATAAACCATATCGCTACCGCCAAAAATAGTGCTTGCTATATCGTTGCTATAAGTCACTCGCAAAACACAGTCAAAATAGACAGAAATGGTATGCGTGGCAGCGTCCCATTCGATTTTCAATAAATGGTCGTTGCAATCTTCGATATTGGCGCTCAAAACGCTGGCTTGTATGGGTTGGACTAAGGTATTATTGCTCCAATGCGCCACATCGCCATTTTTTACTACGGCAATATGGTCAAAAGTCGGGTCATCTTTATTAAAGTCTTGATAAGTATCAAATTCCACGCCGAAAGAAGGCGATATAAACCCAAATCCCATATCCTCGCCTGTTGTTCCTAAAGCACTTGTTCCCATAGGCTGTAGTGTAAATACTACGCCATCAGCACCATCTGCATCAAAACAGTCGAAATTAGCCAAAACTTCTACTTCAAAGTCTTGGGATAAAGAAATAGGAGTGGGGTTCCACATCGCACCGATTTGGAACATTTGAGTGGGAGTTAATCTGTAGCAATGCGAATCCAATTGGATAGCAGAACCTACTACCTGCATATTTTGTGCAAATAGATTGGCAGATAGTAAAAACACTATAACGAAGTAGAGCAATATTCGCTTCATTTTTACTCGAAATTTTAATTAGGTGACACCATACAACTTGCCCATTTCAAAGTACTGCAAATATTGTACCGAAATAGGCAACTCATATAGTTAATAAAGGTTTGGTATGGGTATATTAGTAAAAAGATGCGGTGAGCCTAATGTTTAGAAAAATAAAAACAACAAATGAGGGATTTAATGTGCATGAAAAAATGTTGTCAATAGACATAACTGACACATAAAATAATGGAAAATAGGGGTAAACAAACAAAGAAAGAAAAATGTTTTTGAACGATAGTAAGGATTCTATATAAAAATGATTAACTTTGCGGCACAATTTTAAGTACGTAGCACTATAAAAGTAGACGTACTATAATTCAGAAAAGACAAGATGTAAGCATTCCATAATTTGGTCGGGTGTGCTAAATAGGAGAAGTTTTGTTTAATATACACTTACGATTTAGCAATTATGGCACTACTAAAAAACATCTTTATTATTCTAATAAGACGCAAAGGTAATAATAATGTCACGGGTTTGTCAATTTTTTGATAAAAAATGTTAAATTTGCTTTAAAATTGCCTTTTCTGACTATTCACAAAACTAAAAACAAAAAATGAATTATCTATTAGCCGAAAACGTATCTAAAACTTATGGTGATAGAACTTTGTTTGCAGGCATCGATTTGAGCATCAATAAAGGACAGAAAATTGGTTTGATTGCCCGCAATGGGTCAGGAAAAACAACTTTCTTAAATATCTTGGCAGGTATTGATGTTCCCGATTTGGGCGGGTCGGTGCGCATTGCCAAAGGAGTTAAACTTGCCTATTTGTCTCAACAGCCTTTTTTAGACTCCAATAGTACCGTTTTGGAGACAGTTTTGGCTACAAACACGCCTGCTTTGAGCGCCATTCGAACCTATCAAACAGCACTCATAGAACACGAACAACAAGGAACGGAGCAAAGTCAGAAATCTTTGACGGTGGCTATGGAAGCCGTACAGGTTTTGGGAGCGTGGGACGCAGAAGCGCGCGTAAAAGAAATTTTGACGCGTTTCAAACTGCATCGTTTAGACGAAAGGATTGGCAATTTGTCGGGTGGTGACCAAAAGCGCGTGGCTTTGGCTTCGGTCATTCTGCAAGAAGCAGATTTTATGATTTTGGACGAACCCACCAACCATTTAGATTTAGAAATTATTGAATGGTTAGAAGAGTATTTGTCGCGTCCCAACATCACACTTTTGTTGGTAACACACGACCGTTATTTCCTTGACCGTGTGACCGATGAAATTATCGAAATAGAACAAGCCACTTTGCAACGATATAGGGGCAATTATAGTTATTATTTAGAAAAAAAATCGGAACTTCAATTCAACTTGAAACAAGAAACCGAAAAAGCTCAAAAATTGATGAAGCGCGAATTGGAGTGGATCCGAACACAACCCAAAGCACGTACCACCAAATCAAAATCCCGAATAGATGCCTTCGAGAACATTAAACAAAAAGCTACCGTCAAGGTGGATACAGAAAATTTGGGTTTTGCGGGTATCAAAATGGAGCGAATTGGTGGTCGAACAGTCGAACTATTCAATGTTGACAAACGTTTTGGCGATGCAGTTATCCTCAAAGATTTCACTTATTTGTTCAAACGCAGCGACCGTGTGGGCATTGTGGGCAACAACGGAACAGGCAAAACAACGCTGATGAACCTCATCACGGGCAAAGAAAAACCGGACAGCGGCACCATTGGCATCGGAAAAACCGTAGAATTTGGTTATTATACCCAAACAGGACTACAGACCGAAAAAGACAAAAAAGTTATCGAAGTCATACAAGACATCGCAGAAGGCTTGCCGTTGGAGAAAGGAAAGTTTTTGACCGCACCACAATTGCTCAACTTTTTCCAATTTCCCTATAGTCAGCACGAAGCCTACATCTCCACCCTAAGCGGCGGCGAATTGCGGCGTTTATACCTGCTCACTATCCTCATGCGAAACCCCAATTTTCTCATCTTAGACGAACCCACCAACGATTTAGATTTGCTGACTTTGGGTGTATTAGAGGATTTTTTGATGCACTTTCAAGGCTGTTTGATTATCGTGTCGCACGACCGATATTTCATGGATAGGTTAGTTGACCATGTATTTGTTTTGGAGGGCAACGGCAAAGTGCGCGATTTTCCCGGACACTATTCCCACTACCGAGCCGCACGCGACTATGAAGAACAGCAAGAGCGCGAACGCCGCGAACTCATTCGTTTAGCATCAGCACCCGAAACCAACAACACCCACCGAAATACCGAAAAACGCAAACTAAGCTATAACGAACAACGCGAATTGGCACAAATTGAGCGCGATTTGGAGACTTTGGAGCAAGAAAAGGAACAACTCAACGCAAAACTCCTATCAGGAACAGTAACTAACCACCAAGATTTGTTGCACCTAAGCGAGCGAATAGGAGAGGTAGTACAACAAATTGACACCAAAACAGACCGCTGGCTATACCTCAGCGAATTTGCATAAGCATAACTAATCCCCTAAAGTAGCAATCTGGCTATTTTAGGGGATATTTTTTGGCATGACCATTATTTTTTCTTCACCTTAATCACAATTTTGCCTTGTGAACAAGCCCCACTGTAGTCACAGACCTCATACGTAAGTGTTTCGGTGCCATAAAAATCTTGTTTAGGTGTATAAGTCACTACTTTGGGTGTATATTTCACTTTTCCGTTAGCTGCTTTGCTTAACTTCTGAATTTTTTTGCGCAAATTTCCTTCAGGGTCAGAGTCATTGTCAAACACAGCAATTTCGGTAGCTTTCATACCAATAATCGTCACCTCGTCTGTTGCGGCGATAGGTGCTTTATTGTCTTCATCGTTGGGCAGCGCTTGTATAAACGCATTCACCCCTTGTTGATAAGTATAACCACATTGTTTTTTTCGGCTATAGACATCAAAATTAAAACGGTCTTCGCCTGTATAGCCTTTTTCGGGCGTAAAAGTCACTTGGCTACTGTCAGCACTAAACGTCACTTTGCATTTTTCGGGCATTCGCGACGGTTTGATGACCTGTTGCGCATAGCTGTACGTCTTACTTTCGTCGGGGCGCAGCAATACGTCTTCCACATTCGCATAAGCCGATTTACCCGGAATACATTTGACAATCAGCACTTTTGCTTCGGCACATTCGCCATCATTACAAATTTGATAGGTCAACACATCATCTTCAAGGTCAGCAGTAGGCACATAAAAAAGTTTACCCACACCTTTATCAGGGCGCACTTCTGCCTTGCCTTTGGGTGGTGCTGTAATGGTGAAAGATGTTGGATTATTGTCGCGCGACACATAGTCGTTCATCAAAATATTGTGCAGTTGTCCCTCAGCCACTTCCAACACTAAGGTATCGTTTTGCGGCTTGGGTTTCGCAGCATTTTGTGCCATAATACCCAAAGGCAAACAACAACAAAACGCAAAAAATAAGGTTTTCATAAGCGCTATATTTAAAAGATGATGCAAAAATGATTTTGTTGGTTAGTTTTGTGTGTCTTCATATCAACTCAAAGTGTCTTCATATCAACTCGGAGTGTCTTCATATCAACTCGGAGTGTCTTCATATCAACTCGGAGTGTCTTCATATCAACTCGGAGTGTCTTCATATCAACTCAAAGTGTCTTCATATCAACTCGGAGTGTCTTCATATCAACTCGGAGTGTCTTCATATCAACTCGGAGTGTC
>JAEUUX010000077.1 GCA_016787295.1 Chitinophagales bacterium
AGCGGCGGGTACTTACACTGTTACGGTTACTTCGGGTGGTTGTAGTTCAACAGCATCGGTTACACTAAATACATCTACAGCACTAACGGCAACAGCCACCGCAACCCAACCCACTTGCGGTTTGAGCAATGGTAGCATTTCTGTAACGCCAACAAACGGCACTTACGCATGGGAGGGTGGTAGCTTATCGGGCAACAACCCAACAGACATAGCGGCAGGTACTTATACCGTTACGGTTACTTCGGGTGGTTGTAGTTCAACAGCATCGGTTACACTAAATACATCGCAGGCAGCAACAGCCAACATCACTGGCACCACCACTATTTGCAGCGGACAAAGCACTACCCTCACTGCCAGCGGTGGCATTACATATACATGGAGTAACAGTTTAGGTACAAATGCTACCGCTAATATTACTGCCGCCGGCACTTACACTGTAACAGTAACCAATGCTAATAATTGTAGTAGTACTGCCTCTAAAACTGTTACTGTCAATCCTATTCCTGTAGCTTTCGTTAGTGGTAGTAGTACCATCTGTGCAGGAAGTAGCGCTACTTTATCCGTTGTTGGAGCAGGTACTTATCTGTGGAGCAACGGACAAACCAGTGCTTCAATCAATGTGTCATCTGCCGGAACCTATACCGTGACAGTAACTGCAAATGGCTGTAATACGACAGGGACTGCCACCATAGCTGTTGTACAACCCTCTACCACCGTCCCTCAATTTATATTGCCAACGGATTATGAGTTATGTCAGACCGATGCTCCTGTCAATTTAACGCAGTATATTAGCAACTATGCCAATGTAGCTGGTGGAACTTTCATTGTTACTGGCAACAATGGTACATCGCAAGTCATAGCCGATTTCAATCCTATGTTTAATCCTGCAAATTTTCCGCCCGGTACCTACCAAATATATTATGGCTACCAAATACCGTTTGAATGTGACCCTATTTATAGCCAAGTGCAAACCCTCACAGTAGTTTGTTGTGGTGATGAGGTGGTAGATAACCTGAACGATTTGGAATGTTGTCTCTATAATACGAATTTCACCATCGACCCTCAATTTTATGGGGTTACATATCCTGTTACGCCCGATAGACCTGCTTTGGTAGTAAATGGAGGCACACCCGGACAGGTGCTTTGGACTGCTGCTAACAACTATTTTACCAATCTTGGTCTTGCCTCGCCTAACGACCCCATTTTGTTGGATGTTGACTTGGTTGTACCTCCCAATGTTACCCTACTTTTGGAAGGAAGTATACATTTAAAATTTGCTCCTAACCGTCGTATACTTGTACGACGTGGTGGTTTGTTGCGTATCAATGCCAATCCAAATAACATTGACGGAAACGTGATATTAGAAGGAACTTGCAATACAGTTTGGCAGGGCATACAAGTAGAAGGGCCTGGTGCCAATCCGACTAACTTGCAATCTATTCCACGTATAGCGGCTTCGCACAACTTTGGCGTAATAACCACCAATAGTTGTGAGATAAGAGATGCCATTATAGGTATTGCTGGTATGGCTTTGCCACTTATGGATGTCAATAACCTGCAAACAGTCATAAGCACCATACCCGATTTTAATCCACAAAATGGCATTTTTGTGCCAAGTATCACATCGCTCTTGCTACACAACAACTATATTGCCTCCTCCGTTGCAACGAGTTCATCGGGAGGGGTGGTGCGCATTAACAATCGTACTATTTTTGACCGTTGTTTGCAAGGCGTAAATCTAAGTTGGTACAACAATAAAAACGTAATAGACCCCACAGTGCCTGTCAGCCGTTTGCTCGAAGGCAACTTCCACAGTACCGCTCCCTTGCATTTTCCGTTAAGTTTTTTAGCACGTAGCGAAACAGGAGTGCAATTGCACTTTTATGCCAATCTGAATATCGGCGACCCCGTTTCGAATTCGCCCGGTTGTAACTTTTTCAATCAAACTTATGGCATACGTGCCAATGAAGCCAACAAAGTTTATTGCTACAACAATGATTTTAGTAGTTGTAAAGTAGGGACATCGGCACTCAACGCCCAAATTACGGGTGGGCTGAATATGGATATAGACAACAATAGTTTTACCGACAACTTGGTAGGCATACAAGCCAGCGGCTCCCACATAAGTATTACCCGCAACAACATCGGCAACGGAAGCTTTATTGATACCAACAATGACGGCATAATAGACCAATATGCCATTGGTATATTTTTGAGAGGTGCCGATTTTGAAGTCCGTAACAACAACATTAACCAACAACTAATAGGCACTGCCATTATGAACAATGGCACAGACATCAACACCATTACCGACAACACTTTCCAGCAAATGCTAATGGGCGTTTGGGCATTTGGCGACAATGGCACACCCGACAACAATCCATTAGATGGTATCTATACCGACGGCACACAGTTAGACTGTAACTATTTTGACAACTATTGGGTAGCACTACAAGTCAACGACTATGTGGTGAACACCAATCCACTTATTACAGGAAGTATAGGTAATCAAGGTGACTGTGATATTGCTCCCGACCCCGCCGACAATAGCCTAATCGCTCCTGTTGCCTTCGATATCCAAGCCCTGCACACAGGACCAACATTTACCTACAACTATTGGGACGATGCCAGCAACCCACAGTATAATCCTAATATATTGGGTAGTGTGGTAGAAAATGGGTGTCTTATTCCTCAAGACTTCCCTTTGTGTAATTATCCTACTCCTTTAGCAGATGGGCAGATAGGCAATCTAAACATAGATAAATACCTGAACAAAGAGCTTATCAAAAAGTTATTTTATTACCTAAAAGAACAAAACGACACCCTGCCCGACACCCAAGCCATTTTGGGTTTGTTGGAGAGTGTGGACAACAGCCTTTGCAAACGCCACCTATTGCCCTACTACTACGACAATGGCGAACTGAACAAAATAGACGAAGTGTTAGCTACTTTGCCCACCGACAAACTAAACGACTATTATTATCTACAGCTACAGACTTTGTTTCGCACTTTGTTGGCAGAGCAGCGGTCGGTACTAAGCCTCACCCCCGCCGAACAAGCCAATTTGCGCAGCATTGCTGCCTCGCAAACAGCCTCTGCTTTTGATGCACAAGCCATATTAGCCGTAGCATATGGCGAAGAATATCCCATACCTTTGCCCGACCTGCCTTATTTTGTGTCTCCCGAAATCATTGATCAATATGCGGGACAAACCATCAACTTTAAGACAGCCCCATCACCCTACTACAGCAAAGCGTATCCCAATCCTGCTAGCAATAGTTTGTATGTTGACCACAACATACCGTCTGACAAGACTGCCTTTTTTATGCTATATGACCTCTATGGCAAAAAACTGAACAGCCTACCACTAATTGGCAAAGGGCAATTAGCCTTACCATTAGAAGACTTACCTAATGGCATTTACTTTGCCCAAATCGTAATGGACAACAATATAGTCGTTACCGAAAAAGTGGTGATAGCCAAGTAAGCAAAAAATAACCTAATCAGGCAATGCAAGGACAAACAACTGACTTGTATTGCCTGATTTTTCACCATTAAAAGTTCCTCTTATGAAAATACTCGTTTTAATTTTCTTTCTACAAAGTTGTGCCGTATGGACTATGGCACAAAGCAAGTATTTTGAGAAAAAGTTAGCATGGGCACCAATAAATGGTGCAACAAGTATACTTACCGAAACCGATGGTAGCTATATCATTGCAGGCAGTTATATAGATGACACACAAAAATCCTTTTTGTTAAAAATCAACGAATATGGAGATACTGTTTTTCTAAACAAAAACCTCCAACAAATAGGGCAGACATCAGCCAATGATTTGATTAAAACAAATGATGGTTACGCCTTAACAGGTTGTTTATCCACTACTAGTATTGCTACCGAATGTAATACCTACTTAATGAAATTCAATACATTGGGGCAAGTTACCGATTTATATTATCCACTTGGTAATGATACTTACAATACAGCAGGCATTACTTTAACAGCTAAAAATAATGGCAATATTATTGTAGGCGGTGTGGCAACAAATAACGACTGGCAACTTAGGTTACTAGAAACAACTCCGTCTGGCATGGTGTTATGGGATAGTGTTTACAGCAACTATACATATGGTAATCAAATACGGGATATATTGGTGGCTGCTGATGGTAGTGGCTATTATGCACTCGGAGCAGTTAATATAGATTTTGATACTTTTCCATACGGAGGTAATGTACTGTTAATGAAAGTTGGAAATACAGGTACTCGGCTTGTGGAACATACTTACAACTTAGGCACATACGATTTCCCAATTGCTTTTAATCGTACCCATGATAGTGGCTTTATTATTGGAGGTAGTTTTGACAATAAAAAAGGTGGCTTACTTAAACTAAAAAGCGATTATACTGTTGCTTGGTGGTATCCGTACTTTGGTTATGGCGAAATTACGGGCGTTACCCAATTAGCAGATAGTAGCTATGTTGCGGGCGGTTCAGATTGGTGGTTTAATGTGGAGCGTCAATTTGGTATTGTAAAAGTAGATAGTTTGGGTAATGAATTGTGGCATCGGCGTTATGGTGGCATCTATGACGACTATGGTTACTGCTTTGCGCCTACGCTTGATGGCGGTTTCATCATGGCGGGCAGGCAGGATAGCATTGGCGTTGCCAGCGTTTATATTGTCAAAACCAACTGCATGGGCTTACTCACCGAGCCACAAGCCGCTTTCTCTGCCACTATGGATACTGCCGCTCTCACAGCCTCCTTCCAAAACCTCTCCCAGTTCGTCTATCCTGACAGCATAGACGGCGGGCATTACGTTTGGGAGTTTGGTGATGGTGCAGTTTCGTCAGAGATAAACCCTACGCATACCTACACACAAGAGGGTGTGTATATAGTCAAATTGACGGCTGTTGTTTGTAGTGATACCAGCACCACCTACCAAAGCATCTGCATAGGCACCAGCGCACATCCTTCACCGAGTTTTAGCCATAACCTGCAAAATGACAACCTTGTCACCTTCACCAACACCAGCAGCAATGCAGCAGTAGCCGTTTTTATCTGGGACTTTGGCGATGGTACAGTTCCACAAATCCAAACCGATAGCAATAGTGCCATAACACACACCTACACCCAAGCAGGCGAGCATGAAGTACGGCTTTCGGTCGTTCTGTGCCAAGACACGACGGTGTTTGTGCAGGTGGTGACTACTTTTGCGGTGGGTATTCCGTCGATGGGAATGGGGGGATTTATGGTGTATCCCAATCCCGCTCAAGACTATTTAGTAGTAGAAAACCACAGCCAAGAGCAAAGCGCTACCTTTGTATTGTATGATGTACTGGGCAGGCAGGTTTTGTCCGTCATCTCCCATAATCAGTCCGTTGTTTCTGTTGAGCATCTGCCTTCGGGTGTTTATTTGTACCAATTTCTTAACCCTCAAAATCAAATGTTGACTTATGGAAAAGTTAGTGTTGTGCGGTAGGGGAAACGATTAGGTTTTAATCCCTAAAAAGTGTTAATTTTTTTCGCTACACACAATACACTACCTCAACTGAACGTTTAAGCTACAAATATTTTTTAACAACTCAAAATTTTTAACCGATGAGTAATATCACCAACAACCGTGTATCGGTAACTTTGTCAGCAGATTTATGAGATGAAACTTATGCTCATATCAACAGTTTAGAAGCAATTTTTCCACTTCTATTGAGTGCTACGGTCGACGAATGGACGAGCCTCCCCAAGATAGATGTGGATAATAAGCAGTTTGTGGAAGATGCTATCGCTGTGTTGCGCAACCGTG
>JAEUUX010000078.1 GCA_016787295.1 Chitinophagales bacterium
CACGGTTGCGCAACACAGCGATAGCATCTTCCACAAACTGCTTATTATCCACATCTATCTTGGGGAGGCTCGTCCATTCGTCGACCGTAGCACTCAATAGAAGTGGAAAAATTGCTTCTAAACTGTTGATATGAGCATAAGCTTCATCTCGTAAATCTGCTGACAAAGTTACCGATACACGGTTGTTGGTGATATTACTCATCGGTTAAAATTTTGAGTTGTTAAAAAATATTTGTAGCCTAAACGTTCAGTTGAGGTAGTGTATTGTGTGTAGCGAAAAAAATTAACACTTTTTAGGGATTAAAACCTAATCGTTTCCCCTACCGCACAACACTAACTTTTCCATAAGCTACAATTTGATTTTGAGGGTTAAGAAATTGGTACAGATAAACACCCGAAGGCAGGTGTTCAACAGAAACGACAGACTGATTATGGGAGACAGCAGACAAAACCTGCCTGCCCAGTACATCATACAATACAAAAGTAGCGCTTTGCTCTTGGCTATGATTTTCTATTACTAAATAGTCTTGAGCGGGGTTGGGATAAACCGAAAACACCTGCTCCATCTCCACTGCTGCCACACCGATAGGCTCCACATAATTGTCACAATCTGCCACGCCGCAAGTATTGCCCAGGCTATCTACCTTGACGACCCAACTGCTTTGAGGAAAGTTGTAGTTAAAACCCGCCAAAACATAGCCGCCGTCGGGTGTCGGTTCTATGTCGCGCAGATAATCATCATCAGGGTTTAGCCCGCTATTTATTATCTGTTGCCATAGAATATCGCCATTAGAAGCATCTATTTTTGTTAATTTATTTTGCTTAGAATCCCCTCCGCCAAAATTGTAGATAATGGTGATAATATTTCCATCATCATCTATTAAAGGAGAGCCATCATTGCCAGTGATATCGTTAAATACATAATTTCTTTGCCATGATTGATAGCCTGTTTGAGGGTCAATGGCAGCAATGTGATAGATTTGGGTAGAAGTTCCCGCTTTCCAACCCAGCAACATCATGTTTCCATTAGGCAGTTGTACTACTTTACATCCTCCGTCATGGCTGGGTGTTCCGTAGGTTTGCTCCCATTCCACCGTCCCCAAGCTATCTGTCTTAACAGCATACATATCAAAACCAGTAGCGGCTTGGTGGCAATAACCCGATAATAGATAGCCGCCGTCTTGAGTGGTGCAGGAGTAGAGGATAGCAGCTGATTGACTGCCCAATTTGCGCGTCCACAACGTATCCCCTGCTTCGTTTATACGGATAATATATGCCCTAGCAGGGTCAAAACTGCCATCAGGATAATAGTGTTGTGTCCAACCAATAATAGAATATCCGTCATTATGATGTTGTATAGCATGGACACTTCCTTCTCTATCAGGTGTCGGATAGGTTTTTTTCCAGATAGTGTCTCCGTCGGGGCTAAATTTAATGGCGATAAAATCATTTACATATTGGTCAAAACCCTTGATGCCTACCATCAAAAAATTACCGTCAGGAGTAGAAAACAAACTATTGCC
>JAEUUX010000084.1 GCA_016787295.1 Chitinophagales bacterium
CTACAATAAAATGGGCACCTGTTTCGTCAATACAGCTAAGGTCATAGATACCACTACGGCTTTCATCTGTTAGTCCTATAAAGTCGTTTTTGTCAAACGTTATATGGACAATTTTATGGGGAGAACAGATGAGTGCTTGCAGGGCTTTTCGCAAGAAGCGCGTGTCATTTTCGTTGCCAAATGTGACCTTGAAACCATAATCAGATGTAAAGGGGATAAAACCGTTGTCTATGGGCAAATAGTTTTCGTTCTCCATTGTTATTGTGGGGGTTTGGATTGAAATAGCCGCTTATGGTGGCAAAAATACGGTTTTTTATTGATATACCATATTAAATGTACAAAAAAATGACAAAGATAACCCAAAATAGACTGCCTCCGAGTTCGACTTCTTAGTATGAAGCGACTTAGAGGCAGTCTATTTTGGGTTGTTACAGAGCTGTACTTCGTTTGGCTTTTTCCCATACTACTGATTGATTACCTTTTAGATATCGGGCTAAACCGGCGAAGACTGCGTAATTCATAAAGCAAAAATAAAAAGGTATAAAAAATACTTTTTGTTTTATTTGTCTCTTAGATAAAATATAACCTATCAATGCTAAAATATAAAATAATAGTTGACTAGTGAATAGTATTTTATACAGTATGTTATTATTGCTATACACTAAGTAGCCATTTAACAAGAAAGTGAATAATAGGGCAAAAGGAGTGATAGTCCAACGCAATACACGGTGTGATATGTATTGAAAACTTAGAACACCATATCGAAAGATATTAAGTAGTGGCAATAATCTCATAACCGATTGCCAACCACCTGCCGCAATACGGATTTTGCGTTTCAATTCTTCTTTTGTAGAGGCAGAAGGCAATTCGGTGGCGCAGGCTTCGGGTTCATATACAACACGATAAGATTGTTGGGCAATGCGAAGTGTCATGTAAAAATCTTCTATAATAGTATCTGTTGGCACGGCTTCGTAGAGATTTGTGCGAATAGAAAACAACTCTCCCGCAGCACCTACTACCGAATAGAGTGCTGAATCCCACTTTTTGAGTAACGATTCGTAGCGCCAATAAAATCCCTCACCTGCGCCGCTTGCCGAGTCGCTACTACCAGAATAGACACGTTTTTCGCCTGCAACAGCTCCTACTTTAGGGTCATTGTAGTGTCGCACGATGTTGTGTACAGCTTCGGGATTTAGCATTGTATTGGCATCGGTATAGATGACAATAGGTGTTTTAACCAAAGGCATAATGCGATGCACAGCAGCAATTTTGCCACTTCGTTGAGGTTGGTATTGCAAATTAATGTTGGGATATTGGCTTATAATATGGTTGGTGTTGTCTGTTGAGCCGTCTGTTACAAACAATAATTGCAATTTATTGGTAGGATATCGCAATGTCATAGAATTGTGTATTTTTTCGGCAATACAGTCGGCTTCGTTATACGCTGCTACCACCAACGTGACACTTGGAAGCGCATCGTCGGACAATAAAATTGGCTTTTGATAGGGCGAGAAAAAGCCTTTAATCTTTACTAATAAGCCCAATAATAGTGCATATCCTATATATGTATAAAACACAATAAGGAGTGCAAGCCAGAAAAGAACAACTATTACATTCATAATGCAGAGGATTAAACTAATAGAAAGTAACAATCAAAAGCCTTGCCAAAGTTGACAGTCACTATAAAAAAGGCTTAAAATATAGGATATTTTTTTTTGCCTTAAGTATTTTTTTTGTTGCCTAAAATTTGATCAAAAGCAGTTTTTGTGGGTTGTTGTAGTTAGAATAATTTTCTGTTTGAAAAGAAATTTTTTTGTACAAATAGCTGCTTTTTTTTTTGATTATTACAGTTTTGTGACTATGTTTCGTAAAGATAGTCACAAAATTGCAAATTTTTATGGCAGATGAGCAGAAAATATCTATAAATACGAAAAAAGCCACAAAAAGTTGCATTTTTTATAGTTTTTGGGTTGTTTTGTGCAAGATGTTGATTGGCTTTTACTCCTCCATAACTTGTGTTGGATTCAAAAGTAGAAGTCGTATATAGTTAAGTTTAGGCGAACTATGATAGGCAAAGATAAATTTGGCATTATGCTTGTACTATGGTAATAGTATCTTGCACAAACACTAAACTTGTTTCGTTTTCTACACTTTTTTTAGAATTTTTACTACAGCAAAATTGGGAGGTTGTTTAGGCAAGTATGTAACTTTTTGGCTAGATTAGTGTCATAAAACTGTCATTGTTCTGTTAAAAAGTATTAATTTTGCAGCCAGAAACACGTCTCCTTAATAAATTCAGTTTGACTTTATGACCCCTAAAAAAATACTTGTTGTAGAAGACGATAATAGCACTCGTCAACTTCTTAAATTATTGCTTCAAAAAAACTATCATGTAGAATGTAGTGAAGACGGTTTTGAAGCGATGCTCTATCTCAGTAATGGTAATATTCCCGACCTAATTTTGCTTGATGTAAGCATGCCCAATATTAGTGGCATGTCTTTTTTGAACAATATTCGTCAAAGCGGTTTTTTCAAAGATATTCCTATCATTATTTTATCGGGTATTGAAACCGTAGCGGAACTAAACGCTGTTAAAAAATTGGGTATACAAGGTTTTTTGAAAAAGCCTTTCCGTCCTACCGAGCTTTACCAAAAAATTAATGAAGTGTTTGATCCTATCGAGGCGGACATGCACTATGTTGGTTAACCAAAAACACCCTAATTTCATTTGTAATATATGAATAATTTAACTTTACCCATACCAAACGTTCATACCCCTAGTTGGCCCTCCAGCTATGTTAGCACTAAACCTGCCATAGAGGATATTTTATTTTTAGGTAGCCATACGTCTTTAGTTGCTACTGAATTTTTTACAGATGTTGATCTTTCTACGGTTGTTAATATCACAACTGTTGAGAGAGTCTTGCAAACCTTGAATTTTAGGGTTGCAAATGGCTATAGTGCGCCAAAAGCAATTATCTGCGAATTGGATTTTTGGAAAAAACATCAAAAAAGCATTAGCAAATCGCTGTGTCAACATGTTTTATTCCAAAATATTCCGTTTATATTACTTTCGCCGGGCGAAGAGGTAGATAAAGTAACTGCATTGAAAACTGGTGTAGATGATTGCTATCTATACCCCTTCAATATGGTACATATTTATAATCGTATTAATTTCTTAAATTGGTTTAAGGGCGCGGCGGCTACATATAAAAATCAAGCAGGAAGTTTTGAGGTGAAAATTCCACTTTGGAAACGCACCATCGATATTGTAATTGCTACAATGGCTTTGCTATTGCTTAGTCCTTTATTGGTATTGATTGCCATTGGCATCAAATTGGAGTCGCCTGGTCCTATCATTTACCGTTCTAAGCGGGTGGGAACAGGCTACCAAATTTTTGACTTTTTGAAGTTCCGTTCTATGCGAGTCGATGCCGATGCGATGCTCAAGGAACTCAAACACCTCAACCAATATAGTGATGATGGAAAGCCTACGTTTATCAAAATTGCCAATGACCCACGCATTACGCGTATTGGCAGATTTATTCGCAACACCAGCATCGATGAACTGCCACAGCTTTTTAATGTCTTAAAAGGCGATATGTCTATTGTGGGCAACCGTCCGCTTCCTATTTACGAAGCCGAACAATTGACCAAAGATGTTTGGGCAAAACGTTTTTTAGCACCTGCAGGCATTACAGGTCTATGGCAAGTCACCAAACGAGGCAACAAAAATATGTCGACCATCGAACGATTGAAGTTGGACAATACGTATGCCGAAAAAAGCTCTTTTTGGTTTGACCTTAGTATTATTTTGCGAACTATTCCCGCCATGTGGCAGGAGGAAAGTGTATAGTATAGATTCAATAATTTTACACAATGTTGTTGAAAAAACAACAAAATACCAACTTTTTTACCATTCTTTTTGTATCTGTCAATAATTTGCAATTGCTACAAAACTTCTACTTCTATTTCAAATTTTTTTTATATGTTCCCCTTAGTTTCCATTATTACCATTAATTATAACCAAACCCAAATTAGCTGTGAACTATTACAGTCCATCGAACACATTGATTATCCCAATATTGAGGTCATTGTAGTAGATAACGGCTCGACCCATAATCCCAAAGAAATCATCGAAAAACGATTTCCGCGTGTGAAAGTCATTGTAAGTCCCGACAATTTGGGATTTTCGGGCGGTAACAATTTAGGTATACAGGCGGCTAAGGGGAAATTCTTTTTCTTGGTCAATAACGATACGGAACTCACACCACAATGCGTACATATTTTGGTAGATTTTTTGGAACGTCATCCGCGTGTAGGTGTGGTTTGTCCCAAGATCCGCTACTTCGAGCCACCCCAATTGATTCAATATGTTGGTTATACTACCTTGAACCCAATTACTGCCCGCAATGCTACCATCGGACAGTATGAAGAAGACCAAGGACAATACACACAACCGCGCCAAACGCCTTACGCGCATGGTGCAGCGATGATGTTGCGAAGAGAAGTGGTCGAAAAAGCAGGTCTGATGCCCGAAGAGTTTTTTTTGTACTATGAAGAATTGGATTGGTCTGAAAAAATTCGCAAAGCAGGCTACGAAATTTATGTAGAACCACAAGCCACTATTTTCCACAAAGAGTCCGTTAGTACAGGCAAAGCAAGTCCGCTCAAAACCTACTACCTCACCCGCAACCGTATTTTGTTTGTGCGCCGCAATGCGCCTTGGTGGCAACAATTTTTGTTTTTTGTGTATGTTATTTGCATCATGATTCCCAAAAATATGCTCACCATGCTTTGGCGAAACGAAAGAAAACACCTGCAAGCCTTTGTTCATGCCTTACAATGGCATTGGGCGCACCGATAAACGATTGTTTTAACCAGTATTGTATCGTTTTGGGCAACCTATTCTCTAATACCCCCAAACCTTCGTCCGATGATAGTTTCTTTTTACTATATACTGCACATCTTTGTGCTATTTTTTTTGCTGTTCCCTGCTGTATTAGTACTTTTGGTACAATTGGTGCCGCGCCGTCGTTTGCAGCCAATACCCGATAACGCTTATCAGCACGATTTTGCGTGTATTATTACAGCTTATCAAAACATCGATATTGCCCTTCCGCTCATTGATTCGTTATTGAAACAACAATACGAACATTTTACGGTATATTTGGTGACAGACGACTGTCAAACAGTGCCACAAATAAACGATTCGCGAGTAGTTGTGCTAAATCCGCCGCAAAAATTAGGCTCCAAAGTCAAATCGATGCAATATGCCATAGCTAATTTTGTGCAAAACCATGAATATATTGTGATTTTTGACCCCGACAATTTGGCTATTACCACTTTGTTGCGCCAATATAACCAATATATCCACAATGGTTACAAGGCTGTTCAGGCACGTCGAACAGCTAAAAACTTGGACACTATTTATGCTTGCGCCGATGCCACAGGCGAAATATATAAGAACTACATAGAGCGCTTTGTGCCATATCATCTGGGGTCGTCTGCCACCATTGCAGGGTCGGGCATGGCAGTCGAAAGCCAACTTTTTAACGGATTTTTACAAAGTCAAGCTATCACACAATTGTTGCAAGCAGGACGCGTGGTGGTGGCAGAAGATAAAATTCTACACAACTATTTAGTCAAGAATGGCACGGTAATTGCTTATGCTAACGAAGCATTGGTATATGACGAAAAAGTGACCGAAGCCCAACAAGTCACGCGCCAAAGGACGCGCTGGATTTATGCTTATTTTGAAAACATCGACAATTCGTTGCGGTTTTTGTGGCAAGGCATCATTTCTTTTAATTGGAATCAATTTTTATTCGGAATTTTTTCTGTTTATCCGCCATTATTCCTACTTTTGCTCGCTGCTTTGGGACTTGCCGCTTTTGACATATTTTTCAATCATTTTTTACTGTTTTTATTGGTGTTGAGCATCATTGTTTTTAGTGCCAACATCTTATTGACCCTCTATTTGAGTCGAGCGCCCAAAGCCGTTTGGAGTGCCTTGTGGGGTATTCCTTTGTTTATTGGACAACAAATTTTGGCATTACTACAACTTCGAAAAGCCAAAAACGATTTCTTAACCACACGTCATACACGCAAAATTACGATTGACCAACTTCCTGAATAGCGTTTTTGCTCAAAGGGAGTGGCGAGAGTAATCCAAACCTCCCTTTCGTCTAAAACCTTCTGTCATTGAAGGATTTAGCCTCATCTTTTAGCAAAAACTCTAATTTCTCAGAATGGATTTACTATATTTTGGCAAAATTTTGTGGAAACGCAAACTTCCTATCTTGCTATTATCTATCTTAGCAGGTATTGGTGCGTTTATGCTTGCTTCCGAAAAATCGGTTTACTACAAATCGAGTGCAAAATTGGCTACTGGAATCATTGGTTATATCGAAAAACCTAATGACGGAGATGTCTATATACAAGAGTTCGAAATCACGAATCGTTTCAACAACCTCATTGAGATGATGCGTTCGCGCACCAGCATGCAACTGCTACAAAGCCGCCTAATTTTGCACGACATTACTGCCAAAGAACCTTTTCATGATACCAAAGAGCTGAAAAAAAAGTATACTGCTACTGATTTAGAAGATTTATCAAATGTTTTGAACACCAATATCGACTTGTTGAGAGCCAATTCGCGCGCAGCCGATACCATTTGGACAAAATATGAAGGCACTATCAAAGATGTAGCAAAACTTTTGAGCTATGAACAAGAAGACTTGCAATCGGCACTTCGAATAGACCGAATCACGAATACCGATTATTTGAAAATAGAGTTCACAGGCACACATGTCGGCTTGCCGTCTTTTGCCATTAATGATTTTTGTAACGATTTTATTGCATTTTATACCACCATCGTCAACCGAAGCACCAATGAATCCATTGATTTTTTGCGCAGTATGTCAGGTGCTAAAAAAGCAGAACTCGATGCCAAACTCGAAGCATTAAAACAATTTAAATTGCGAAACGAGGTGGCAGATGTCGATGAGCAAAACAAAACCACCATGACCCAAATCAGTAATTTGGAAATTGCTCGTGAAGAAGCCCGCAAAAAAATCCCAGCATACGAAAAAACACTCAAAAAATACGACGGTTACAGCACACAAAACTTACAAACATTTGACCAAATTCAGCGCGACAATCGGCGCATTACGGAATTGCGCGATGCCATTACACGCCTCAACAACGAAAATATTGCGTCGGGTGGAAAAAATGCCAATATCCGCAAACAAATCGACAATTTGCGCGAACAGTTAGATGTAGAGATACACAATGTGGTGGTGAGCAAAGGCACAGGCAAAACGCCCGACCCACGCGATGTGATTATGAAAGGCGAAAACCTTTGGGAAAAGAAAATTGATGCCGAAGTAGAACTCGAATTATCTAAACAAAGTGTCAATAATATTGACAGAGAAATTGGACGTTTGCGTGGACAAATGTCGCACCTTGTCGAAAAAGAAGCAACTATCTCTGCCCTCGACCGCGAAATTGCCATGTTGTCCGACGAATACCTCAACCTAAGCGATAAACTGAATGTTGCAGAAATGAATGCCAAAGGCAACCGTCAAAACGCACCTTTGCAAGTCATAGAAATAGCACGCCCCGCCGACAAACCTGAACCCTCACAACGTGGTATCTTAGCTGGCTTTGCTGCTTTTGTGATGTTTACCATCGGCACACTGTTTGTCTTAGTGGCTGCATACATGGACAATTCCTTGAGTTCTACTTTGCAATACAATAAATTGTTGAAAAAACTGCCTTTAGTGCAACATCTCAACGCCGTAAACATGAAAAACTTCGATTTGGAGCGCTTGTTTCAAGAAAACACCAACAACAAATCGCAAGAAACTTTTAAACAATTGTTGCGGAATTTGAGGTTTGAGGTGGAGAACATTGGCGCTAAAAAATGGCTTATTGCCAGTACCAAGCAACGCGAAGGCAAAACTTTTACTGCTGTAGGTTTAGCCTATAGTTTGTGTTTGAACAACAAAAAAGTATTGCTCATCGATACCAATTTCAAAAACAATACCTTATCTAAACTACCTATCAATACAACAACAGAATATGCCCATATTTTGCAAACCACTATTCAAAGATATGGTTTACAAAATGCTTTTCAAACAGGCGGTAATTTGTTCGAAAACGATGGCGCGATGGTAGACGTGGTGAGTTGTAGAAGCAACAATTTGTCGGTATCAGAAATTTTGGCAGGTAAAGATTTTAGGGCTTTTGTCGATGAATTAGCTACGAAATACGACTATTTGTTCTTTGAAGGACCTGCTCTCAATGATTTTACGGATACTAAAGAAATTGTTAACTATGCCGATAAGGTGCTAATGGTGGTGTCTGCTAAATCGAAAGTCTATTCCTCCGACCAATTTAGTATCAACTATCTACAACAAATTAATGGCAAACTAAAAGGTGCGGTGCTTAATCAAATAGAGCTAAAAAATATTTAAAACCATTTTGCTTTTTTACTATGCACCA
This sequence comes from Chitinophagales bacterium, assembly GCA_016787295.1. GTDB lineage: Bacteria > Bacteroidota > Bacteroidia > Chitinophagales > UBA2359 > JAEUUX01. The sequence continues at coordinate 8,509 of JAEUUX010000084.1, forward strand.
AGGTACAAAATCCCTAACGATTAAAGTTGACGGCAGGGTGTATCTTGGTGCTTTTTTGCCAACTTTCTTAGTCATGACAGACAAAGCTATTGTTGGTGTTTTATGTAAATGACAGAAAATTAGATGCAATTTTTCTTATTACGATTTCATTTTCACCTTAGAAGATATGCCCCTTGAACAGTTAAACCACCCTACGCCCATAGTGTTGATTACTAATTGTGACAACAATTTTGCGATATTGTTGGGGGCAATGGTATATTCGTTGGGCAAAAACTATGTAGGTAGCAGTTCTATTCATCTATATGCCATTTCGGACGGTATTTTTAGCATTAACAAACACAAAGTAGAGCAAAGCAATGTGTCTGATAAAATCACGATTCAATGGGTAGAAGTTACAGAATCTTTATTGCAGCAACTCAACTTGCCCGATAATCCGAACAATGTTCTGCACTGCCGTACCACTTATTGCAAACTATTGATGCCCTATTTTTTGCCCAAGGAAGTCAAAAAAGCCATTTATATAGATGTTGATACCATCATATTGGGCGATATCGAGCATTTATGGAACATTTCTATCCAAGCACCCAATATTGTGGCAGCCGTGCAAGACCCCATTGGAACAGCCGCCGCCGAAGGAGGTATTGGCAATTATGCCGCTTTGGGTATCGATGCCGATAATCCGTACTTTAATGCGGGTTTGATTATGGTAGATTTGGAACGCTGGCGCGCTGCCGATATAAGCCATCGTGTGGTCAATTGTGTGAATCAATATACCGAATATGCCGATTTTGCCGACCAATATGGTCTTAATGTTATTTTGGCTACACAATGGCAAATCTTAGACCCCTTGTGGAATTATTATGCCAACCAAAATGCACCCGCTACAGTGCCACACATCATTCATTACATTATGCAAAAACCCATTTATCACGATTATGCCTGCACCGAACATTTTCGTCAAATATTTTATGACCATCTGCAACACACTCCTTGGAGAGGTCTCAAGCCAATGGGCAGATGGCAACGGCGTATCAATCGCTGGTTAGCACAATGGAATATCGTCAAGATTTAAGCCTTTTTACAAAAACCACAACCTTTTACATTTTATTCCTTATCTAAAAAAATGCCGCAACGCTGGATAAAATCGAGTCTATATGCATTAGGCGACCGCATTTCCGCTTTGATATTCGGATTTGGCAGCGTCTTTATATTGTTGCGCATGCTCACCCAAGAAAGTTTTGGCGAATGGGCTTTGTTCATCACCCTAACTGCTTTTATAGAAGTTGCCCGTAATGGACTTATACAAAATGCCCTAATCAAATACTTAGCAGGACATGCTCCCGACGAACATGCCACAATAACAACAGCCTCTTTTGTCCTAAATTGTTTGTTGACCTTAGTGAGCATTGGTTTTTTGCTGTTCGCAGGTGGTTTTTTGAACCAATTATGGCATACGCAGCAAATGCAAACCTTGTGTCAACTTTATTGCTTTACCACTCTTGCACTGATTCCTTTGTCACAATACAATTTTTTGCAGCAAGCCAACTCCGATTTTAGAGCTATTTTTTGGACAAATTTTGTGCGACAAGGTATATTTTTTGCTTTTGTTGCCTACAATTTAATCATTGGCTTTAAGGTATCTTTGACTTATTTGGCGGCTTGTCAAATCGTGGCAGCAGTAGTGGCAAGTGGCGTAGCATATAGCTTTTCGCCCAAGATGTCCATTTGGAGTTCATCTATCGAGTGGAAGTGGGTTAACACCTTGTTTCAGTTTGGGAAATTTGTTTTGGGAACAAATTTAGCCGCAATGATATACAAAAGTGTTGACAAATTTATGCTCGGAGCCTTGCTGCCTACTACCGCGCCTGTGGCTATTTATGATGTAGCCATCAGAATCAACAATATCAATGAAGTGCCTACATTGTCGTTAGCTGCCATCTTGTTTCCCGAAAACGCCAAACGCGCCCAAACCGATGGCACAAATGCACTCAAATACCTCTACGAAAAATCAGTTGGCATTATGTTGGCATTGGTATTGCCGGGCATTATTTTCATCAATTTATTTCCCAAGTTGGTAATATTGCTATTGGCGGGCGAACAGTATTTGGAAACAGCCAATTTGTTGCGCCTAACCACACTTTTTGGGTTTTTCCTACCTTTTGCCATACAATTTGGGTCTGTTTTTGACGCTATGGGCAAACCTCACCTCAATTTTGCATTCGTAGTAGTAGGTACACTCCTGAACACCCTCTTAAATTTTTTGTTTATTAGCCGATTTGGGTTAAATGGCGCAGTATATGCCACACTACTGACCTTTGTGTTGACTTTTATTGGCAACCAAGTATTATTGCGAAAACATCTTGACATCAGTTTTATCAATATCCTGAAATACCTAAAAGATTTTTACCCCGAAGCATGGCAATTAGTCTTGCATAAAATTAAGCCATCTACAACACCATGAACCCACCCATAGACCTAATCATTCTAACCATGTCGCGCTGGGACGACCCATATTCTTCCACCATTTTTTCTTTGTCCAAAGAATTTGCCAAAACCCACCGCGTTTTTTACATCGACCACCCTTTTACACTCAAAGATGTGTTGAGCAATTATCAACAACCCGCCATCACGCGCCGCCAAAAAGCCTTGTTGTGGGGACAAGATGTGTTTCACAAAGTGGGTGGAACACTGCCCAACCTCACCACAGTCACGCCGCGTTTTACCTTGCCTATCAATTGGGCAAATAAACCACTGTATGATTCGCTTTCCAATTGGGCAGATAAAGTAATATTGTCGGCCATTCGCAAAACTGTCAAAACCTACAATATCCAACAATATATTTTTATCAATTCTTTTGACCCATTTTTTGCTCGCACTTTTCCTGCCGAACAACCCCCTTTGCTCTACATCTATCAATCCACCGATGATATGAGCCAAGGTCCTTATGTGGCAAAACATGGCGTTTGGTTAGAACAACAAGCCTTTCAAAAAGCCGACCTCACCCTCACCACCTCCCAAAGTTTAGCCCAATATGCCCGTCAATATAGTTCGAATGTCGCCTTGCTGCCCAATGCCGCCGATGTAAGTTTGTTTAAACAAGCTATAACACAAACCTATCAACGCCCCGCCGACATTCAACACATCACCACGCCCATTATTTTGTATATCGGCAACCTAAGTCAGTCGCGCACCAATTATTCGCTTATCAAAGCCATTGCCACACATCATCACAACAAACATCTTTTGTTTATTGGTCCCATAGATAGCGATGACTACCTGCAATATGGTTTAGATAAACAATCTAATGTTACTTTTTTGCCACCCAAAAATATCAAAGAATTACCACCCTATCTTCAAGCCGCCGCTTGTGGTATCATTCCGTTCAAAGTCAATCAACTGACCCAAAGCATATATCCACTCAAAATTAACGAATATCTGGCAGCAGGAAAACCAGTCATTACCACCAATTTTTCGCCCGATATTACCGATTTTGCCCACATCGCCTTTGTCACCAACACCGACCAAGAGTTTATTGATGCCATACAAACTGCCATTGATACCGACTCTACCACCTTGCAACAAGAGCGCGTAATGATAGCTGAATCCAATTCGTGGCAAAACAGAGCCAAACGCTTTTGGGAGTTAGTAAACACTTGTTTAGCACAAAAAAGAACGTTTGCACCCATCGGTTGACCGACGAAACACACCCTATTCAGAACACATGGATAATACACAAAAAAGCTGTAAACCCACTAAGGTTTACAGCTTTTTTTGCGTAATATTTGTTCTATGTTGGTTGAATAGCCCGATAATACCATATTGATTTTTTTGGGCGTTCCCTAGCGGGCGGGCTGTTACGGGCTTCGCTCCGCTTCGGTGCTGCGTTACTCTCCGCACTGGCTAACGCCCACCCTCCACATCCCTAACGCGCTTCGCCACTCGAACAAACTATATACTCTTTGGTTTTACAACAAAAAGAGTCCAAATATTGTGCAACATTATAATCTATGCAATAGTGCGAACTAAGCAATTTCAGCCTCAAAAAGTTGTAAGAAATCGGCAAGTGAAATACTGCCTTTATCACCCTGACCATGTCGGCGAGCCGCTACAGTTTGGTTTTCTGCTTCTTTTTCGCCTACAATCAGCATGTAAGGAATTTTACCAACTTCGGCATCGCGGATTTTTCGTCCAATTTTTTCGGAACGATAATCAGTATGAACACGAATGTCTTTGGCTTTGAGTTGTTGGACAATGCTATCGGCATAATCATTAAATTTATCGCTAATTGGCAACACCACTACTTGTTCGGGAGCTAACCACAAAGGGAAATTACCCGCTGTGTTTTCGATAACCATTGCAATAAATCGCTCAATAGAGCCAAAAGGTGCGCGGTGTATCATCACGGGACGGTGTTTCACATTGTCGCTACCCATATATTCGAGGTCGAAGCGTTCGGGTAAGTTGTAGTCCACCTGAATAGTACCCAACTGCCACGAGCGTCCAATGGCATCGCGCACCATGAAATCCAACTTGGGACCATAAAAAGCCGCTTCGTCGTATTCGATGGTGATAGGCAACCCTTTTTCGTTAGCGGCTTCAATGATAGCTTTTTCTGCTTTCTCCCAATTTTCTTCCGTGCCGATATATTTGGCGCGTTCTGTTTGGTGTCGCAACGAAACTTGGGCGGTGAAATCAGTAAAACCCATTTTGCCAAATACCAACAAAACCAAGTCGATAACGTTTTTAAATTCGTCTTTCACTTGGTCGGGTGTGCAGAAAATATGGGCATCGTCTTGTGTAAAACCTCGCACACGCAACAGACCATTAAGTTCGCCACTTTGTTCATAGCGGTAGACGGTTCCAAATTCAGCCAGACGTAAAGGCAAATCGCGATAAGAAAATGGAAATTGTTGATAGATTTCGCAGTGATGTGGGCAGTTCATAGGCTTGAGGAAGTACAATTCGTCTTCTTTGGGCGTGTGTATAGGTTGGAAGGAGTCTTTGCCATATTTAGCAAAGTGTCCCGATGTGACATACAAATCTTTTTTGCCAATGTGTGGCGTAACGACCATTTTGTAGCCGCTTTTAACTTGCTCTTTTTTTAAGAAATCTTGCAACACATCGCGCAAAACTGTTCCTTTGGGTAGCCACAAGGGTAATCCTTGCCCTACACGGTCAGAGAAAGCAAACAAACCCAATGCTGTACCGAGGCGTTTGTGGTTGCGGCGTTCGGCTTCTTCCAAGAATTTGTTGTATTCGTCCAATTCTGTTTGGGAGCCAAAGGTAATGCCATAGATTCGGGTCAAGCGTGGATTTTTTTCATCACCACGCCAATAGGCAGCAGACACGTTTCGCAACTTCACAGCTTTGATATAGCCTGTGTGCGGAATATGTGGTCCTCTACAAAGGTCTGTGAAAGCGCCTTGTGTGTAGAAAGTGATGTCACCGTCCTGCAAATTGTCAATCAGTTCGGTTTTGTAGGGATTGTTGGCATAAACGGCGGCGGCTTCGGCTTTTGACACTTCGCGACGCACAAAAGGGTTGTTTTGTTTGGCAAGTTCCAGCATTTTTTTCTCAATAACTGGAAAATCATCTGTGCTAACAGAACGGCTGCCCAAATCTACATCATAGTAGAAACCGTTTTCGATAGGAGGTCCGATGGTAAATTTTACATCGGGATAGAGTTGTTGCAACGCCTCTGCCATAAGGTGTGCCGACGAGTGCCAGAAAGTTTCTTTGCCTTCTGCGTCGTCGTATGTGAGCAATTGTAGAGTGGAATCGGTCGGAATGGCGCGGTTAATGTCCCATACACTACCATTGACTTTGGCGGCGATAACTTTTTTCGCCAAACTGTTACTAATGGACTTCGCAATGTCTAAGGCAGAAGTCCCTGCTTCATACTGACGCACGTTGCCGTCGGGAAAGCTAATGTTCATCATAAAAATACAAAAAAATTGTCGGCTATACAAACGCCGTTGTTAAGAAGATAAAAAAAAGGTGACAAGCTTACGAGGCTTGTTTTTGATACTTGTCTGTGTTTTATGGATTATTTTGCGGAACTATTTTTTTCAATAACAACCTGAACTTCAGCTTCGGTTTTTTGAACAGAACTTGCAATGATGTCCATTGAAATACTATTGCTATACAAAGCCATGATGGTTTTTTTGTATGTTTTGCTCGGCTACCACTATGCCTTTCCGCTCTACTTTTTTCCTCGCCTTTGAGCAAACCGCGCTATTCGGCTGTCTTAATAGCCTCACGGATACCAATATAACTCAAACGGCTACGTTCGTATTCCTGCATTTGTTCGCGGTCAAGGTTGGCTAATAGGGCTGTGTCAAAGGCTTGTTCAAAAATAGGTTCTTTTAGGATTTGTGGAATGCTATCAAAGGACTCTAAGTTTTTCAAAAAAAACGCCCATTTATCGAAATGACTCTCCAACTCCCTATCAGATTTCTTAAAGGCGGGCATTTGCAAACAGTACATTTGCAAGTTATTATAAAAAACATTGTTGTATTGGTCTTTCAGGCCAATACAGCGATAAAATGTAGCATTATCTTTATCCGTTTCATAGAAAAAATCCAGAATGCTAATGGAATAGATATCTTTGGGCTTAAAACCCCTATCCTCACGCTGTGCTTGGTCACGAATAGGAAAAGAGATGTAATATATCAAACGGTCTTTGAAGTGCTTCATATCTGCTTTTTGTATTTCCACAATAAACTGCTCTCCATTGGCTGATTGGCAGTGGAGAGCAAAAAGAGCCTTTCGTTCGTTGCTCGTATCAGGTAGGTTTTCTGCGTTCTGAAAACTAAGTTCGGCTATTTGGTGGTGAGCAGGAAGGATAGCGTTCAAAAAATCTATCAACAAGTCTTTGCTTGCTTCTTCACCAAAAAGTTTTTTAAATCCGAAATCGGTATAGGGGTTAATATAGGTGGACATAGATGGTTTTTTTTGTAGCTTATAAATAATGGTATAGTGGTGTCATCAAATTAGATTAGCCACGTCCTGCCGCTGTTAGTTGTCTAAACACCTCTTCAAGGTTATTTTTGTCTTGCGACATACCCAAAAGCGTCAGTTGGTTTTGGACAGCGAATTGGAACAAATCGGCGCGAATATCTTTGGTAGCGGTAATTTGGTATTGTCCATTGCCCAAATCGTGGACGTTTTCCAAATGTTGAATGGTTTTGAGGCGATTAGGTTCTATTTTTTGTGCCAATTCTATAGAAATGACGAAGGCGTGTTGTGTTTTTTGTTGCAATTGTTGTGCGGTATCGTTGGCGATAAGGTTGCCTTTGTTGATAATCAGAATACGGTCACACAAAGTTTGGACTTCTTGCATGATGTGGGTGGATAGCAAGACGGTTTTTTCGCTTCCCAATGTTTTGATAACTTGTCGGATTTCTGCCAATTGATTGGGGTCTAAACCAGCAGTGGGTTCGTCGAGGATCAATACTTGTGGGTTGTGAATCATGGCTTGGGCAATGCCTACGCGCTGGCGATAACCTTTGGAAAGGGCAGTAATTTTTTTATGTTGTTCGTTTTGTAGTCCTGTTAGCTCTATCATAGCCACTACGCGCTGCTGGGGTTGTGCTACTTTGTGGAGGCGAGCTGCAAACAGTAAGTATTCTTGCACATACATATCCACATATAAGGGGTTATGTTCGGGCAAGTAGCCGATATGTTGACGCACCTCTAATGGATTTTTGACAATATCGTAGCCACACACGCTGGCAGTACCTTCTGTGGGAGGAAGGTAGCAGGTGAGCATTTTCATGGTAGTAGATTTGCCTGCTCCGTTGGGACCCAAGAAGCCTACGATTTCGGCAGTTTGGGTTTCGAATGACAGCTCATTGACAGCTATTTGGCTGCCATATTTTTTTGTCAGTTGTTGGACTTGTATAGACAAGGTTAAAAGTTTTAGAGATTAGTGGATATAACAATGCCCTCCATGTGTAGGCAGGAAGGCATTGTTAGAAAAGCAAAGAACAAAAAGGATTTGGGATTATAGCAGCTCCTCGTCATGTTCAACATCACCATATTCGGGGTCGATGTAGGGGCTTACCAGAATGCGTCCACAGTGTTCGCATAAATGGATTTTTTTATGTTGTGCTATTTCGATTTGTTTTTGGGGAGGGATTTTGCCAAAGCAACCGCCACACGAGTCGCGTTCGATGGGAACAACTGCCAAACCGTTGCGATAGGTATTTCTGATTCGGTTATAGGCAGCGAGCAAACGTTCTTTGATATGTCCCATTTGTTCGGCAGCTTTATGCACCAATTCTTGTTCTTCTTTGGCTGTTTCGGTAATAATAACTTCGAGTTCTTTCTTTTTGTTGTCCAATTCGCGACGTTTAACATCGCGACGTTTTTGTGATTCTTGCAGATATTGTTTTTTGGTTTCGATATCGCGCAAGGTATCGCGGGTGCGTTTTTTAGCCAATTCGATATCGAGGTGTTGCATCTCGATTTCTTTGCTAATAGCATCAAATTCGCGGTTGTTTTTCACGTTCATTTGCTGTTTTTCGTATTTAGCAATGAGTGTTTCCGCGTTTTCGATGGTAATGTTATAGTTAGTAATTTGTGTGTTTAGCTGGTTCAATTCGGTTTCCAAATTGCTGATGCGGGTTTCGAGACCTGCCATCTCGTCTTCGAGGTCTTGCACTTCGTCGGGCAATTCGCCTTGTAAGACGCGTATTTCATCAATTTTGGAATGAATTTTTTGCAATTCATAGAGTTGCAACAGTTCCTCTTCGGGCGTTACAATGTCTTTTACTTGTGCCATTTATTTATAGGTATTTTATTGGATTGGTGTTAATTTGCGAAATAATGGGTGCAAAGTTAGGGAATTTTTGCGACAAAATGCTCTGTAGTATTTCGGTCGTATATTGTTCTGATTCATAATGCCCTATGTCGGCAATAACAATTTGTTCGTTGGCATCAAAAAATTGATGATACTTGAAATCGGCGGTAATAAATATATCTGCTTTGGCTTGGATAGCTTGTGGCAACAAGAAACTTCCTGCTCCACCACAAACGGCAATGCGGCGCACTTTTTTCTTTAATAGGCGCGTATGACGAATGCAGTCGGCTTTCATGGTGCTTTTGAGATGTTTCAAAAACTCGGTGGTCGATGTATCTTCTGCCAAATCTCCTACCATACCTGCGCCTATTTGCGAATAGGTATTCTGAATGCTTAGGATTTCATAGCTCGGTTTGGGTGATGGGTGCGAACTGCGCAAGGCTGCCAAAACTTGGCTTTGGAGATGAGCAGGAAATAAGATGTCCAATTTCATGCTCGCTTGCTGTCCTTTTTGGTCGGCAGCAATACCCACGCCCAACATGCTGAAGCTCGACTCGTCATAGTCTACCAATGTACCTGCACCTGCTTTGGTGAGAGCATGACGAACAGAATCGGCATGAGCTAATGGCACACTAACACTAATTTTACGAGTGGTTTGTGGTCTTTGGATTAAAACTTGGCGGTTGGATAAACCAAGTTTTTCTGCTATTTTTTGGTTAACTCCATCAAAAACATTATCTAAGTTGGTATGAATCGCATAGATAGCAATATCGTTTTTGATAGCTTTGATGAGGGTTCTTTCAATATAGTTTTTGCCCGTAATTTTTTTTAATCCGCTAAAAATAATAGGATGATGGGCAATAATGAGGTTACAAGACTTCTCGATGGCTTCGTCTACTACTTCTTCGGTCGAGTCTAAGCACAATAAGGCATTAGTACATTCATCGTTAAGGTTGCCGGTCAATAGACCAGCATTGTCATACGCCTCTTGGTAGTCGAGCGGGGCGATGGTTTCGAGATGTTGAATGATGTCTTTAATTTTCATAGACATAAATACATTGATGTTTGCGTTTTCTGGTAGGCAAAGGTACGGTTTTTTTGGGAATTATTGCGCTATTTTGAACATTTTTTGCTTTTTTTTGTTTTATAAAAGCAATGGTACTCAAAAACTGCTACCTTTGCACCCAAATTTTGTATCTAAAAATTATTTTTATATGGCTTTTGAACTTCCTGCATTGGAATATGCTTACAATGCTTTGGAGCCGCATATCGATGCTCGCACGATGGAAATCCACCACACCAAACACCATCAAGCGTATATTAACAACCTCAACAATGCCATCGCTGGCACAGATTTGGAGGGTAAAAGTATTGGTGAATTAATGCGTGTGGCGGGTAGCAATGCTGCTGTTCGCAACAATGGTGGTGGTCATTATAACCACAGTTTGTTTTGGAAAATTATGAGTCCCAAAGGTGGTGGAACACCAACAGGCGAATTAGCAAGTGCTATTGATGCTGCCTTTGGTTCTTTTGAGGCTTTTAAAGCTGAATTTGCCAAAGCTGCTACCACGCGTTTCGGTTCGGGTTGGGCGTGGTTGTGCCTCAAAGCTGATGGCAAATTGTGTGTGTGTTCGTCACCCAACCAAGACAATCCATTGATGGACGTGGCAGATTGCCCCGGTACTCCTTTGATGGGTTTAGATGTTTGGGAACATGCCTATTATTTGCATTACCAAAATCGTCGTCCTGACTATATCACTGCTTTTTTTAATGTAGTAGATTGGCAAAAAGTGGCTGATAACTATAGCACAGCTAAAAAATAATTGTGCTTTGTTTGTGGTTATTAGTATCTCTTCAAAAACGCCTAAGTCCTTTTAACGGGATTTAGGCGTTTTGCTTTGCTGTCTATGGTGTTTTTTTCTTAGGTTTTTCAAAATAATACTCCAAACCCAATATCCAATGTTGAGGATTGGCTTCCACAATAAAGCTTTTGTTGTTTGCATTGCCATAATACTGCAACGAAGCTACCGTGAGCGAAATGGCTAAATCGCGCGTTAGAAAACCTACCAGAGACGGAAACGCACCTGCTCCAATGGAGTTATACCGCTGCATGGACATATCTAAAAGTACAGCATCGTAGTGCAAAGTTGTACTTTTGTGTTGATAGTATACAAAAAATACTTCGGGCATAAACACCAAACGGTCGGTGATGGGTAGATAGTAACGCAACAAAGGACCTGCTCCATAAAGTACATCACGTCTTTCGACATAACCTTGCAATATATCTTGGGTCGAGGCTTTATCTGTTCGATATTGTCCAACAAGACCTATCAAAAAACGCTTTCCTATTGCATAACCAATTTCTGGTTGTAGCAATAGCGATTTGTTGCGATAAAGATAACCAGAATAGTCTTCTTTTCTTACTTCTGAACGATAATTTAGGAGGTTTCGCGTCCAAAAGCCCTTGTTTTGTAGTTGGGCATATACCGTTGTGGAGAGGAGGCAACACACAAACAGCGCCAATAGCAATAATAATGAATTTGGTTTCATATAGTCATAAAGGTTTGTTTTAGTTTTTTTACGAAAAAACCACTGATAGGGCAGTTTCAATAGCTTGTTGTGCTTGGACGAGGTCGTTGGTGGTGTGGGCAGCAGATACAAAACCCACTTCATAGCCCGAAGGACCCAAATATACGCCACGCTCCAAAAGAGCATGATAGAAGGTGCGGAAATACTGCATACTGCTGGCATCGATTTGTTCGGCAGCGCGAATGGCAGTGTGGTCTTGGCTAAAAACAATCCAAAATATAGAACCGATGTGCATGAAATAGCAAGGATAGCCGTGCGATTCGCAATGTTGGTTCAAATTGGCTATCCACTGCGCTGTTTTTTGCTCCAATTGTTCATAAAAACCTTTACTCAAACAGGTGCTTAATTGTGCTATGCCTGCTGCCATTGCCATAGGGTTGCCCGACAGCGTTCCTGCTTGATAGACAGGACCATCGGGAGCAATATAGGACATCAGGGTTTTGCTGCCACCATACGCTCCTACGGGCAAACCGCCTCCAATGATTTTGCCATACGTCACCAAATCGGGAGCAATATCATAATAGCCCGCTGCACCCTCGAAGCCCACGCGGAAGCCCGAAATGACTTCGTCGAAGATAAGCAAAGCACCATTTTCGTTGCAAATTTGGCGCAAAAAGGCTAAATAATCGCGATTTTGTACCAACAAACCATTATTGGCAGGAATAGGCTCGATGATGATAGCTGCAATATCGGGATTTTCTGCAAAAGCCTGACGAACGGCTGCCTCGTCGTTGAGTGCCACAACGATGGTCGAATCTGCCACACTTTGAGGCACACCCGCCGACGACGAAATGCCAAAAGTGACCAAACCCGAGCCTGCTTTGACCAACAAAGAGTCGGCATGTCCATGATAACAGCCTTCGAACTTTAAAATTTTATCGCGTTGCGTATAGCCGCGTGCAAGGCGAATGGCAGACATTACTGCCTCGGTGCCTGAACTCACAAAACGGATTTTTTCGATAAAACGGTTATTATCCACAATCAATTTGCCCAATGCCAATTCGTAGGCAGAAGGAGTGCCAAAGGACGTGCCTTTTTGCATGGCTTCGTATAGCTTTTGGAGTACCACATCGGGAGCGTGTCCAAGGATAAGCGGTCCCCACGAGCAACAAAAATCGATATAAGTGTTGCCATCTACATCAGTAATATGACAACCTTTGCCACTTTCCATAAAAATAGGGGTGCCGCCAACGGAACGAAATGCACGAACGGGCGAACTCACACCACCCGGAAAATACTGTAATGCTTCGCTAAATAATTGCTGGGATTGTTGATGATTCATGTTTTGTTTTTTGTGGGCGCAAAAGTACAAAATAATATTGACTTGCCACAATTATTTTATGAGGTGCTTTAAACAAAGACAACTGATGTTTCTAAAAATATGCGATGTCTTTGTTTCCGCTTATTCCGCATAAAAGTTTGGCGGCTACCTCTCCCCACAAGGGAAAGTAGCCGCCATTTTTGTATGGATACCAATCTGTTAGTTTCCGACCGTCACCGATGCCACATCACTCCACATACCTGCTTGTTTATCATGGTAGCGATAGATAAGGCGATACTGCCATACTTCGGAGCTACCTGATTCGGGTATTATTAGCGCAAAGGTACAATTTTTGTGAATAATTGTTGTTACTTGACTTTTTTTTATTGCCTAAACCTTGAAAATTTTAAAGAAAATTTGGGTTTCGCCTATTGTCAAAGGCACACCTCCAAAAGCAAACATAGGCGCATTGCTGCGCCTATGCTACATTTAACAACCTTAAATTTTTTTCCAAATTATGGAAAAATCCTGTAGTCCGCATCGCTGCGGTCGTGTTGTTGTTTTACAAGAAAACAAGCGCAAAGGTACGACAAAAAAACAAAAATAGGTGCATCGCTACACCTATTTTTGTTACTCCTAATCATAGATATTTTTCCAAGATGTTAAAATAAAGGTCTTGTCTATGAAAAAAAGATAGTCTGCATCATTGCGGTTCTGTCGTTGTTTTATAGGAAAACGAGTGTAAAAATACAACAAAAAACAAACATAGGCGCATCACTGCGCCTATGTTATCTTTTCATCTTTTAAAATGTTCAACAGGATCTTTAAATTAAAGATCTTGATGGAAAAATTCTTGTAGTCCGCATCACTGCGGTCATGTTGTTACAAGAAAACAAGCGCAAAGATACGACAAAAAACAAAAATAGGCGTATTGCTACGCCTATTTTGTCTTTTTTATCCTTTAAATTTTTACCAAGGTCTTCGTAAAGACATTGCTCATGAAAAGATTATTTAGTCCTGCATCGCTGCGGTCATGTTGTTACAAGAAAACAAGCGCAAAGATACGACAAAAAACAAAAATAGGCGCATTGCTACGCCTATTTTTTATACATTGACATGAAAAAATTACCAAGGTCTTCGGGTAAAGACATAGTTATGAAAAAAGCTATAACCTGCATCACTGCGGTTACAAAGTAATGTACATAAAAAAACAAAGCAAAGGTACGACAAAGAAACAAGATAGGCTCATCGTAGTGCCTATCTTAAGCAAACATTTTTTTTTATTGTTGTTCGCAATATCTTACACCGAAATAGATTGGTCTATGCCCTATGATGACATACACACAGCAAAACAATAAAAATGAACGATGAAACTGTAGTATTTTTGTAGATGGATTCATACGAAGATGACAAGATTAGATGATTTTTTGTAATGCCGTGACAACTTCTAACCAAGCCTCGTCGCGGTCTTGATAGGCAGAAATAGGTTTGCCTTTTTGGGGTAGGGCATTGAGAAAAGCTATGGGACTTTCTTGCCAATTGCAAGGTCGCAGGATGATGGGAACGAGTTGGACTGTGCCTGCTTTGTGTCGTTCGAGGGCGGGCTGCAATTCATTTTCCCAGATATATTCGGTGGCTAAAAAATCGGAACTAAGCAATAGCAAAATAATATCGGCTTGGTTGAGGCGTGTTCTAATTGCTTCGTCCCAAGCATCACCTGCCATGAGGTCGGTGTCGTCCCAAGGTCTAATTTTGTTGTTTTTGACCATTGGACTGAGGTGGGTACGTAGTTCGTTGAGGTATCTCAAATCAAATTTGGAATAGGAGATAAAAATATCTTTGGGTTTGTCGGTTGTGGCATTGTTGCTAACATTGTTGTCATCGATTTGGGGAGCGAGGTCGGGTTGTGGTGGTATTGTAGTGTCATTGGAGTTTGATGTGTGGTTAGTGGAGAGTGTGTTGTTATAATCTGTTTCGTTTTGTTGCATGATAGGCACATTGTTATCCATTGTTTGTTGGTAGTCGAGCAGCATTTGGTCTTGTTGTACTTCATCAATGAGGTGTAACAAGCTATTGAGAATGCGATTTTGTTCGAGGCGATATTCTTGGAAACTTAACACTCCTGAATGCTTGTCATTTTCGTTTTGAGCGTAGCGGGCGCGCAGTTGGAGGGCAGCATTGGTTTGTATGCCACATTCATCGAAGTATTTAAAACAAAGTTCGGTGCGTCCTTCTGCAACCATTCGTTTGGCAACAGCCGCATTAAAATTGGTAGCCATATTGTTGTGGATTTTGGTTTGGTGTTTGCTGGTTTGGATAGGTTTAGTTATTGGGGCGTATGATTTTGCGAAGTGCAACCACAACTTCCGACCAAGCGTCGTTGGGAAATGGAAAACTTGTAATGGTAGTGTCATTGGCGGGCAGTGCGCTTAGGTGTGCAAAAGGTGCTTCTTTCCAATCGCAAGCGGAGAGGATAATAGGAACAAGGGCGGCTTCGTTCTTTTTGTGTCGTTCGATGGCTTGCTGTATTTCCACGTCCCAGATGTAGTCGGTGGCTAAGGCATCGGCAGAAATGAGCAACAGAATAATGTCGGCTTGGCGGAGTTCTTGTTTAATGCGTTCGTCCCACAATTCGCTTGCAACTATCTGGCTGTTATCAAAAGCTCTAATGTCGCCGCTTCTTTTTAGGACGCTAAGGTGCTTCAATAGTTCGTCTTTGTGGTGGCTGTCTTGTTGAGAATAGGAGATAAAAATGCGTTTTTGGGGTGTTTGGACGTAACGATGAAAATCGCCAATATGGAAAAGTTGTTGTTTGTAATGAAAAGTAATGGCTTTTTGTGCAAATTGTTCTTCGAGCAAAATGCGTGGCACAAAGTCTATGCCATTGGCGGTTATCATTTCCTGTACAGAGTCTTTGCCATAGCGAAAGCAAACATCTTTGATAGCATTGGTGATGTTGTTGATAAAAATACGGTCGGCGGGTGTATTGATATGGTTAAGTGGGTAAAGATTAATGGCTTTTTGGTCAAATTTTATGAGCAAAATGGTGGTTTCGCCTGTATTAGTGGTAGTTAGGCTTTCGATGACCAAGCCATGTTTCCAACAATAATAGGTAGCAGGATTGATGAGACTTTGGACGGCACTAAAGATTTGGAACAAAATGGTGCGGTGTATAAAACCAGTAAATTCCATTTTGCTAATTGGGTGCGGAAGGTGTTTGAGCAACAAAGCTATGCCGCGGTTGGGTTGTTCGGGCAGGTACATTGGTGCTAAGTAGGTAGTGGGAGGTGTTTGGGGCATGGCTTTGCCTTTGGCGATAGGCGTGGCGGGAGTTGCTTCCAATTTTTTGAAAATGAGGTAATTGTTTTCCAAAAAATCCAACAAGGTGGTGTCTGTAATGAGATGGTCGGTGGTTTCGGCGGTTGAGAGGTCAATTTTATTCAATACCTTTTTGATGGCTTCGTTAATGTGGTTAAGGCTGGGTGCAATGCGCTCGTATCCCGATGGAGTACGGTTGTGCAAAATAGTGCCTATGTTATGAAAATAGGTAATAACATCTTGGTGGACTTTGGCGTTCATGTCGTTGGGAGTCAACACACTTTCTGCAAAACGTTTCACGGTCTCCATATCCATTAGGAGACAAGTTTGTTCTTCGAAAAACTTCTCGAAATTTTTGTAATAAGCAGGTAGGAGGGTGGTGGTACGTGTGAGTTGTTGGGCAATAAAATCTTGTAAATGTTGCTTAAAAAAAGCCACATTGTTGCCATTTTTTGCCGACATAGTAAAGAAATGAGCGATGTTGGGATAGCATTGGCGCAGGTATTCTTGGTTCAAAAATACCTCGTCTTCGCGTTGGTCTACTTTGTTTTGTACCACTAAAATAGGGTAGGAGGGAAGCGGTGCGGGTGTTGTTGTGTTAGGCGAAGGCGGTGTGCTGGTGGCAGATGCTGTTGTTTTGTTGGCGAATTGTTCTATGGCATCTAACCAATAATGCAAGTCGTAGTACTGGTTATTAGCGGACTCTTGGTCGGGTTGTTTGTGCCACAATAGAATATAGATGGCGTTGGACGTGAAATAAAGGGTGTGAGTGTTGTGGTAATAGTCCTGTCCGCCAAAGTCGAAATAGCGGATATGAGTAGTCACGTCATTGTGGCGAATGCTTTTCTCTTTGACCGACAGCCAAGGTGTTAAAGGGCGTGCTTTGGACGGTTTATGGGTCGTTAGCAAACGTTCCAATAAGGTACTTTTGCCCGCATTGCTATTACCCACCAAAATCACTTTAATCACATTGTTGCTGTAGCTTTGGGTGCGGTCTAAACCTTTGAAATAGTTGATAATGGCGCTATAACCTGCATCGGCAAGTTCGCGCGGAGGCATAGAAAGGGGGTTGTTGGCGATTTCTATACCGCTATAAGTACCTGCTTTTTGCTCGGTCAACTGTTCTGCAATTCGGTAATAAAATTCTTTGAGGGGCGAAAGGTCATTGATGAGGTTGTTGCTAATATCCAAATAGATGAGATTCGGGAGGTCTTCGACGGCTGAAAGGTTGGTCAAGCGGTTATTGGCTAAACGAAGACTTTCTAATTGCTGCAATTCGGACAAACCTTCGGGTAGCTGTGTGAGACCACAGTTGTTGAGCGAAAGGTTTTTGAGGTTTTTGAGGCGCACCAAACCCGATATATCTTGCAAAGGATTGTTGTCCAACAATAAAATTTCCAAATCAGGCAATTCTTCCAATAATGTTGGTAGGGTTTGGAGTTGATACTCATTGAGGTTCAAGACAGTCACTGGGGTGCCTGTTTGGTGTGCTTCTTCTATAGTAGCTTGAATAAGGAAATCAACATTGGTAGGTATATTATTGGACATGGTTTTGGGATTTGGTGAAAGGAGGAAGGGATAGGAATAATGATGGTGGGTGGAGTTATGGAGATATGTTGCTACACTCCCATACCCTCCGTTCGCTCCATACAATACTGTTTGAGTTGGTATAGAATGCGCAAAATCTGGCAGGCATCGTCAAAATTAGTGCCGTCAAAAGTTGAGCTGATAGCATATTGTTTGCCTTCCAAGGTCATAAAATACCAATGCTGCCCAATGACACAACAGCCGTAGATGGGTTTTCCGTCGGTGTTGAGGCATTGCCCCACGAGCATGGCGGCGAGTGCTTGACCAAGTGCGTCGCCTTTATAGTCTTGTCCGCGTTTGTATTCGTTGAAAGCAAAAAAAGGAATTTTGGGCGAACGAAAACCTGTGGCTATCAGTTCGTCTACACGTCCTAACAGAACGATATTATCTATATGAGCTTCCATATTAACTTGGGTGAAAATATTGAAACGCAAAATTTCTGTGAAACCAACCCATGCAAATATGGGACCAATAAAATGCAAGGACAAATCTTGTTCATTCCAATGGGCGGCATTTAAACGAAGATTATTAGTTGATTTTCGTATCATATAAACATCTTCCGCACTCAATAACATAGATGTAGTCACCCAATTTTGTAAAATAGGCAGACTAATAGATGGTAATAGATTAAATTGGGTATCCAAAAAATCTAAAGTACAGTCATTAAAATTAACCGTTTGCATAGAAAATGGCGATTTTTTTGAAAAAGCAGGATTATACCCTTTAGTAGTGTTTGGAATAATAGCCGTTTTTTTAACACAAAAGTCATAAACACACAAAATGCTATGTGGCACACCTAATCCCTCAAACCATAATGCCTTTTATTTGCGTGACAAAGGTACGCATTTTTGCCAAAGAACTATCATCTAAACAGGAAATTTTGGTAAGCCCTACCAGTTAGTGCTATTTTGCGGAGCATAGAAATAAGATTTTTGTTTGCATAATAGGATTTTTAGCAACAAAATGCACAATTTTCAGTAAAAAGATGTACCTTTCCGCCTCAAAAAGATACCATGTTAAGTTATGATGTATTAAGGGATTTGGTAGCCATCGACTCGCCAACAGGTTATACCCAACAAGCCTGCGAATTTTTGCTCCAAACTTTGCAACAAATGGGCTGGCAACCCGAACTTACCAATAAAGGGGCGGTGCGGTGTGTGTTGGGCAACGATGCCCCAAGCCTGTCTATTGCTGCTCATGTAGATACTTTGGGCGCTATGGTAGCCAAATTGCGACCCGACGGCACGCTCGGAATTGCTAAATTGGGAGGACCACTCCTGACAAGTTACGAAGCCGAATATTGCAGAATTTATACCTTAGACGACAAAATCTATACAGGCACTTTGCTGCTCAACAATCCCTCTGTCCATGCCAACAACGAAGCCGAAAGCACCCGCCGAACCGTCCAAAATATGCACATTCGCATTGACGAAGTGGTAAGTGTCGCAACCGATTTACAAGATTTGGGCATCGCCATTGGCGATATTATTGCTTTTGATACCCGCTACCAAGAACTACCCAGCGGCTACATCAAATCGCGCTTTATGGACAACAAAGCAGGTTGTTTTGTATTGTTGGCAATTGCCGAACGCCTTGCGCGCGAACAACGAACAGCACCTGTCGAATTGTTTTTTTCGAACTATGAAGAGGTAGGACATGGGGGTACTTGCGGCTATGCACCCACCATCGAAGAACTGTTGGTTATTGACATGGGTGTTTTGGGCTATGACAACGACGGAGAGGAAACCCACTGTTCTATCTGTGTCAAAGACGGTTCGGGTCCATATGACTATGCTTTTCGCAAACGCTTGGTCACACTCGCCCGCCAGCACAATATCCCCCACAAACAAGATGTATACGTATACTATAGTTCCGACGGCTCGGCAGCTTTGGCAGCAGGGCAACCTTTTCGAGTGGCATTGATAGGACCAGGAGTAGCTGCTTCGCATGGCATGGAGCGCACCCACAAAAAAGGAATCCAAGCCACCGTCGACCTTTGTATGGCATATATCAACAGCCAATTTGGAGGCAATTAGAACACAGTTCTCGCTTGCTTGAGTAGTGAGCATTTTTGCGTCGATATTACTACACCAATAACCAAACAACGTACCAAAAAATACAAGATATGAAAACTTTCAACGAATGGCTTAGTGCGTATGGCGTAAGCCACCAAAATCCGACTAACAAACTTATCCACTGGATTTGCGTTCCGACCATTATGTTTAGCCTGTTGGGTTTGCTATACAGCATTCCGTTTCCTGTCGAAAAAACGATGTTCTTCAATTGGGCAGGTGTGTTTATTTTCCTTACCTTGTTGTTCTATCTACGCCTATCCTTTAGCATTTTCCTAGGTTTTATCTTCATCGCAGGAGCAATGCTGTGGGGCAACCATCAATTAGCTTTGACTGGCACCAACTTGCCCATCGTTTCCGTTATATTGTTTGTGGTGGCATGGATAGGGCAATTTATTGGACATAAAATAGAAGGTAAAAAACCCTCTTTTTTCGAAGATTTGCAATTTTTGTTAATTGGTCCCGCTTGGCTACTCCATTTTATATACAAAAAAGCGGGTATTCCATACTAAAACAACAACACAAATACACATCATAAAGGATTTGAAAATGCAACAAAAATAGGCTTGTTTCTCGCACAAAGAAACAAGCCATTTTTGTTGTACAAATTGTCTATAGTTGAAACGTATCTGCGATGGCAAAATAACCTATCAATTGAACAGAAAGAACACAGGTTGTATTGAGTTTTTTATGGTCTTACTGTTCTAAAGCAACTTATTTTGACAAACATAGCAATCATTTTGTGGTAGCTAATGTGATAAGGCGAACGTTAATTTATATTGCATTTTGGACGAAAGCGTAACATGAGCAATAATTGTTCTAATAGCTCACATTATTTGACAACTATAATGGGAGAATAAGAATGACAAATTTCTATTTGCCTATTATTTTTTTCCAAAATACCTCTTATCTCAAGATAAAAAACTCCTTTTTCGCGAAAAACAATGGTATGTAATTCTCTGTTATTGGAAACACGTTTGCTATTTATAAAGTCTATACCATGAGGAATATCCTTGCCTAAACGGTTGAATACATATACATTTGTGCCAAAATTGTAATCATTAAAACTATTGATGTGCAGCTCTAGTAGCCTTACAGTATCACAAGGATTTAGGTAAACAGTATCTGCAAGTTCGTGTTGCCATTTATCTAATAAGTAGCTTTTTACACTATAATTGTTGCTTTTTTGCTCAATTATAGTGCCATTTTCATCGCAAGAAACTCCGTATATTATACAATTATCTAAACCTATTAGTTCGTATTTTGTAATTTTTTTCTTATCATTGTATGTCTTTTTTGCATCGACCATATCTTTGGGATATGGCAACCACTCAAGAGGAAGTCCATTTTCAACATTATTTATTTGTCTTTGTAACTGAGTTGAAATGGGAATATAATACCATATTTCCTTCCAACTGTTAGTGTAATCGACAACAGCAACTAAACCATCATCATAATCGAAATACTTAGTACAATTAAGTTTTTTGGGACTCCAAAATCCCCGTTTTGAATAATAATCTATTTGCTTAATAGTGTCGTTAACATACGATATTGTTTTGTACCCATAAAAAGTTTTTACATAATCAGTATGAGAAGTACTACACGAGAATATGAACGATAATAGTACCGATATAAAGATTTTGTTCAGAATTTTTGTTGGGCAAGATTTTATTAATCCAAGGAGATAAAAGTTGGCTAAATATATTACATTCATTTTTTGATAAACTACTTTTTCTTTGCAACAGTCATGAAAAAAATACCTTTTAAGGCACAAATGTAAAACTATTTTTCCAAAAAATACCCAAACCCAACAACAATATTTCCACCCCAAATATACACCCAAGTCTAATTACAAACAAATTCTTGCAATATTCCCAAAAAAGCACTACCTTTGCCCCCTTAAAATTCAACAATAACAATGGGTTTAAAATGTGGCATAGTAGGTTTGCCCAACGTCGGCAAGTCTACCTTATTTAATTGTCTATCCAACGCCGAAGCATTGGCGGCGAACTATCCCTTTGCAACCATCGAGCCAAACGTGGGCGTGGTCAATGTACCCGACGAGCGCCTCAGCAAACTCACCGAATTGGTCAATCCACAAAGAGTAGTACCAACTACCGTCGAAATTGTCGACATTGCAGGTCTCGTAGCAGGAGCGAGCAAAGGCGAAGGTTTGGGCAACCAATTTTTAGCCAATATCCGCGACACCGATGCCATTTTGCACGTGGTACGTTGTTTTGAGGACGACAATGTGGTGCATGTCAATGGCAAGGTTAATCCGATTTTTGATAAAGAAATCATCGATACCGAACTGCAACTCAAAGACCTCGAAACCATCGAAAAAAAAATAGCCAAATACCAACGCCTCCTCAAAGCCAACGACAAAGATGCCAAACGCGGCACCGAAGTATTAGAAACCCTCAAGGCACACATCGAACAAGGCAAATCCGCACGCACTTTTTCGGTGGAAGACAACGAGCGGGAGTATCTGGCAGATATGAACCTCCTCACTGCCAAACCCGTGTTGTATGTTTGCAATGTAGATGAAAATTCTGTTGTGTCGGGCAATGCCTACACCCAGCAATTAGCCGATGTCGTTGCCGCCGAAGGTGCCAGTATGCTCTTCATCTGCGCCCAAATGGAAGCCGAAATTGCACAATTGGAGAGCTATGACGAGCGAATGGAATTTCTCGAAGCGATGGGATTACACGAGCCGGGCATCAGCAAACTCATTCGCGAAAGCTACCGCATGCTCCAACTCATCACCTATTTCACCGCAGGCGTAAAAGAAGTGCGAGCTTGGACTATCACCCAAGGCATGAAAGCCCCACAAGCAGCGGGCGTTATCCACTCCGATTTTGAGCGCGGTTTCATTCGTGCCGAGGTTATTGGCTACCAAGACTATGTACAATATGGCTCCGAAGCTGCCACCCGTGAGGCGGGCAAGTTGCGCGTCGAGGGCAAAGAATACGTTGTACATGATGGCGATGTAATGCACTTCCGTTTCAATGTATAGCAACACCATTGCCAACAATACAAAGAAAAACAACTTCAATGTTCATTATTTTTTGGGCGTTTCCCTGCGGGTCGGGCTTTACAGGGCTTCGCTCCGCTTCGGTGCAAGCACCAGCCTAACGGCTGCCCTTACAATCCCTAACGCGCTTCGCCATTCGACCAATGAGACACAAGGTTTTTGCCTCCAATTCCCCACCATACCACACAATATAGCTCATATTACCACCTTTTTTGCACCAACCACCGCAAAAAAGGTGGTTTTCTGTATTTTTAAGCACCGAATAGCGTGTTTTATTCTAAAAAAACCATATCTTTGCCCAAATAAAAACCCTAAAAAAAACGCTATAACATGCAACGATTATTCTATAGCCTATTGATAGCAGGAGTAGTTTGGTGCGGCATGGCACTATCCCTATACGCCACCCACAACCGAGCAGGCGAAATTACTTATGTAAGTAGCCCGCTGCCCGGACAACCCTACCGCTATGTATTCACCATCAACACCTACACCAAATTTGGTGAGGCAGATAGCGACGCTGCCGACCGCGACAGTTTGGACATCAACTTTGGTGACGGTTCGCCCATCGAAAAAGCACCACGCGTCAACGGACAAGGCACGCCCATCGAAACAGGTGTCAAACGAAACGTCTATCGCATTGCACACACCTATCCCAGTCCCTTCACATATGTCGTATCGATGCAAGACCCCAACCGAATCGCTGATATTATCAACATACAGTTGGGCAACTCCATCAATATCCCGTTCTATATCCAAGATACCATTTATTTTAGAGACCCACAATTCTTTGGCTACAATAGTTCGCCATTGCTCTATCAACCGCCTATTGACTATGCCAATGTAGGCGAAGTGTTCATACACAACCCCAACGCCTTTGACCCCGACGGCGATAGTTTGCATTTTGAACTCATCGCACCTTTGTCCGACCGCAACACACCCGTTCCTATCTACCAATATCCCGATGAAATCCAGCCCGGTGCCGCCAATGTGCTTACCTTAGACCCCAACACAGGCGAATTGGTATGGAATACGCCGCGCAAAAAAGGTATCTACAACATAGCCTATCTCATTACCGAATATCGCAATGGCATTAAGATGAGCAATATGATTCGCGACATGCAGATTATTGTCGAAGACATTAACAACCGTCCGCCCGACATTCCGCCCATCAAAGACACTTGTTTGATTATTGGCAACACCCTCGAAATTGAAGTTACCGCCACCGACCCCGACAATCCACAGCAAGTACTTAACCTAACAGCATATGGAGGAGCTTTGGAATTGGACGACAGCCCCGCCACTTTCACCTCCAACAATAACTTGGGGGAAGTTGAAGGTATCTTTACATGGAACACCACCTGCGACCACATTTATAGCCAATTCTATACAGTAGTTTTTAAGGCGCAAGACAATTTTAGTACGCCTTTGGTAGATTTAGAAACGTGGCGCATTCGCCTATTAGCACCACCACCCAACCCACCCACTGCCACCACCGTAGGCAATGCCATTCAATTGAATTGGAGCAACGAATATGTCTGTATTAATAGTCCCAAGTTCAGAGGTTTCTCATTGTGGCGACGAAGCGGTTGCGATTCTATCATTTTTGACCATTGTCAAGAGGGCTTAAGCGGGACAGAATACATCAAAATCGCCGAAAATCTGACAACCAACACCTACACAGACAATACCGTTTTGCGCGGTATCAAATACAGTTATAGATTAGTTGCCGAATTTGCCGACAATTTTACTGCCTCCAACCCTCCCACACCTATCAACGTGAGCGAAAGTATGCCATCGGATAATGTGTGTGCCGAACTGCCCAAAAATGCACCTATTATTACCAATGTCAGCATTACAGAAACCGCCACCAGCGCAGGCAAAATATATGTGGCATGGTCAAAACCGCGCGCCATTCCTTTAGATACCATAGTCAATCCGCCACCTTATCGCTATGAATTGCATCGAGCTATGGGTATCGATGGCACAGATTTTTCTTTGATTCAAACATTTACCGCCAACAGTTTTGCCACTGCCAACGACACCACCTACATAGATACCAACACCGACCTCAATACGTTGGTCAATGCCTATACCTACCGAATTGATTTTTATGCCAATAATCAGTTTATCGATAAAACCGAAACGGCATCTTCGCCTTATTTGAGCATTGCTCCCGCCGATAACCAACTCACCTTGTCGTGGCAATATGCCGTATCTTGGCTTAACTACCAATATAGAATCTACAGACAAAACAACCAAACAACTGATTTTGATTTCATTGGACAAACTAACCAAAATAGTTATACCGACACCGAACTGAAAAATGGCGTAAATTATTGCTACTATATTAGTACCATCGGAACATACTCGACCGATGATTTGGTTGACCCAATTATTAACGATTCACAAATTGCTTGTAGCAGCCCGCGCGATACCGAACCACCATGCCCGCCTACACTCATAAACCTCACCAATAATTGCAATGAAGAAGACCCCGACCCTAATGCTCCGCTACAAAACAATTTGGTGTGGGAACGTCCGCCTTTGAGTTGTGGTAACGATGTTGTTGGTTACTTTGTATATGTACGCCCGCCTTTGGCAAGTGATTTTGGGGTGATAGATACCATCGAGGGAGCAGATTTGACGGCTTATATCCACAATATTCAAGGCTCTCTAACTGCCTGCTATGCCATTGCTGCTGTCGATTCGTTTAGCAATGTAAGTGTTTTGAGCAACATCATTTGTTCCGAAAATTGCCCACTTTATGAATTACCTAATGCTTTTACGCCCAATGCCGACGACCAAAACGACTTTTTTATACCACGCAAATCCCGTTTTGTGAATAGCGTAGATTTCAAAGTGTTCAACCGTTGGGGAGGATTGGTATTCAATACCCAAAACCCCGCGCTCAATTGGGACGGTACGGACTCTACCACAGGCAACACGCTTCCCGAAGGTGTTTACTATTATACTTGCGAGGTTATCGAACTGACCGCTGCGGGTAGCCCACAAACGGCTGCTTCTTTGAGTGGTTATATTCAATTGTTGCGATAAGAAAGACATTCTTACAAAACAGTAAGCGGCGAAGCTACAATAATAGCTTCGCCGCTTATGTTTATGTCTTGATTAAGCTTGGGTAGGAGGGCCTCCAAAGAAATGTGTTGGTGGAATGTCGTTGTGTTGGCTGGGGTCAATAATTTCGCCGTGCAGTTGTTCATACTTTCTAATGTTGTCGGCAATAGCCTTGAGCAAGCGTTTGGCATGTTGAGGAGTAAGCACCACACGCGATTTAACTTTGGCTTTGGGCATACCGGGCATTATTTTGATGAAATCGATAACAAATTCGGACGTGGAGTGGGAGATAACTGCCAAGTTGGCATACACACCTTCCGCAATGTCTTCGGTTAATTCTATATTGATTTGGTTAGGATTTTGTGGGTTTTCCATAAAAGGCATTATTAGTTTGGAATGAGTTGCAAAGGTACTATGTTTTTTTTAGATAACCAAATAGCCATATTTTTTAGATACAAAAAATACAAAAACCCAAGGTTGTGAGATAACAAACAACATTGGGTTTTGAAAAATAGGGTGGAGCTGGGGGGAGTCGAACCCCCGTCCAGATAAATCAGTAATATGCTTTCTACATGTTTAGTCCTGTATTAATTGTCGGGCATTAGGCAGGAACAGTTCCTAACCAACCTATACCGTATGCTCAATTGGAATTTGCCGCCGCATCGAGCCGCCTGCTTTGGCTATCTCAGTTGTTTTGATGGAGTTCCTTTTCGCTGTGTGCTAACCGAGAAAAGCGAGCGAGGAACTAATAGCTTCTAATTCCTAGAATTAGGCAGCCATTCTGTAGGCGTTGTTGCCAATTATTTTTTCGGAAATTCTGATTTACGAGCTAATGACCAAGTCTCGACATGCTTACATACCAATGTCTTTACTGTCAAATCCAGTGCAACCCCATTGGTTCAGGCTGCAAAGGTACGGCAATATTTTAGCAATTCCAAAAAAAAGTAAGATTTTTTTAGGAATTTTTTGTTTTTTTGCACGGAATAAGTTTTATACATCAGATTGTTTTAAAAATATCCGACTCACAAAACACTATTTCGAAGGGCGAAGCGCGTTAGGGATGCGGAGGGTGGCGTTAGCCAGTGCGGAGAGCAACGCAGCACCAAGCGTAGCGAAGCCCGTAGCAGCCCGCCCGCCAGGGAACGCCCAAAAAATAAAAAAGATATTGCTATATAACAAGTCCAACAATCACTTAGAACCACTTATGCACCACTGCTGCCCAATCTTGTTGGGGTGTGGTGGCTATTGGTACAAATTCGTTGGTGTGGCAATCATAGCGGTATTGCTGTTGCCATGTTTCAAAATTTTCTGCCACACTCCGAACGGCATCTGTGCAATAATCCACCTCTTGGTCGGTCATGGTGGGGTGAATGGAAAGGCGTATCCAGCCCGGTTTGGCAGATAAGTCGCCATGGTCAATCAAATCGGTGATGTGTTGCGATGTTTCGGGCAGCACGTTAAGCAAATAGTGTCCATAGGTGCCTGCACAAGAACAGCCGCCCCGCACCTGCACCCCAAAATAGTCGTTCAACAAACGCACACCCAAATTGTAGTGCAAACCGTCAATATAAAACGAAAAAACACCCAAACGGTCGGATACATTATCCGCCAATAGGTGTAAACCTTTGATTTGTCGCAAAGCTGGCATGACGCGCTGCACCAACTCGTGTTCGCGTTGCATGATGTTGTGAATGCCCATTTGCTCTTTGAGCCGAACAGCCAGAGCAGTTTTGATGGTTTGTAGAAAAGGAGGCGTACCGCCGTCTTCGCGTGCCTCGATGTCATCAAAATATCGATGTCCGCCCCAAGGATTAGTCCACAAAACAGTGCCACCGCCGGGCTGGTCGGGTGTTTTGAGGTGGTAGAGTTGGGTGTCAAAAATCAATACACCGGGCGTTCCTGGTCCGCCAAGAAATTTGTGTGGCGAAAAATAGATGGCATCTAATTTCTCTAAAGGATCTGTGGGATGCATATCTATGGCAACGTATGGCGCTGAACAAGCAAAATCTACAAAACACCAACCGCCAGCGCGGTGCATCATGGCAGCAATTTGATGATAAGGTGTTTGTATGCCGGTGATATTGGAACAAGCCGTAACCGCTGCAATTTTGAGCGGACGTTCGGCATATTTTTCTAATAAATAGTGTAAATGTTCGAGTTGGACATGTCCTTCGGGTGTTGGGTCTATCACCACCACATCGGCAATCGTTTCTAACCATGTTGTTTGGTTAGAGTGGTGTTCCATATGTGTGATAAACACAACAGGGCGCTGTTCGGCAGGTACCTGTATTTGGTCATGGAACTGTTCGGGCAGCCGCAAACCCAAAATGCGTTGCCATTTGTTGATAGCAGCGGTCATGCCTGACCCTACCATAATCAGCGCATCACCCTCTTTGGCATTGACGTGGTGTTTGATGATTTGTCGTGCCTCATGGTAGGCTAAGGTCATTACTGTCCCGCTACAGTTGGTTTCGGTGTGTGTATTGGCACAGTATTGTCCAAAGGTATGGAGCATTTTTTGTTCTATATCGTTATAGAGTCTGCCGCTCGCTGTCCAGTCGGCATACACCATTTTTTGCATACCCATACTACAAGGTATTTCAACATCGATGCCAATGATTTGTTGGCGAAAAACAGAAAAGTATTGGGCTAAATTGGAGGGAGTTTGATATTGGGTAGTCATGTTTATATAAATTAGATGGTGATGGTAATATGTTTTGGGATGAGTACTTTGGATTATTTTCCAATCAAAATGTTATATTCTACAGGAATGGCGACACCTTGGAAATGATTCGTCAAACCATATAACAGCAAAAAAGCTGCCAAAAATCCTATCCACAAAATAAGTTTAGCTTGTGCAATAGGTGTTAATCCCAAAATGTTTTGGTGCATTTTTCGGCTATGGATAGCAGCAAGATGAGCAAAAAAAGCAAGAATAGCGAAGGCATAATAAGGAACAAAAAACAGATTAAATGGAAAGGTGTTGAGTCCTGCTACGCCAAAATAAAAGTTGGTATCGAGATGCAAAACCAAACGTCCCACCAAAACGGCGCTCAAATGTATGCTCAAAAAAAACGCCAAATATAAACCCGACCGCAGTTGCAGTCGTTCAAAAAAAGTTTGGGCTTTTTTTCTTTGGCGCACAAAAAGCCAACAGCCTGAAACAATTTGCACACAAACTGCTCCTACAATAAGCACTTCTACAAGAATATGACGGTAAGAATGTCGCAATAAGTGCATCAGTTCAATGTGTTTTTCGGCACCCCAAATACTCCAAAAATGGTTGAACAAATGCAAAGCAATAAAAACACTAAGTAGTAGTCCCGAAAAATAATGCAGTTTTTGGAGTTTCATATTGCTTAAGTTTGAGGGAAATATTTTTGATAAAAAGATTGGAAACCCATAATAAGTTTTTGAGTGTGGGGCGTGACAGTTTGAGCTAAAAAATCCCTAACTTCTTTATGCTGTGTCACCAGCGATTTACTTGCCAAAATTATGGCAGCAAAGTTAAATAAAAAGTGGTAAGGATTCTACAATTGAAAAATAAAGTCGTTCAAGTAGACAAAAAAAGTGTATTTGGCACAAAATTAGCTAATTTTGTAGTATGATTTAGTGTTAACCTCCTTCTAATGATTATTAACCATGAAACGATATTATTGGTTATGTTTTCTGTTTTTATTTGCATTTTGGGGATTACAATGCCACCCACAACACGAATTGTTCGCCTATTATAGTGCCACAAAAGCCACTGCCAGCACTACTATTGATAGCACTAAAGCCCAATTAGGTCGCTACCTTTTCTACGATACTCGCCTATCTGCCAACAATACCAAATCGTGCGCCACCTGCCATGCACCTGAATTGGCGTTTAGCGACGGCTATAGACGTTCGACAGGTATTTATGGTGACAATACGCAACACAACGCTCCTTCTTTGCTGAATCTCAACACGTATACCGCCATGAATTGGGCAACGCCACACCTCCAGACCATTGCCCAACAAGTTGTGCGTCCTTTGTTGGATACCATTCCGTTGGAAATGGGAGCACACGGCAACGAACAACGAATCTACGCTCGTTTGACAACCGATTCGGTCTATGCTACCTTGTTTCCCAAAGCCTATCCCAATACTACTCAAGCGATTCATTTTGACCACATTGTCGAATCGATATCTCAATTTGTGGCTACCCTACAAAGTCGTAATAGCTTGATAGACCAATACAATTTGTCGCCAAACCATTTGCTTCCACCCGAAGTTGCCGCTGGTAAAGCATTGTTTGAAGGCAAAGCAGGTTGTGCAACTTGTCATAGTGGCAAAGATTTCAACACACCCGAGCAAGGCAGTCGTTATGCCAATCTTGGTTTATATAATTGCAACGATGGGTATCCAAAAGAAGACTATGGCATAGCCGAACGCACCCAAAAAATGGAAGATAATGGCAAATACCGCATTCCGTCGTTGCGAAATGTGGCAATAACAGCGCCTTATTTTCACGACGGTAGTGCTGCCACGCTCAAAGAAGTATTACAAATTTATGAAAATGGCGGACGAAAAGTGGAGAGTGGCACTTGTATCGGTGATGGTCGCAACAACCCGAATAGAGATAAACGTTTGCCGGTGGTCAAATTTAGCGTGGAAGAAAAACAGCAATTATTGGCATTTCTCTATGCCCTGACCGACACTTCATATCTCCGCAACAAGGCTTTTATGAATCCTTTTTTGTGGTAAGTCGCTGCTTATGCTCCCAATGTGCCACGCTCAAAAGCATCGATATAGCTTTTTTCGCTACAGTTGGTAATGTTTGCTTTTTGGGCAGTTGCATATTGTTTAAGTTCGTGATAGCCGCCGAATGCTAAATAGATTTTTCGAAAAAAATCGTGTATATAATAGGTAGCTCCGCTCAATTGATACATCACACCTGTTTGTTGTCGAGCATCATAAAAATGTTCATGATTGATGGTCATGGTATTGTTTTGCGGGTCTATGCGAACTTCTTCGTGCCAAGAGTGGTCGGCTCCGACGATGCTAATTTTTTTATAGCCCAAATTTATTGCCAACAAAATAGATGGTAACAAAACATTGTGGGGGCGAACAGAACCGATATTGTTTCGATATGCCCAAAAGCGCAACGAGCTGTATCCTTCAACGGGCGTAAGGTTCATAAAACGTAACTGTACGTGAGGGTGTTGTGCAAACAAATCTTTGACGACAGGCGAATTTTTACCCATAGCATTCATCACCACCGTCATTTTCCAATGCGTTCGTTCGGCGATGTTTTGAAAAATCTTTTGGCGCAAATCTTGGTGAAAAGTGGTGGTTTCGGGTAAATAAAATTCGGGTGCTACCAACAAATAATAAGCAGGTTGTAGGCTTTCGTAGTGTGGCGATAGTACCATGCCGTTCACTGCAAAATTGGTGGTTTGGGATAGATAAGGCAGGTGTTTGTCCAAAGTTTGTCGCAAAGAAGGGCCATTACCCAAAATAACTGCCTCGCTTTGGTCTGTATTGGGCGTAATGGCAGGCACTATTTTGCTCATGAGTAGTATGCGAAAAATAGAAATACAACTTGCCACACCCGCCTGAACGCTGTTGCGAAGCCACAATAAAAAGGAAATATAGAACATAATTGTTGGATACAAAAAGAAAAAGAGAATAATGTTGGTCTATCGAGCCGAGTTGCGATGTTGTAGAAAACGCACCAATGCTATTGCCAAAAATGCCGATGTTATGACATCAGACAACCAATGTTCGGTAAAACTCATGCCGATGCCGATATAGATAGGGTATAACACCGCTGTCCAGCGTTGGTAAGGACGGTCTAAATGGGGCAGCCACGCAAGACACATAGCAGCCGCAGTAATGGTGTGTCCCGACGGATAACCTTCGGTCAGGCTTGTCCAAATGCTATCTCCTGTCAAGTACCCGAAACGAAAATCGCCACTAAAATCGGCTACCGAAAGGTCTTGAAAAGGATAGCGATACACCCGATTCGTTATGCCTTTGAGAATGGTAGACAACAAAAGGGCTGCCCCAAAAGCAGTTAAGCTATGTTGCCAAAATCCTCGCCAAATCTGGTATCTGTGTCGCAAAAAATACGCCAAAACGCAAAAGAATAACGGTAGAAAAATTCCTATTGGCACAGAAGGTAGAAAAAAAGTGGTCAGAAAAGGATAGGTTTCGCTAAGTTTTGCCCAAAACCAATCTGTTCCCGACATAATAAGCAGGGGAGTAGTGGCAAAGGCAAGGGCAATTAAGGCAAAATTTGTTTTCATTTTTACAATTACGCGAATCAC
This sequence comes from Chitinophagales bacterium, assembly GCA_016787295.1. Lineage (GTDB taxonomy): Bacteria > Bacteroidota > Bacteroidia > Chitinophagales > UBA2359 > JAEUUX01. The sequence continues at coordinate 40,538 of JAEUUX010000084.1, forward strand.
ATTTGCAGTTGCTTGAGTGACATTTGCAAGCCTGCAAACGTTAGATGTCTATTGGTTTATTTGCGAAATCGCTATTGTGCTTTTGTTGTTGTTTACGATGCCATTAAATAATGTCGTTATCATACTTGCAAAAAATGCTGCAAAAGTACGCCTTTGTACTACAAAAACCAACATTTTTTAATAACTTTGCGGCGGAATAGCATACACCACAAAAAATAACCATAAATTCTCTCCTTTTCCTGCACCATGAAAATATACCTTTGTTATTTGATTATTGGGTTAGCGTTGTTGCTGGGTGTGCAGCCGATACGAGCGGCAGACACCTTATCGGTGCGGTATTTCGACCAAAAGCAATTGGAGGAACTACAACAAGACCGTGCCTATTACTACGACCGTCCGCCACCTAACCCATCTTTGTGGGAGAAAATAATGACATGGCTCGACAATTGGCTCAACCGCAATTTGGGACGCGACAATGTAAATACTTTGAACGATATTTGGCGAAAATATTTGCGCTATATCTTGGTACTATTTATTGTGGGCATAGCGTTGCAACGAGTGCTTAAAACCCAAATACTTGGCGTTTTCTTCAAAACACCTCCCAAAGTGGTACATAAAGTAGACAATGCTTCTATCGAAAATATTGCACAAATCAACTTTGAACAGTTAATACAGCAAGCCTTAGCACAAAAAGATTATCGTTTGGCAGTGCGATGGTATTATTTGCAGATGTTGCAAGAACTAAGTCGCCGCAATTACATAGATTGGCAACCCAACAAAACCAACGAAGACTATCAAAGCGAACTACAAAAATCACCTTATTACCAAGATTTTCAGCAACTCCGATGGCTGTTCGATCATGTTTGGTATGGCGAATTTCCGATAAATACCGAACGTTTTAATGAGGTAGAACAGCAATTTAGGCAACTAAACAAACAATTGCGGAATGCTTAAGGGGTTTATTACTTAATGTTGTATTACCTTTTTATTTTGTAAAACAAGTTAATTGTAGACTGTCAACAACTCACAAGGCTATTCTGTTCATTAATATAACATATCTAAACTTTTTTTTCATGCAAAAAAATTATCAACATAACAACATCTCCGACCAGCTAAAAACTTTTACGCGCGTTTGGGGCAATCCGACCGACAATAAAGCGGTTATTTGTTTGGTGCATGGCTTGGGCGAACACATCGGGCGCTACGAACATTTTGCCAAGTTTTTTACCGACAACAACATTGCTGTTATCGCCTCCGATTTGCGCGGACATGGACAGTCCGAAGGTACGCGCGGTGATGCCAAATCTTACAACATCTTGTTAGAGCAAGTTGATGATTTGTTGCAACAAGCAGACAAGTATTTTCCCAATTTGCCGAAATTTATTTATGGACACAGTATGGGTGGCAATATTGCTTTGGCTCATGCGCTTAGTCGTCAAATCAAAGTTAATGGCATTATTCTTAGCGCGCCTTTCTTGGAGCCGGGAACTCCTATTCCAGCAGTCAAATTCATGGCAGGCAAGTTAATTGGTAGTATTTGGGGAGCATTCCGTTTGCCCAACGGTTTGGCATTAGATAAATTGTCGCGCTCGCCCGAAGTAGCCGCCAAATATAGCAGTGACCCTTTGGTGCATGACCAAATTTCGGCGCGATGGTTTTTCCCTGCCTATCAGATAGGCAAAGATGCTTTGAGCAACATCAAAACGCAACTCCAATCGCCAATGCTCATCATGCACGGCTCGGCAGATGGTCTTACAAGTTTTGAAGCCAGCAAAAAGTTAGCCGCCCAAAATCCTGCTATGGTTACTTTTAAAGAATGGACAGGTTTTTATCACGAATTACATAACGAACCCGAACAGCGCGAAGTTTTTCAATATACTTTGGCTTGGATACATGCCAAAATGTAGGTTTAAAACACACCAAAAAATGCGGCTATCTCCACCAAGAGACAGCCGCATTGATGTATACTAAATTGAATACAGTCTTCGGATTTTGTAAAATGTTGTCAGTCGAATAATTGCGGTCACAAAAAACGCACATCTGCCTACACTATTTTCGTCACCCGAAATAGTGCTGTTTCGGTCGTTGAGGCATGAAAGTCACGGTTAAATAGACAAAGAATGATAAATTGCCTCAACGATTGCCTACATTTTGTGGTAGCTAATACAATAAAACAGACAAAATGCCTGCGATTTTTCTTGCTACCACAAAATTAAGCAAAGACCACAGCACGCCGGACGAATCCACTCGAAAAAAGAACACCCTTTTTTGCTTCTTTTTTGGGTGAGCAAAAAAGATGAATCACCATTTGTCATTTACGGTAATAGTATTTCGAGGAACGGCAAATGGTCGTTAATTGATGTTACATTTGGGGGCGAGTG
>JAEUUX010000015.1 GCA_016787295.1 Chitinophagales bacterium
ATACATACCCCTCTGCACCACGATACATACCCCTCTGCACCACGATACATACCCCTCTGCACCACGATACCTACCCCTCTGCACCACGATACACACCCCCATAATTATTAATTTTTGTTAAAAATTTTTTGTTCATGCAACCTTTGGTATATAAATAGCGTCTATAGCGTTATAGGTGACAATGTTTGTGTTGATACACTAGCTTGTTTTCCTAAAATAGTTTTTAACCCTGTCAAATTAAACAAACGACGATGAAAATTAAACTCGATGTTTCTCGGCTATCGTCTCCCCTTTTGCTCAAACGCGTCCGTTTCTACTCCGAGTGTATGGATCAAGTTCCTGAACTTGCCAGCGACGAGGAGATGAAGAACGAACTTGAAGCCGCTTCTACCGAATTGGACGATGCCATGTTGGAGCAAGACCTTGCTCTCAAAAAAGTGCAACAAGCCTCTGAACGCGTACAAAGGGCACGCGAAAGAAATGTGGTAGCAGCAAAAAAATATGTCAACAAAGTAGGCATTATTGCTAGCACTGACCCATCAGTGGTACAAAAAGCAGGTCTTGAATTGGTTGATACCAAACCCACCCGCAAAACAACCATCGACCCACCTATGCACCTCACCCTCACCGAAAGCAACGGAACAGGCAAACTACATGCCAGTGTAAAAAGCATGAGCGATGCCAGAACCTACATCTTTCAAGTGAATTATGACATCACTAACGACAAAGGTTGGCAGCATCTCACCGCTGCAACTCGTAGTGGTACTATATTAGTGGGTTTAGAGTCGGGCAAGAGAGTGTGGGTGCGTGCTGCTGCACTTGGCACGGTAGGTCAAAGCGATTGGAGTGACGTGGCTTCGCGCATTGTGCCATAAGATTTTTTGTAGTGAAATGAAAAAAACAAAATTTCTGTAACATACAAACACACTCAAGCCTCCCGTCCCATTTGCTCATGTTTTGTTGTGAACATTGTTGTGGTCAAATAGGGTATGCTTTGAGCGAATAAATTTATCATTCCCCCCTAAAAAAAATACGGCAAATTTTGTTATCTCCAACATTTGCCGTATTTTTGTACCTCAAAAAACAATATACCGAACATGAAATTTGCAGATGTAAAGAACGACGTTGCCTTTCGCAAAATATTTGGCAATCAAAAAAAGA
>JAEUUX010000170.1 GCA_016787295.1 Chitinophagales bacterium
ACTATGAAGCAACTTTTCATTACTATGAAGCAACTTTTCATTACTATGAAGCAACTTTTCATTACTATGAAGCAACTTTTCATTACTATGAAGCAACTTTTCATTACTATGAAGCAACTTTTCATTACTATGAAGTAACGCAATATTGCTTTATACTAATTGAGGCAATTTAGCAGTAATAAATTTTTGTTAAAATTTTTCAATAGCTTGCAACCATTGATAAGCTATTAACGTCATTGTAGTAAAACCCTTTCACCTAATTTAATTTTCTTTATGCAAAAAAACCTTTTGTCGGCGAGTATTTCAGATGCCGACTTCGCCGTTGCCATGCAACATTTAGATGATTTTGAGCAAGGTTTTGCTTTTTTGCTACCATTGCCCAAACAAGACGCGCATGCCCACAGAATGGGTAGTAAAAGTGTAGGATATGTAAATGCTTGTGTTAATGCAGCTACTACATTTCCTAATCATGTCCCGCCGAGTATCAATCTTGTCGAATTGGTCAAAGACAAACAACTATTTGACAAGTTGAGTATTGCTGTTGTTAAACTTTCTGCTATCTTGAACACATTACAAAACGGGAAAGCTGCCTTAGCCCAAGATTTAATGCAACCTTGTAATGTGGTTTATAGTATAATGAAATTAGCAGCCAAAAGAGACGCTGCTATTCAAAGTGTCGTACAAGAATTGAGCAAACGTTATCAACATCGATACAAATCTTCTACAAATGAGTAAATAACTCGTCTGTAGTATTGCAAAAAGTACGTATTTTGTAAAGAAAAACAGCGTAACAAGTCGATGGTTTGCTACGCTGTTTGTTTTATTTAGAAAATTGTGATGAAATAAATCTCGATTTGAGCAGTGTTACTTTTAGGTTTAAAGGATAGCAAATTAAAATAATTCATTTTCTATTCCCTCAAAATCGTCACTAAATCTCTCCCCAAACGTTCCGAATACACCCTTGCTCCATGTCGGTTAAGGTGCGTAAAATTGGTAAAATAGGCAGCTCGATAACACATCGAATCAGCTTCGTAGCGCAAAAAAGGAATGTTATGGACGTATGCCAAACTGTCTATACTATCAATAATTTGTGGAAGGTTGGTATAACAAGCCTTCGAAACACCATGAAATTCGGGAGTGTATGTAAAAATAATACCAATGTTATGTTGGTGACAAAGTTGTATCCACTGTTCTAACAAATACACACCTGTTTGCGTAATTTTCAAGGTTTGCGGCACAGCACAAGGCACATGCGTTGTGGCAAGGCTATCAATGCCATTTTCAAAATAGCCGCGATATATTTGGTTGTGGTATCGTTCCCAAGGCGAGCCATTGTTTTCGGGTGGCTGCCACCATGCTCCCAATAAAGTTTTTTTGAGGTGGTCGTCCAATAGCATTATCCGCGTAAAAGGCACATAACGTTGCACAATATTGTATTTTTTATAGGCAACAAACATCGAATCTACGGCGCGATTGTGGCAATAAGGCACATAGCGCGTTGCCAACCAATCGGCAGAATCACTCGCTAACCATGATTTCTCTACGTTCAACAAAACATAGCGCGGCGCGGGGTGTTGTTGCAAATAGCCGTTCAACACCAAAAACATATCCGCCAAACGCCCGCCATCTATGCCTGCATTGAAACTGCTCCAATGTGTTATACTGTCAATAAGGCGCGGATTGTTGTGGTCTTGCATACGCGATGTGCCAAGCATTAACAAGTCATAGTGCGTTGTTCCTTCAAAAACTTCGGACAAAGTACTGTGTTTGTGGCGATAATGGTGTTTCCAAGCCGCCAAAAAATAACTATACAAAACCTGCAACAAACAGCTCGAAAGCAATAATATCCAGAAAATGCGGCGCAATAGATCCATATGGGTTTAAAATTGAAAGTAAATAAAACTTTGGCGTTGTGTCATGCCAAGCAACACAATGGCTACCACCAAACCCACACAAAACGCCACATCGCGACGCGGATACGCATTAAAATTCGACAGGTCGGGGACAGATTTTTTCTCTACATAGACCATCAATATCACCGCCAACAAAGCCACCGCGCTGCCCGAATATTGTTGTAAAAAATCGTTGCAAGCATTTTGCCACAGCGCCCAACTATTGCTATAAAACAAACGCTGTATCATCTGCAAAGCACTTTCATAGTCATTGGCACGAAAAAAAATGCGGAAAAAACAACCTAACGAAAACGTTATCATAATGCCCATGATGCGTCCCCAAACATTGTCGGGCAATTGCAGTGGGCTATATTTTTTGTAGAAAATCCATGCGATATAAAACATGGCATATAATTCGCCCCAAATGAAATAGTTCCAATTGGCACCATGCCACCAGCCGCTTATGGCAAAAACTACCATGACATTGAAATACCAATGTCGCCCAAAAACGCTATTTTTCAGCGGCATATACAGATAGTCGCGCAGCCATTTGGACAAAGAAATGTGCCAACGTTGCCAATAATCTTGCAGATTGACCGCCAACAAAGGCTGATTAAAGTTGGGTGAAAGTCGAAAACCCATCGTTCGAGCCGAACCAATGGCTATATCGCTATAACCCGAAAAATCGGCATATAGTTGTATCCCAAAAAAATAGGAAGCCAATATAACTGCTGCGCCATTGCTTTGGGTCGGTTGTCCATAGATAGCATCGACATAGATAGCCAAACGGTCGGCAATAACCATTTTTTTGAATAATCCCCACAACATAAGCCGCAAACCTACCAATAGATTTGCGGCATCAAAATGGGAGACTTGTTGCAATTGTGGTAATAAATTTTGAGGACGTTCTATGGGTCCTGCCACCAATTGCGGGTAAAATAACACATATAAGGCATAAATGCCCAAATGACGAACAGCTTTTTGCTGTCCTTTATATACCTCAATGGTGTAACTCAATGCCTGAAAGGTGTGGAAAGATAAACCCAAAGGCAGCAACCAATGCAACAAAGGCAAAGGCGTTGCAGGAAACAATACCTTAATATTGGTGACAAAAAAATTGTAATATTTGAACAAAAACAAAATTCCCAAATTGCCCGCAATACTGCTCAACAAAAATAGTTTTTTGTGTGCTGGATAGCGTTCCATAGCTATAGCCGCACCAAAATCTATCCCAATAATCAGAAACAATATCAAGATATAAGGTGGATAAAAAGCCATGTAAAAAACACAACTACTCAACAACAACAGCCACCACCGATGCTGTTGCGGAAGCCAAAAAAAAGTGCCGTGACAATTGGAAAAAAGAACAGAAAATCGATGGAATTAAACAACATGGAACAGGAAAATTTGAGTCTTGTATTCGGAAAACAAACGGGTTTTGGTAGGCAATATTGTGTTGCGTAAAAATTATTGTGTGGACAAAAAACGATTATCCTAACTATTGTGCGCCTTGTAATTTTGCTTCTAACTCTTGCACTTTGGCAGTATTGCCCAATATGCGATGCGCTATCAAAGCATTTTGTACAAAACTTTTATTGTTCGGGTCGAGGCTAATAGCTTTATCAAAATTTTCGGCTGCTTCTTGGTTTTTGTTTTGCATACCCATTGCCACACCCAAAAAATTGTAGGTAGAGGCATCGTTCGGGTTGTGTTCAAGCGATTTTTGGAGCAATTCGGCGGCTTTAACAGGGTTGTTGTTTTGCTGCCCTTCGAGGCTACCCCATTCGCGATAAGTAGCTGCTAAATTTTGATGAGCAATGGCAAAACCCGATAGCGCCGCCAAAGCCTTTTCGTACTGTTCAGCCGCAGCAGGGTAGTTTTTTTGTGCATAACGAACATTCCCTACATTGAGATAAGCTGTGGGAGTTTGGTCAATAGCTAATGCTTTTTCGGCTTGCGTCGTGACAATACTAAACAAAGAATCGATTTGTGTGGGCGAAAGCGCAGCTTGATGTTCCACAAAGTATTTATAGGTTTCTGTGCCTAAATGGTCGTGGAGTCGCAAACTATTGGGTGCTTTTGGGCTATCGGTCAAAAACAAAGTGAGGTTGTTTTTCCAAGCAGGATTTCGCACGATGGTCATGCCACTAAACACCAAAGCCACCACGCCCATCACTCCCAAAGGCAGATAGGGAATTTTGTTGTCGGCAGCATTGAATTGTCGAATCGCGCCAAATAATGCTACTGTCAAAGCTCCACAAAACCAAAATGAGGGCAGATATGCCAAACGTTCGCCGAAAAGCGTACCAATGACCATCACAATTTGGCTATACAAAGCGAGCGACAATAGAAATCCCAACAGCAACCAACCCAAGACATGACGACGACGGAAAAATAGCATTACCGCCGCTCCCAACAAGCCCAACATCAACACCAAACTCACCCAAACCAAAGGACTCGCCCATGTTTGCAAAGGTAGTTGGTTGAAAGAATAGTCGCAAATAAGTGGATAAGGGAACAACAAAACCTGCACGTATTTGCCCAACACAAACACGCCTGTTGCCCATTGTGTGGATAAACTGTTGGCAGCAATAATAGGATTATCCATTTTGTCGATGGTGGTGATACCTGCCGAATGGGTCAAGGCATATTGTCGCATTGCCAAAAACAAAATAGCAGGCAACAAACTAATGCCCAATTGCACCAATGCTGTTCGGGTTTGTGCGTGGCGGTGGTAGTGCAACAAAGCAAAAACGGGCAACATCGTAATGGCATTCTCTTTGGACAATAAACTCAAGAAATAAGCACCCATTGCCAGCAATAAGTAGGTTTTATTGTCGTTGGCGAGATAGCGCAAATATGCCCAAAGACTACACAAAAATAACAACAAACACAAAATTTCGTCGCGGCTTTTGATGTTGGCTACCGTTTCGGTGTGAATGGGGTGTGCCACAAACAACAAAGCGGCTGCAAAAGCCACCCAAACATTTTTTTTGCCCAACAGTTGATAAAAAACCAAATATACAATACCTCCTGTTAGGGCATACAACAAAACATTCATAAAATGTCCAATGAACGGACTATTGGGACTAATCGACCACTCTATTGCAAACATTATCAACGACAAAGGACGATAAACACTGCCCGACGAGTTCGCACCTTCGACACCTGCTCGATAATTGGTCGTCAAAATATCCATAATACCTCCCCAACCTTTTTGGACATACGTATTAAGGCTAATACTCAAAGGATCATCTAACACAAAACCGTGTTGCAATGTATTGACATACAACAAAAATCCCAATACCACCAAACCAAAGAAAAAATACCAGTGATATGGGGTAGTAGAAGCAAAAATGGTAGTTGCGGAGGTGCTACCTGAGCTTGTTTCTGTAGCAACAACAGGAGGAACTACAACCGTAGATTTATTTTTAGGTAAATGTTTTGCCATAAACAAAAAAGATTTTGAAAAGCTATAGCTATGAGATAATACAAAGTGCCATAGACAGACATCGCTACAGCACTTTGTAGGAAAAAAAAGTGATTAAATCTGTTGCCTCAAAGTATTACTTCATCACAACGATTTTTTTGCTCACAGTGCCTGTAGCTGTTTTGAATTGACAGATATAAGCACCATTTGGCAATTGAGAAGCATTAAATTTAAGCGAATAGATACCTACTTGTTGTTTTGCATTGAAAAGAGTTTGCAATTGTTTGCCTGTTTCATCAAAAATAGTGATGGACAAATCTTGTGTTTTATCGATAGCATAATGCAACACACCGATATTCATAACAGGATTAGGATAAACACCCAAAACTGCCACCCCCGCTGTTGGCGGAGTGACATTGCCAATAGCAGTATATTCGGGAGCGGGCGAAGGTGGGTTATTAATAGCCGTTGATGGCGTAGTAGTAGGCAAAAGGTGTGCCACTTGGTCATCGGCATACAAACCTTTATCAAAAGTTTCGGTGGTAGCAGGAGCCGTTTTGGGTCCCACAAACCAATCGGCTTGTATACGGTCTTCGGTTACGTCCAACACATAATAACCATGGTCTTTGAGGTTAAGGTATTTGGCATGAAGATTTAAACCCAAGGCTACATTAGTCACTTGGTCTATGGGCAAAGGCAATCCTGTCAATGCCTCATCGTTGGCAGATGAGATACTTGGCGTAACAAATTCCACACCCACAGCAGGTGCTCCTGTAGCAGGGTCATAGCCGTCCATCGAAGTAATAACATCTGTACCAATACCCACATGAATATCGCCTGTTAGTACCACAAAATTTCTAATATCGCTATTCGTTACAACATCAACCACTTTCAAGCGTTCGGCAGGATAGCCGTCCCACATATCATCGTTGCCCAAAAGGTTGAGGGTATTAATGGTAGAAAATACAATTTGGTTGCCCAATACTGTCCATTTAGCAGTAGAATTAATCAATTCGTTGCTCAACCATTCATATTGAGCAGCACCCAAGATAGTACGATTAGGGTCACTCACAATAGGGTCGGTTAATGGGGCTTGTTGTTCGCGTCCTTCGTGTCGGGTGTCAATCATAATCAAATCCACCAAATCGCCATAATGAATAGTACGGCGCACCAAATAAGGATTATTCCCTTCGGCTTCGCGAATAGGCATCCATTCAAAATAGGCTTGTTGCGCAGCCGCTTTACGGTCGGCATACGAACCTTCGGTGGCATCATCATGGTTTTGGGCACCATTCTGCCAAGCATCGTTCGCAACTTCGTGGTCGTCCCATACCGTAATAAAAGGGTGTTGTTGGTGGGCGCGGCGCAGGTCACGGTCTAATTTATACAAAGAGTGGCGTGTTCTATAGTCTGCCAAAGTGATGATTTCGTATTCAGGTTCAATCGCTCGCACACTATCCAAAGATGTAAAACCTTCGTTACCATATTCATAAATATAGTCACCCAAATGTATAACAGCACTCAAATCGCTGCGGTCGGCAATGCGGCTATAGGCATTGAAATAGCCATGTGCATAATGGGAGCAAGAACCCACCGCAAAACGCAAATGACTTTGGTCGCTTGTAGAGGCAGGTGCCGTTCGGGTGCGTCCTGTAATAGAAGTATAACCATTAGCACTAAAGTTATAATAGTAAGTAGTATTGGGAGCCAGATTAACAACATCTACTTTTACCGTAAAATCGCGTCCTTCGTTGGTAAAGAAATCGCCTGTTTGAATCACATTATTCATTTCGGGGTCAGTTGCCATTTGCCACGTCACATTCACACCTGCTTCGTTGTCAGGAGTATAACGCGTCCAAATGATAACACGATCACTCAAAGGGTCGCCCGAGGCAATACCATGATAAAAAGGTTTCAGCCCCTCATCAAAAGGCAAAACACCATACACCTCTGCATTGTCGCGCGATAAAGACTGCAAATATGCCGAACCAGAATTGTTGTCTTTATGAAATACTTTTTCCCATGGCTGAATATTAATGCCTTCATGTTGGGCAAAAAGAGGCAAAGAAAACAAAAGAACAAAAGAAAAAATAGAAAAGTTTGTTTTCATAGTTGGGTAAATTATTTTTAGATAATGATGAAAAAAAACAACTAAATATCATACGTTAGCTGCACACTATCCGTTTCCATTTCGGCTTGACAGCTTAGTATGTAGCCTTCTGCAATTTCGCGGTCAGACAAAGCATAGCAGGCCCGCATTTTTACCTTGCCATTCAATATCTTCGCCCGACACGACGAACACACACCCGACTCACACATAAATGGAGCATCTAAACCCGCATCTAAAGCAGCCGTCAAAATAGTTTCGTTGCTTGGTACTTTTACTTCATATTGCTTGCCCTGCAACTGAATCAATGCAATGCCGCTACCTTGTGAGGCAGTAGCAGACACCACAGTTGGAGCAGTAGTTTTGGCAGAGACCTGCTGTTGTTGGCTCATGTCAAAATACTCAATATGTACTTGTTGTGCAGGAATAGACAAACCATTTCTAAGCGCCGATTCTACCGCCTGCATCATCTGCGTAGGACCACAAATAAAATATGCCGCTTCGGATAATTGTTGTTTATCAAAAGACCGTAGCCATGTCACATAATTTTGCTCCTGCCAAACACCCTTTTCGCCTTGCCAATCCGAAGTAGGTACTTCGTCTAAGATATGCACAACCTTTAACCTTTGTGGATATTGTTCGGCTAATTGTCGCAATTCGTCGGCATACATTACTGCTTCCCAAGACCGATTGGCATACAACAAAGTAATCGTAGCGGCTTGGCGATACAATATATTTTTGGCTATGGACAAAATGGGCGTAATGCCACTACCTCCTGCCATTAGAAAATAATGCGATGCCTTAGTTTCAGCAACCGTGAAATTGCCCAATGGTGGAAAAACAGACAATTGATGACCCGCCGCAACATTTTGCGTCAAAATACCCGACAGTTGCCCGCCTAACTTGTGCTTAACCCCAATGCGAAAAAAACTATCCGTATCAGGACAACTCGACAACGAATAAGAACGCAAAACAGGACTACCATTTATCTCATGTCGCAAAGTGACATATTGTCCCGCTTGGTAGCGAAAAACAGTGGATAGTTCAGGTGGAATAGAAAAATAGATAGAAACAGCTTGGTCGGTTTCCTTTGTTACCTTGTCCACAGTCAACAAATAAAATTGTTGCAAGGGCTTTTGTTCGGTATTGGTTATAGGAGCAGAACCGCTCGTTTTTTTCTTAAAAAAGTCAAATAGACCCATATTTAGTAGGTTGTAAAAGCAATAAAAATACAGAACATTGGAATAATCGTTGCAAAGGTACGCTTTTGCTACCACACTCTTAGCAAAAGTTTTAATTTTTTTAACAAAACAAAGCAGTAAAAAACAAAAACAAACCAAATTATTCCGTAACTTTGCACCGAAAATTGTTGTGTAAACAATTGACCTGTATTTTATCTTCCTATTCATTTCTTTATTTTCCTTATAACTATGAAAGAAAAAAGACCTCGTATCATTCGCCCGCGTGACCGTTCGGAAAACGATCCGCTGGGTAATTTTAATGCACGTAGTAATCGTTACGACCGTTCTGACGACGAACAAACAGACTCTAATGCTGCTGATGATGATAATGCACAACAAGAACGCAACACTTATCGTCAGTACAATGACACCCCTGATGAAGATGGTGGTGGCTATCAGAACCGCAACTACAACCGTGACGGCGGCGGTTATCAAAACCGTAACTACAACCGCGATGGCGGTGGCGGCTATCAAAACCGTAACAATAACCGCGATGGTGGCGGCTATCAAAACCGTAACTACAACCGCGATGGCGGTGGCGGCTATCAAAACCGTAACTACAACCGCGATGGTGGTGGCGGTGGCTATCAAAACCGTAACTACAACAACGACCAACAGCAAGGCGATGGCGGCGGCGGTTATCAGAACCGCAACAACAACCGCGATGGCGGTGGCGGTTATCAAAACCGTAACTACAACCGCGATGGTGGCGGTGGCGGTTATCAAAACCGTAACTACAATCGCGATGGCGGCGGCAGTTATCAAAACCGTAACTACAACCGCGATGGTGGTGGTGGTGGCTATCAAAACCGTAACTACAACAACGACCAACAGCAAGGCGATGGCGGCGGCGGTTATCAAAACCGTAACTACAACCGTGATGGCGGCGGCGGTTATCAAAACCGTAACTACAACCGTGATGGTGGCGGCGGTGGCTATCAAAACCGCAACTACAACCGTGATGGTGGCGGCGGCGGCTATCAAAACCGTAACTACAACCGTGATGGTGGCGATGGCTACCAAAACCGAAATAGTGGCGGTTATCAAAACCGCAACAACAATCGGCAACAAGATTTTAGATCCAACAACTACCAACGTTTCCATCCCGAACCGCCACAATACCGCGATGTGTCTTTGTTTACCAATGCGGAAAACGGCGTAAGGCTCAACAAATTTTTGTCTAACGCAGGAGTCGCTTCGCGCCGCAAAGCCGATGAATTGATTGCCGAAGGACAAATTTCTGTAAATAATGTGGTGGTAACAGAAATGGGTTATAGAATACAAGAATCAGATACCGTTATCTATGAAGGCAAACGCGTTTATCCGGGCAGAAAAGTATATGTACTGTTGAACAAGCCCAAAGATACCATCACAACCACCGACGACCCACAAGGCAGACACACCGTGATGGAACTGATAGACAATGCAGCCGAAGACCGTCTTTATCCTATTGGAAGATTAGACCGCAACTCTACAGGTGTATTAATGCTCACTAATGATGGCGAATTGGCACAAAAACTATCGCACCCAAGTAGTGAGATTCGCAAAATATACCACATTGTATTAGATAAACCATTGACCAAAAACGATTTCCAACGCATTCTCGACGGCGTGGAATTGGAAGATGGCATGATAAAAGTCGATGACTTAGGTTTTCCATATGGTGACGACAAAACCCAAGTAGGCATTGAAATCCATAGCGGCAAAAACCGCATTATTCGTCGCTTATTTGACCACCTTGAGTACAATGTCCTTCGTTTAGACCGTGTGATGTATGCAGGTTTGACCAAAAAAGGCTTAAAACGTGGTGATTGGCGCTACCTCACCGAAAAAGAAGTAGGTTGGTTACGCCGAATGAATGTCAAACGCGAAAACCCTTCTTAGACAACTATCCCGTGTAAGCATCATAGGAGTTTTGTCAATAAACCCTTATTTTTATATAAAACCCAACAGTGAATAGACTTCCGATGTCCGCCATTGGAAGTCTATTTTCCAATTCAATTTTAATAAACTATTTAACCAAAAATATGCAGTACCAACAACCTATGTTGCGCGACAACGCGCTACAAGGCAAAACCTATATTGTAACAGGAGGCGGGACAGGTTTAGGCAAATCCATGTCCAAATATCTATTAGAATTGGGTGCCAATGTGGTTATATGTAGCCGCAAACTACCCATCTTGGAAGCAACCGCCGCCGAACTTAGCCAAGCAACAGGTGGACAAATCTTACCTTTGGCGTGTGATGTTCGCGAATACGAACAAATCGAAGCCGTTATTGAGCAAAGTGTTGCTCGTTTTGGACGTATTGATGGCTTGATAAACAATGCCGCCGGTAACTTCATCAGCCCAACAGAACGCCTCTCGCATCGAGCTTTTAGTTCAGTATTGGATATTGTTCTCAAAGGTTCTACTTTTTTCACCTTAGCAATGGGTAAACATTGGATAGCCAATCAGCAAGCAGGTACAATATTGAGCATCGTAACCACCTACGCTTGGACGGGTTCTGCATATGTAGTGCCTTCAGCTTGCGCCAAAGCAGGCGTATTGGCAATGACACGCTCCTTAGCAGTAGAGTGGGCAAAATACAAAATCCGCCTCAATGCCGTTGCTCCTGGTCCTTTTCCAACCGAAAACGCTTGGGACAATCTTCTGCCACCGCCCATTCGCGAAGAATTTGACCCTGCCAAAAAAATACCCGTAGGGCGAACAGGCGAACACCAAGAGTTAGCCAATTTGGTAGCCTACTTGATGTCCGATTTCTCTGCCTACATCAACGGCGATTGTATCACTATCGATGGTGGCGAATGGCTCAAAGGCGCAGGCGAATTTTCTAACTTAGATATGGTACCAAAAGAAATGTGGGACATGTTGGAAGCATTTACCAAAGGCAACAAAAAATAATCATCACCCAAAAGCAGAACATCAAATATGGCTAATGAATATCAAAACAAGAAAACCAACAAAATAGCTCCTCCTACCACAAAAAGTACTGCTACAGATACCCAATCTAACGCCAAGAAAAAATCAGCGAAACGCGAAATTCTCGAGTTCGCTATCATCATCTTGGTCATTGTGCCGTTTATCAACATGTTTATCATGCAATCCTACGCCATCCCGACTTCCTCGATGGAAGGCGAAATGCTGGTCGGAGATAGATTATTTGTAAGCAAACTGCACTATGGTCCCCGCATTCCTATGACTCCCTTGGCGCTGCCTTATTTCCACAACCGAATTACAGCCAACACCAAATCGTATGTAGAATGGTTAAAATTGCCTTATTACCGCCTACCCGGATTCAGGTCTATCCAACGAAACGATATTGTCGTGTTTAACTATCCCGGCGACAAAGAACAAGGCATGCCCGTTGACAAACGTGAAAACTATATCAAACGTTGTGTAGGTATCGCAGGCGACAGCCTAAGCGTAGTTGGTGGCGAGGTATATATCGATGGCAAACCCTCTTTGCATCCGCGCAACGTACAGTTTAGCTATTGGTTGATACCAGCCAATGTCAGTGACATGAATACATTTGGAGAAACTCTGCAAAATACAGGAGTCAAAAACCGCGATATATTGGGACAAAGCGAACGTGGAATGTTGGTGCTACTCACCGACGAAAAAGCCGCCGAACTCAAAGCTAACACGAGTGTTTTTGCTCAAGTGGAAAAACGACTCAGCAATGCAGGCGATGCAGACCCCAATATGTATCCACAAGATACTTCTTTGCACTGGAGCTTAGATAACTATGGACCTTTGTATCTGCCAAAAAAAGGAGACAAAATAAGCCTTAATGCCGAAAATTACAAAAAATACTATATCGCTATTCGCGATTACGAAGGACACAAAGATATTGCTTGGAACGCCACCGAACAACGTGCCTACATAGCTGGTAAAGCAGTAGATTCTTATGAATTTACGATGAATTACTATTTTATGATGGGAGACAATCGCCACAATTCGCAAGACTCGCGCTATTGGGGCATGGTGCCAGAAGACCATATCGTAGGAACTCCTTTCTTTATCTGGTTATCTACCGAACCCGAAGCTACTTGGGATAAATGGATACGTTGGGACAAAAGTTTCCGTATCGCACAATAAATCCAACACGAAAAAAAGAACGCAACGGTTCTCCGCAAATTATCAAAATAAAAAATCGATGAAAAGTCTATTCCTTGCAACTGACAACCAAACCATTATCGACCGCATCAATCGCCTAAGCGCCAATAGCTCACCACTTTGGGGAAAGATGACCGTTAGTCAAATGCTCGCACATTGCCAACAACCTTTGAAAATTGCCTTTGGTGAGGTTAAAACCACCCGCCGAACTTTGGTAGGCTTCTTGTTTGGAGGCTGGGCAAAAAAACAATTTATGTCAGGCAAACCTATCCAAAAAAACTTGCCAACAGATGCTAAGTTTGTTATTGCAGATGACCGCAATTTTGAGCAAGAAAAAAAGCGCTTACAAGACTATCTAAACCGCTTTGCAAAAGAAGGAAAGCAGTCTATCATAGACCAACCACATCCTTTCTTTGGTAAAATGACTCCCGAAGAGTGGGACATACTCACCCAAGCACATTTAGAACATCATCTAAAACAATTTGGCGTATAAACCTAACAAACAGCATACTTGCCCATGTATGCTGTTTTTTGTTGCTTTTTCTTTTATTTTTTACCATGAAAAAACTCATTGTCGTGGCGGGTCCAACAGCAGTTGGCAAAACAAGTGTTGCTATTCAGTTGGCAAAACAATTAGGGACTGTAGTGGTGTCGTGTGATAGCAGACAATTTTTTCGCGAGATGAATATCGGTACTGCAAAACCCACTGCTACCGAATTGGCGCAGGTGCAACACTATTTTATCGATTCGTTGTCTATATTTGACCCTTATACAGTGGGTGATTTTGAGCGCGAGTGCCACGTTTTGTTAAATGGGTTGTATGAAAAACATGATTCTGTTATCTTGTGCGGTGGTTCGGGTTTATATATCAAAGCAGTGTGCGAAGGATTAGACCATTTTCCAAACATTCCGTCGCACATTCGCCCGCAATTGATGGACGAATGGGCAAAAAATGGCATCGCTTTTTTGCAGGACGAACTGCAACGCGCCGACCCTGTTGCATTTGCAAACATCGACACCAATAATCCGCACCGTTTGTTGCGCGCTTTGGAAGTATGCCTTGCAACGGGCAAACCTTATTCTAGTTTTTTGCAACAAAAGTCAATAAATTCGCCTATTTTTGAGCCTGTGAAAATCATGCTTGACTTGGATAGAGAAGTATTGTACAACCGCATAAACCGACGTGTTGATGAGATGTTGAAAGCGGGTTTGTTGGCAGAAGTGGAAGCCTTGTTGCCACACCAACAGCTAAATGCTTTGCAAACTGTGGGTTATCAAGAGCTGTTCGATTATTTTAATGGAAAAATAAGCTATGATTATGCTGTGGAGCTTATCAAACAAAATTCGCGCCGCTATGCTAAACGCCAACTAACATGGTTTAGGAAAGACACTTCCTATAGATGGTTTAATCCTGCTGATGTGGATAAGATATTGGCATACGTACAAGCGGAATAATAAGAGTAGTTTAGAAATGTACTATGTTTGTTGGGTGTTTGAATGGGCATATTGTGTAGCGCAATAGATAAATCATTTGCCTACAAAAATATGCCATATTTAGCATTGTTTTTATGGATTAATGGAACATATAGCGCTGTAAAACTTGACTATAAGTAGAGCGTTAGCTGGCGCATAGCGGATTTGAACAAAATTAAATGGGTAGATAATATTGGGGGTTATTTTTTTGATGTGTATAATATTGTTGCCTAAATTTGCTTTGAGGGTTATTATTTCACCCTTTCAGGGTTTCAAAAGGATTTGTTGTTTGTTTTTGCTATAAACTTTTCACCCTTTCAGGGTTTTTCTTTTTTTGATGTGTATAATATTGTTGCCTAAATTTGCTTTGATGGTTATCATTTCACCCTTTCAGGGTTTCAAAAGGATTTGTTGTTTGTTTTTGCTATAAACTTTTCACCCTTTCAGGGTTTTTCTTTTTTTGATGTGTATAATATTGTTGCCTAAATTTGCATTGAGGGTTATCATTTCACCCTTTCAGGGTTTTAAAAGGATTTGTTGTTTGTTTTTGCTATAAACTTTTCACCCTTTCAGGGTTTTTCTTTTTTTGATGTGGGTAAAAATTGTTTATGCCAACAGAGTTTTATTATTTTGTGTCTATTTTTCTTGTTGAAATAGTAATAACCCCAACGGGGTGACAAGTTTATAGCATAGATATCGCCAAACATTTTACATAAACCCTGAAAGGGTGATATAAATGAAGGATAATGATTATCATTTCACCATTTTGGAGTTTTAAAAGAGTCTATTCTTTGTTTTTTGCTATAAACTTATCACCTTTTTAGGGTTTGGATTTTTTTGGTGCGAAATAATTATGGTATTTGTAAGAACATTGTGTGTTTAGTGTTGTTTTTATGGATTAATGGAACATAGAGCGCTGCAAAACTTGACTACAAATAGAGAGTTAGCTGGAGCATAGCGGATTTGAGCAAAATTAAATGCGTAGATAATATTGAGGGTTATTTTTTTGTGCGAAATAATTATGGTATTTGCAAGAACATTATGTGTTTAGTGTTGTTTTTGTGGATTGATGGAACATAGAGCGCTGTAAAACTTGACTACAAATAGAGAGTTAGCTGGCGCATAGCGGATTTGAGCAAAATTAAATGCGTAGATAATATTGGGGGTTATTTTTTTGTGAGAAATAATTATGGTATTTGTAAGAACATTGTGTGTTTAGTGTTGTTTTTGTGGATTAATGGAACATAGAGCGCTGCAAAACTTGACTATAAGTAGAGGGTTAGCTGGAGCATAGCGGATTTGAACAAAATTAAATGGGTAGATAATATTGGGGGTTATTTTTTTGTGCGAAATAATTATGGCATTTGTAAGAACATTGTGTGTTTAGTGTTGTTTTTATGAATTAATGGAACATAGAGCGCTGTAAAACTTGACTACAAATAGAGGGTTAGCTGATGTGCAGCGGGTTAGAATGTGATAAGCTGTGCGGATAATATTGGGGGTTATTTTTTTGTGCGAAATAATTATGGTATTTGTAAGAACATTGTGTGTTTAGTGTTGTTTTTGCGGATTGATGTAATATATAGCGCTGTAAAACTTGACTACAAATAGAAAGTTAGCTGGCGCATAGCGGATTTGAGCAAAATTAAATGGGTAGATAATATTGGGGGTTATTTTTTTGATGTGGGTAATATTGTCGTGATAATCTGCTTTGATGGTTATCATTTCACCCTTTCAGGGTTTTAAAAGGATTTGTTGTTTTCTTTTTTATAAACTTTCCGCCCTTTCAGAGGGTTTGGATTTTTTTGATGTGTGTAATATTGTTGCCTAAATTTGCTTTGATGGTTATCATTTCACCCTTTCAGGGTTTCAAAAGGATTTGTTGTTTGTTTTTGCTATAAACTTTTCACCCTTTCAGGGTTTGGATTTTTTTGATGTGTATAATATTGTTACCTAAATTTGCTTTTAGGGTTATTATTTTACCATTTCGGGGTTTTAAAAGGATTTGTTGTTTGTTTTTGCTATAAACTTTTCACCCTTTCAGGGTTTTTCTTTTTTTGATGTGGGTAAAAATTGTTTATGCCAACAAAGTTTTATTATTTTGTGTTTATTTTTTTTGTTTAAATAGTGATAACCCCAACGGGGTGACAAGTTTATAGCATAGGTATTGCCAAACATTTTACATAAACCCTGAAAGGGTGATATAAATGAAGGATAATGATTATCATTTCACCATTTTGGGGTTTTAAAAGGATTTGTTGTTTGTTTTTGCTATAAATGTGTCACCCTTTCAGGGTTTTCTTTTTTTTGGTGAGAACAATATTATTATGGAAATTTGGATTAACAAATGTAATTTCACCCATTTGAGGGTTTTATTTGGTTTGTGCTTTTTTATTTTCTATTATTTTATTGCTTTTTTAGGGTTTGGATTTTTTTGTTTTCTATAAATGAAACGTTGGCAGCGTTTTGAACGCTGGCAAGGTTCATATATTGAAGGAAATATTGGGCGAGTGGCGAAGCGCGTTAGGGATTGTAGGGGCTGCCGTTAGGCAGGTGCTTGCACCGAAGCGTTAGCGAAGCCCCGTAAAGCCCGACCCGCAGGGGAACGCCCAAATAAAATATTTTTATATTGCCTTATTTTTCTCTGTTATCGGGCTAAATGGGCAAAAATTAGGTATAATCACTGTATTTAGTGGGTGTTTTTTGGTAAAAAAGCCCAATTTTGTGTTGATAGGGTGTATGTGTTCTGTCATTGAGGGGAGGGCTTTTGCTGTTTTTGGTGTATGCTCGCAGGGGTATGCGCTGTCATTTGTGTATTTTTTTTAATTGTTAGACATGATAAACGAAACAAAATCTGATTTGCTCACAGAAGAAGACGATTTGTTGATGGAAGATGAACAATCGTGGTATGAGCATTTGCGACGTGTGGTGGATAAAGGGCAATCGCCGCTGCGAATAGATAAATATCTGGCACAGCTAACCGATAAGGCGAGTCGAAGCCGCATACAAAACGCCGCCGAAGCAGGAGCGATTAGTGTGAATGGCAAAGCTGTTAAGGCGAATTATAAGGTGAAGCCTTTGGACGAAATTGTATTGGTGCTGCCAAAGCCACAGCATAGTTTTGAGGTTTTAGCTGAACAAATGCCGTTGGATATTGTGTATGAAGACGACGATGTGATTGTGCTAAATAAGCCGGCGGGTTTGGTGGTGCATCCGGGCGTTGGCAATTATACAGGTACTCTGGTGAACGGTTTGTTGTATCATTTTCAGAATCTACCTATTAATCAGTCGGGTAGTGGGTTGAGTGTTGCGGCTGAACAACGTCCTGGTTTGGTGCATAGGATTGATAAAAATACTACAGGTCTAATGGTGGTGGCTAAAAACGAGTATGCCATGACGCATTTGGCTAAACAATTCTTTGACCATAGTGTTGTGCGGCGTTATGTTGCTTTGGTGTGGGGTGATGTGCTACAAAACGAGGGAACTATTGTCGGTAATATTGACCGTCATCAAAGGTTCAGGAAATTGATGGACGTTTATCCGCCCGAAGAAGGGATAGGCAAACACGCTGTCACGCATTATGAGGTTTTAGAACGCTTTGGTTATGTCACTTTGGTTAGTTGTCGCTTGGAAACGGGAAGGACACACCAGATTCGTGTACATTTCCAGCATATTGGGCATTCCTTGTTTAACGACCCTGAATATGACGGCGACCGTATCCGAAAAGGAACGGTATATACTAAATATAAGCAGTTTGTTGATAATTGCTTTTCGCTCATTCCGCGTCAGGCTTTGCACGCTAAGATTTTGGGGTTCGTTCACCCTACAAGTGGCAAACAATTGTACTTTGAGTCAGAATTACCCGATGATATGGTGCAGGTTTTGGACAAATGGCGGAAATATCGCAGCAATCATATCGAACCAGATACCACTGAGACAATTGTTTTGAAGGATTAATTTTCTATAGTTTTGCTTACACTGCTATCAATGTTTGGTTGATAGCAGTGTTTTTTTGTTATTATTTAAATAGTGGGTAAAAAAATGGTGGATAATATTGGGGTGAGTTGGAATGTGGTGGAATGGGTGGATAATATTGGAGTTTATTCTTTTGATGTGTATAATATTGTTGCCTAAATTTGTTTTTAGGGCTATCATTTCACCCTTTCAGGGTTTTAAAAGGGGCTGTTGTTTGTTTTTTCTATAAACTTTTCACCTTTTTAGGGTTTGATTTTTTTTGTGCGAAATAATTATGGCATTTGTAAGAATATTGTGTGTTTAGTGTTGTTTTTGTAGATTAATGGAACATAGAGTGCTGCAAAACTTGACTATAAGTAGAGGGTTAGCTGATGTGTAGCGGGTTGGAATGTGATAAAGTGTGCGGATAATATTGGGGTTTATTTTTTTGTACGAAATAATTATGGCATTTATAAGAACATTATGTGTTTAGTGTTGTTTTTGTGGATTAATAGAACATAGAGAGCTGCAAAACTTGACTACAAATAAAGGGTTAGCTGGCGTATAGCGGATTTGAGCAAAATTAAATGCGTAGACAATATTGGGGGTTATTTTTTGATGGAAATAATTATGACGTTTATAAGAACATTATGTGTTTGGTGTTGTTTTTGTGGATTAATGGAACATAGAGCGCTGTAAAACTTGACTACAAATAGAGGGTTAGCTGATGTGTAGCGGGTTGGAATGTGATAAAGTGTGCAGGTAATATTTGAGGTTATTTTTTTGATGGAAATAATTATGGTATTTGTAAGAACATTGTGTGTTTAGTGTTGTTTTTATGGATTAATGGAACATAGAGCGCTGCAAAACTTGACTACAAATAGAGGGTTAGCTGGCGCATGGCGGATTTGAACAAAATTAAATAGGTAGATAATATTGGGGGTTATTTTTTTGTGCGAAATAATTATAGCATTTGTAAGAACATTGTGTGTTTAGTGTTGTTTTTATGGATTAATGGAACATATAGCGCTGCAAAACTTGACTATAAGCAGAGGGTTAGCTGATGTGTATCTGGTTGGAATGTAATAAAGTGTGCGGATAATATTGGGGGTTATTTTTTTGTGCGAAATAATTATGGCATTTATAAGAACATTGTGTGTTTAGTGTTGTTTTTGTGGATTAATGGAACATAGAGCGCTGTAAAACTTGACTATAAGTAGAGGGTTAGCTGGCGCATAGCGGATTTGAGCAAAATTAAATGCGTAGATAATATTGGGGGTTATTTTTTTGATGTGTATAATATTGTTGCCTAAATTTGCTTTTAGGGCTATCATTTCACCCTTTCAGGGTTTCAAAAGGGGCTGTTGTTTGTCTTTTCTATAAACTTTTCACCCTTTCAGGGTTTTTCTTTTTTTGATGTGGGTAAAAATTGTTTAT
This sequence comes from Chitinophagales bacterium, assembly GCA_016787295.1. Classification (GTDB taxonomy): domain Bacteria; phylum Bacteroidota; class Bacteroidia; order Chitinophagales; family UBA2359; genus JAEUUX01. The sequence goes on from JAEUUX010000170.1 coordinate 19,653, forward strand.
GCCGACAAAGTTTTATTATTTTGTGTTTATTTTTTTTGTTGAAATAGTGATAACCCCAACGGGGTGACAAGTTTGTAGCATAGGTATTGCCAAACATTTTACATAAACCCTGAAAGGGTGATATAAATGAAGGATAATGATTATCATTTCACCATTTTGGAGTTTTAAAAGAGTCTATTCTTTGTTTTTTGCTATAAACTTATCACCTTTTTAGGGTTTTTCTTTTTTTGATGTGTATAATATTGTTGCTAAAAATGGTTTATTTTTTCTTTTTTTCTATAATCATTTGACTCTTTCATGGTTTTCTTTTTTTGCGCTAAATAAAAAAATGTTTATACCGATAAAATTTTCTTATTTTATGCTTACCTTGTCACCGTTTTAAGGGGTATCTTTTTTTTGTGTCATAAAAAAAATATTTTTCATTGGTCACACAACAATTGCGCGGCTATTTTGTTTGTAATAATCATAGACAACTTAAAAATAACTAAATTATTCCAAGATATGCGAAACGTAATCTTTTTTTTCATGCTTCTTTTTTGTGCAAACATACAGGAGTTGCACGCTCAAATGCCTAATTTCGAAAAAAATAAGACCCTCCTACAAGCCATGCGTTGGCGTTGTGTGGGTCCTTTTAGGGGCGGCAGAAGTCTTGCGGTGGCTGGACACGCTGCACAGCCCAACGTCTTTTATTTTGGGGCTGTTGGAGGCGGTGTGTGGAAGTCAAACGATGCAGGTAATAACTGGTCTTGTGTGTCGGATAGCACCTTCACGTCCTCATCTATTGGTGCGATAGCTGTTGCACCGTCCAACCCAAATGTTGTTTATGTTGGAACGGGTGAGTCGGAGATTCGCGGAAACATTTCTTATGGCGATGGCATGTATAAGTCCGTAGATGGTGGCAAATCGTGGCAATTTATTGGACTAAAGGAGACTTATAGTATTGGTACGCTGGCTGTTCATCCCAAAGATGAAAACACTGTTTTTGCGGCGGCTCTTGGCAATGTTTTTATGCCCAACAGCTCGCGCGGAATCTATAAAACAAGCGACGGTGGAAAGAACTGGCGTTTGGTTTTGGCTAAAAATGATAGCACAGGTGCCGCAAATATTATTTTTGACCCCAATGATTCTAATATATTGTACGCCTCGTTGTGGCAATGCTATAGAAATCCATACAGCATGGGCAGCGGCGGAAAAGGTAGCGGCTTGTATCGCTCGACAGATGGCGGGGAGACTTGGAAAAACATCTCTACTAATATGGGTTTGCCCAAAGGCATTCTCGGTAAGATTAGTATGGCGGTGGCACCAAGCAATTCGGAGCGCGTTTGGGCGATGATAGAGAGTGAAAATGGCGGTTTGTTTCGCTCCGACAATGGTGGAACGACGTGGACACGCATTAACGAAGAAAAAAAGATACGTCAACGCCCTTGGTACTTCAGTCAGATTTTTGCACACCCTCAAGATGACCAAATTTTGTACGTGTTGAACGTCAATATGTGGAAATCTGTTGATGGTGGTAAGACGTTCCAAAGCGTTGCGACTAATCATGTTGACTATCATGACCTTTGGATAAACCCCACGCAACCTGATGTGATGATAGTGGGCAATGATGGCGGAGCGGAGGTTAGTTTGAACGGTGGACAAACGTGGTCGCAACAAGATGTGCCTACTGCGCAGTTCTATCATGTACAAATCGACAATCATTTTCCGTATCGTTTGTATGGCGCACAACAAGATAATACTTCGGTGCGTTTGTTAAGCCGCAATATTAATGGCTTTTACATTTCGACAGACCAATGGGAGTCGTCAGCAGGGGGAGAAGCGGGTTATATAACGCCGCATAGAACGAAAGAATCGGTAGTTTTTGGCGGAGAATATGATGGTTATTTGAGCAAATATGACCATCAAACAAAGGAGAACTACAATATTTCCTTATATCCTATCAGTACAATCGGGCATGGGGCAGTTAGCAAAAAATATCGCTTCCAGTGGACATACCCTATCGTGTTTTCGAAGCATGATAATAGCTTGTTCATCACCTCACAGTTTGTGCATCGAAGCAAAGATGAGGGTATGAGTTTTGAAACTATATCATCAGACCTTACGCGCAACGACTCCACCAAACAACAGGCAAGTGGCGGACCGATTACCAAAGATAACACGAGTGTAGAGGTCTATAATACCATTTTTACCTTTGCAGAATCGCCGCGCAAAGCTGGAATTTTTTGGACAGGTAGCGACGACGGACTTATACATGTTAGTCAGGACGATGGTAAGACATGGAAAAATGTTTCGCCGCCCGCTTCTTTGTTGCCCGAATGGTCATTGGTTTCGATGATTGAGGCTTCTTCGGAGAACGAAGGGACGTGTTTTGTGGCAGCGAACCGTTATAAACATGGCGATATGAAGCCTTATTTATTGAAAACCATTGATTTTGGTAAAACATGGCAGCGCATCGACAAAGGTTTGCCCAATACAGCTTACTGTAGGGTGGTGCGCCAAGACGCTTTGTATCCTAATTTGCTCTATGCAGGCACGGAAAAAGGCATTTTTATTTCGTTGGATAAAGGCAATACGTGGCAGTCTTTGCAATTGAACCTTCCGCTCACTCCCATACACGATTTGCAAATTCATGCCGAAGAAAAAGATTTAGTAATAGCCACACACGGTCGCTCTTTCTGGATTTTGGACAATTTAACACCCTTGTACGAATTAGCGGCGGACTATGCTGCCATTCAAAAAAGCGATTTTTATCTCTATACGCCACGTCCCGCTTATCGTTTAAACGGCGGCGGTGGCGGTGTCAGCAATACAGAAGGCGAAAACCCTCCCAACGCCGTACAAATCTATTATCACCTGAAAATGCCAAGCAATAAGGAACTGAAAATGCAGTTTTGTAGCGAAAAAGGAGACACTATCGCCACCTATTCGAGCCAAAAAGACCGCAAAGGCAAGGCTGTGGAAGAAACCAAAGACTTTTATACCGATAAAGATAAGACAGCGTATGGCGTTTTGACGAACAAATCGGGACAAAACGTGTGTTTGTGGGATATGCGCTACGATGATGCCACTGCCATTGCCGAAGGAGAAATGTTGCTGTGGAGTGGTAGCATTAGAGGGGGCAAAGCGGCACCGGGCAATTATGTAGCAAAGCTCATTGTGGGCGATTCTTTGGTAGCACAACGCAATTTTAGTATCCGAAAAAACCCAACTTTAGCTGTTAGCGATGCCGATTATGCTGCACAAAGGGAGTTGTCAAAAAAAGTTATTGAAAAACTATCCGAAACGCACCAAACTATCAACAACTTGCGGCAGATTAGGAAACAAATCAATACCTATACGGCTACTGTCGAGGATACAAGTCAATTGGCAAGCCTCAAAAAAACCACCAAGCCACTTTTGGAGCGTTTAGACAAGATAGAGTCGGCGCTTATACAACACAAAGCAAAAGCTTTTCAGGATTTGTTGAACCATCCTGTTCGTTTAAACAACCAATTGGCAAGTATCAATAGCGCTATTAATATGGCAGACAGTCGACCAACCGCACAAATGTACGCCGCTTTTGATGACATTAGCCAAGCTATTGATGTGCAAATTGCTGCCTTCAAAAAAATCATAGATACAGACATCCCTGCCTTGAACCGACAAATTCAGGACTTTTCTGTGCCGACAATTCGTTTGAAAAAGGCTAAATAAACATGCTGGTTTTATATTGCAAAAATAATTGCGTCCAAATTGAGTGTTTGACATACAAAATTTTTGCTAAATACCATTTTTTAAAAACAACAAACCCCCTTGTTCAAGACTGAACAAGGGGGTTTTGAGTTTGTATACCTCCAGCGCGAGTCTGAAGTTAAGGGTTTCGAGACGTTGTACCCACAGCGCGAGTCTGAAGTTGGGGGTTTCGAGACCGCGCACCCCCAGCGCGAGTCTGAAGTTAGGGGTTTCGAGACGTTATACCTCCAGCGCGAAACTGAAGTTGCTTCTATTGTTGTAGATATATGGCAATTTTATTTTCTACTCAACAATAATTATTTCTTAAAATAGTGTTGCGATTTTTTTGCGGGTCTTTTTGTCTGATGAGTTTGTTTGTTGGGGGGGTCTATAAAAATTGCCCATATCCCACATTGGTTTTGGCGCCAATGCCTATCGTTTTTAGCAAGGCTTTGTAGAAGTTCAAACGTTCTTGAGCGGTTAATAGGAAAGTATACTCCACATAATTTCCGTTTTCTTTGACATAATAATGGTTTTGCAAAACAAATTGGAAGCGAAACGTTACTTTCGGAAGTATTTTGAGCAAAGCAATAGGTATAGGGTTTTTAAACATATCCGCTACACCATCGCTTTTAGGGTTTTTGTGTGGCGTAATATAGTCGTCAGACAGAAAACAAGCTTTTGGAAAACCTTTGTGCGCAGGATGTTCGCTTTTGATAATGATTGCATCGTGAAAAATATCGTTGCCTTTTATAGATTCGTTATCGCCATTGGCATTACCAAATATTTCGCGTTCCAATTTTTTGATGTCGATATCTTGCTTACCTTTGGGTAGCAGGGACTTGATAAACGCTATTTTTTGGTTGGCTTGTTCTTTGTCTTTGTCTTGCAAAGGAAACATACTGCGCAACAAACCTTTGACAGAGGAACCGGGAATAAGTGGTAAACCTGTGGTGTGGTCAAAATAGAAACCAATTTTCAGTTCTCCCGACAAACCCGTACCATGTAAATATCCTGTTCCGATAAGCAAACCGGGATAAGTGGTTGTTAGGTCACAATATTGTATTTTGTCACCAAACTCGTTATAGGCATACGGCGATTCTTTTGGCAAAGTTTGTTCAAAGATTTCTTTATTGGCTTTGTCAAAGATAGCTTTGTTATCCTTACTATCTTTTGTATCATGCCAATTGATTCCTTTGTAGTAGTTTTTATAATACAGCCAACCGACATTAGGTTGTTTAGTTGCTGCCATTGTCACCTCCTTTTGAGTTTTCGTTTTTCAATTTTTCGAAAGTGCGAAGGCTTAGTTTAATGGCTATAGAGGCATTGATAATTGCTTTTTTCAATACCAATGATTTTTGGCGATCTCCTTGACATGCTAAAACAGCATTAAAAAGTCCTCCTTTTATTTTTAAAACTTGTTCGATAGCTTTCAACAATTCAGGACGTTTTTCTTGTGTATTAGCATTTTCGTTTGAAAACACGGCGATAGTGGGCAGCAAACCCATTTGTATGATGCTGGCACCCAAAGAAGCAATATAGCCGTTATATCCTGAAGGAACGCCTTTTTTCCCGTCCTTCGTTTCCACTAACTTTTCTTGCACAGCTTCGTATGCCGCAGGTATTAATTTTTCTATTGTTTTTTGCATGATGTTTTTATAGTTTAGTGAATTTACAAAAACCGTAACCAATGCTGGCGTTAGCTCCAATTTGGGTGATGTGATTCGCTATTCGTAATAGACATTGAAAATCTTGATTGTCCAAAGGGCGTGCTATCAAAGTGTAAAAAACACTTTCGCGCGGCACAATTTCTTCGTACCAAAGATTTTTGCTTATACCGTTCTCCAAATGGTTGCGAGCAATAACTGGTAAATTTTTTACTAATTCCTTGAAATCGTCATCAGGAAATAGTGCTAAATTATCGCCTAATAGTTTCGTTAGAATGGCTAATTTGGGCAACAATTGTTTGTCTATCGCAGTTGCTTTTTGGTCTTCGAGAATGGCGCTATTAATAGTATCGGAAAGTAAATAAATTTTATCTGTCTTTTTGTTTAAGACTTCGCAGACTTCCTCGATTTGTGTTTTTGATGCTGACTGAACATTAAAAATTACCATGTCGTTGCACAATTGGCGCAAAGTGGCGAGCGAAAAAGCCCTGAAAAAAGGTTTTGTGTCGCTGCGAACGGGTAGGGATAAAAGTTGGGCAGTAAAAAACCGATGCGTTCCTGTTTGGCTTTTGCCATCGGAATTTTTATTGTTTTCGCTCCCAAAAATATCGTTGATTACATCTTTGTCGGAAAGCAACATTTCGGCATGTTGTCGCAAAGCGCCTTTCATGCTCGAACTGTGTATGATGGGCATTTCGGTAATAACATCACGCTGCACTTGTTTGTCTATGATGCCATAATTGGTGTCGCCGCTACCGACGTGCATATTGGTGAGGCATCGAATGGTATAAAGGTCAGTGGTATACTGCATAATATGATTAAGGTTTGTTTGATGGTTGAGAAACAATAATGTATTGGTTATACCCAATTTGGCGAAAATCTTCGTGTTTGTCTATGAGTTGGGTTAGGTCGTTTTGTTTTTCTTTGCGGAAATACAAAACACTACCGCGTTTGAGCAGTTGATATTTGCGGCTTTTGGAGAGGGTGGCGTTTTTATCCGAAAGATTAAAATAGTGTTGCGTTTTATCTATATCGGTTTGCAAAAAACGGAAGGTCTCTACTTCCGTAATGCCAAACAAACAATGGTCGAGCAGATTTTGCTCAACATACGTATCGGCAATTAGCACCATTTGTTGCACTTGGGAGTTGTTGCAGTTTTGGGATTTGATGTGCGAAATCGGATAGCCATAATTATCAGGAATAGCCTCAACAGCTTTAGCTTCGAGCATGAATGCTGAACGTTCGCCACCAATATGGACAATGCCGTTGGTGAGTTGTTGTGGTGTTTTGAAACAAACATAGAATGCAAAACAGTAACTTTTCTGCACATCATCTTTTTTGTTCAGACAAAAAGAAGTTTGTTTATAATAGCCTTTTTCGTCGTCGTCTTCGTATTCGTTTTCTTTGCTTCGGGTGTGTGGTTTGTGCGAATTATTGCGCTTAATGCCTATTTTTTCCACTGCCGTAAACATATCTTCATACGTTTTGCGTTCGCCACCACAACCGACAATATAGTGTGTTAGCTTTTCTTTTGCGGTGTACTCTTTGTGGCTTATTAAGCGAATGGTATTATCTGCTTCGACTTGCAGTTGCCAATCTGTGATAGTGCTTGGTTGATAGCTTCGGTTAAAAGGTGCTATCCAGTAGTCTTTGTTGGTGTCGGGGTCGTGCAGAAAAACGGGAGAAAGGCAGTCAATATTGCCAAAATCGTTTTTACTGTATGTGTCATTAACACCAAAACTTTTGCTGCCTATGAGTTCTTTGGCTTTGGCTTTGTCGATATCTGTTATTGCTTGGTTGATGTTGAGCAGCAAACCTGCTTCGTGCAACAATTGGTAACGGATAAGCCCAAGTAAGGTTGTTTGTTGGGGATAATAGTTGGATTTAACCAAATAGTTTTCGTTATCATTGCCAAAAGTGTTTTCGCCGCCAAAGAAAAAAGGTGATAGCGGTCGTAGCACTATTAGGTACTTTTGATGAGGCGTTTGTGAGGAATTGTTGGTCATATTGTAGGTGGGGTGTTATTGTTTGGGGAACTTAGGAACTGAATAGTGCGCAATAGGGCATAGTAGGTTTTCATTGCCGTGTCTTCTTCTTTATCAAACGTTTTGTAGCATATCCACAACAAATCTGATACATACTCAATATATTTTTCTGTGTCGCCTTGGTGTATGGTTTCGTTGAAAAAGTTGGTAAAAAAGTGGATGAATGGGTTGCTGTCTGTTTCTCGCTGTTGCCAGATATGGTGAAGCAGGCTTTGGTTGTCGCGCAATTTGTAGATTAGCGACTGTAGACTTGCTTCTGAAAGGTGGATTTTGCCTATTTTTTCGATAAAATGGGTATATAATTGTCCTTCTTCACCTGTTTTTTTATGCAAAGTTGCTTCCCACCATTGTCCGCTGTGTTTTTGGATGCGGAAGGCGATGGCGTTTTTTGGGGAGGATTTCGCTTTTTCGAACAATAAGTTACGTGACATCTCCAAAGCCTCGAACATAGGGAATTTGTGATATGTAATAGATAAACCTAATGAAAGGCTCACCCCGTCACCAAACCCGCTATTAGCAAACTTTTTCTGAATACTGTCCATGAGTTCAAAAATACTGCTACCTTCGGCACAAACAGGTGCCAAAAACAATAAATCATCGCCACCAATATACAAAGGTTTTCCGCCATAGTTGCTAATCTCTTTCGCAGCCCATATAGCAAAATCGTACAATTTTTTAGAAAAACCAGTAAAATCATTTTCGTTAATGGCTTTTATCGTTTCGCCTATATTATCCCCATCGGCATGAACAATGCAAATATAACGATGGTAAGGCATCAGGTCTTTATTGTTTTTCAGTTTCGTATAAATCCCTTCTTCTTCGCCGCCATTATTCTGTGCAAATAATTCTGAATGGTTTTCGTATAGCCCAATAGTTGCTATATCAACAATGGAAGGAAAGCCATCGATATGTTTATATTTGCCTTTATTTTCAACTTGTTTAAAAGTTTCTTTAAATAGTTTGGAGCTATTAATGTTTTCGAAAAAAAGCTCTAAATAATTCGCTTTACTTCGTTTTGTATTAGCGTTAGTGCTTTCTTGCTCTTCTTCTTTAGGCACAACTTTGCATTGTAGTTCGAGGGTATCCAAATAAGGCGTAAGCGCAATAATGGCATTTTCGTTTGCTTTGAGCGTCTTTTCTACTATGCAGAATCTGAAATACTGTTTTATATACGCAGTTATGCTTTTTTCTTTTACTTCAATATTGTTTTTTTGAAAACAAGAAATCATTATGCAGCTAACTTCGTTGAGGGTTTTCTCTATTGCCCTGTTAAGTTTTGCTGCCTCGTCTCCCTTGTTTTTACGAAAAATAAGGCGGTCAGGAAAAACACCTGCTCCATAATGATTCAGCGGTTCGTTACTATTCTCATTAGAATAATAAGGTATCAAAATTTGTTCGGAGGTGATACCTTCTTCTTGCAAGTTTTTAATGATATTGCCCATTATGTAGGAAAATAAGTAGCTGGCTCCCCACAGTTCGCGCGTAGCTCGTGCAAGAAGTAAGGTCTGATAAATCGGACCAATAGTAAGGGCGATATAAGAAGGCTGGGTAGATGAGCTCATATATGGGTTAAAAGTTTTTTTAGTTTGAGTAAAAGCTGTGGCAAATGGTTTTTGATAATGTTCCATTCTATTTGTCTCTCTACACGAAAATACTCGTGTATCAGCACATTGCGAAAAGCCACCATTTTTTGCCATTCTATGTGGGTATGTTGGAGCATAAATGCTTCGGGCAGTTGACGGGTTGCCTCTCCCACTATTTCGAAACATCGGTCGACGGCATAACTTGTCTTATTGTCCGCCTCAAACATAGTATAATCCATGTCGGAAGTGAACACTAAAATAAGTTCCATATTGTGAACAATATCTTGTACGATGAGTTTTTCATCTCTTTTAGACATATTGCAAATCGTTTTTGATGTATTGCCAATAAGGGGCGGGTATAGCGCCTTCGGTTACTAAATCTATTTTTTTGTTCCCAAATAGTGTTTGTAGTTCAAAATAAAGATCTAGATATTCATAACCGACTTGTTGATGTGTAAAGTTGACCAATAAATCAATATCACTGGTTTCGGTAGCCTCGTTTCGGCTATACGAACCAAATAAAGCTAAAGAGTGAATAGGATATTTAGCTTTAAGGGCGGGTAGTTCCTGTCGCAAAAGTGCTATAATGCTGTTGTTATTAATTGGTGTCATAAAACTTATTATTAAGATGAAACAAAATCTTAGTTCACCGAAGCAACGTACTTCTACACCTGCTTCCAATCTTTTCCTAAGTAATTTTTCAAAAAATCACCTAAATTTAAAATCATTTCAAGCGGTGGTGTTTTGATGTGCAAAGGAACACGGTCGTCAGCGCTAAATTCAAAAGTACGTTCGTACAAATCATCGGGTATTTCACCACAAAGGATATAGATGTGCTTATTAACGACTTTGAAAGTTAGCGGCGATTTAAAGCGCTCTATTTCGCCCGCCAAATCGTTAATTTTTACTTTATCTATAGGAATGCTTGCTTGCATATAGACATATTCCTCTGCCAAACCCAATAGTATGCGAATGTAGCGCTCGTTGGGCCAAGCGACTATTTGTTTTGCTCCATCGGCTTGTTCGCGGTTTTCTTTGCGATAATACAAACAGTCTTTAATAGGAACGGCTTCCCAAACAACAGGAAGTCCCTCTATTTTTTTTGTTAGATAATGTTGTTGCAATTTGGAGGGCGTTTGGCGAATCCCATCGCTGTTTTTCTTGCCTTTGCCGCTTTTCAATACCTGATAGGTGTCTGTTATCATCTTGAAAATTTGGTCTATTCCAATATACGTTTGGATAGAACAAAAAACAGGACGTGCATTTTGGCGAAAAATCTCTGTAATGCGTTCATCGTTCAAATTGGCAGTGGTGAAACTGCCAAAACCTTTGCTTTGGCGCGTACCAAAGTTGTGCAACAACAAAAATTCTTCAAAATATTTGTCAATAATATCGAGCAAGTCGGTATTAAGCGAAAAAAAAGTAACCGTAATGCTGCCTTCACACAATACTCCTTTGCGGATAGAGTCAAAATCGGCTTCATAAGATTTGATGAACTGATTATCGGCAAAGTAGGGCGCAGGCGAAATGGGTATGTAAGCGTTTTTGCTAACCAAATCTTTCTGTTTTCCGTTGAGCAAACTTGCAAAAATGTAGTTTTTTGCGTTTCCTTCTTCCGTAATGCGCACTTTGTAGTCCAAGGCAGGGAACTCGGCTTGGTTTTTACCAATAAAAAAATGGCGTGCCTCTTTTTTTATGTTCTTCTTCCAATCTTTATCGGTCGAAGTAGGATCGTTCTGCCAAGATTCCTTAGCGATAATGAATTTATCCAACTTTGGTTTTAGTTCGGTGGCGCGCAAAGTAGCTCCATCTTGGTCGGCTTGAAAATGGATAATAGGTGTGTGTTGTTGTAATTGAAATTCTCGGATGAATCTTGACTGGTTGTTGTTTGTCATGATATGTACCTTTATGTTTTAATGGAATAGTATAATTTTGGAGCAAAGGTAAAAAGTTTATTTGTGAAAATGGAGAAAGGAGAGAGAAAACAATAAACTATTTCGAAGTAGAAGCATCATTATCCTAATTACTTTTTTTCGAAGTTACAATTTCTTCAACTTTTTCTATATATCGCAGCAAGTCGTCAAGCGAAATTTTATGCTCAACACCTATTTTAAACAAGCGCTCAAGGTGTTCAAAATCATCAGGCTTACTAACTGGTGAAGGTTCTTTTTCTGCTTATTTTCTCCTCAACTCCTTTCTTTCCTCCATTGTTTTGTCGAATTCGTGCCGTTGATTGTTCAACAACTGCGTGAAATAACCATATACCAAAATGGCTATGACAAAAACCGTATTGCAAATCGGGAATATGTAGAAAAAAGGTAGCGTACCATACCAATTTTTTTCATCTAAGCATTTTAAAAAAAAGAAACTAACTGCATTAAGCACAGCGCATACAATAACAGCGCATACAATAACAGCCCAACATAGCGTTGATGTATTTTCTGTTGACATACAATTTATTTTTTTTGAAGTAAACGAATAATTCCGTCAGAAATAAAAAATACGATAGCAATAATGGCAACACCTATCCAAAATTTTTCAGTAGGTTTTCCTATTTCTGCATTGATGCCCAATATACCTGCAACGAGGCTTGCGGGCAAGAATTTACCTGCAATAAAAGTTAGATGCCCTTGTTGTATGGTATCCGAAAAAGTGTTGAGTTCTTGTATTTCGCGCCCTAAATCTTCCACATCTTGACGAATGCGCATTTGTTGCTGAAGTTGGTCATACAATTCAATACCCTGCTCCTGTGGGCTAATCTCGCGAAAATAGATACGGTTAACAAACTTTATATAGCTTAAATATAGTTTGGCAATATGAGGGCGTTCTGCATCTAATTTTCTGAAATCGCTGCTCAAACGTTCAGATATGCGCGCCACTTCGCCCGAAAAGTTGATAAGCGAAGCCCGCTGCACCAAACACAGTAAAACCATCTGAAAGTATATATAACGAACATGGTGGATAAGTACATTTTTAGGAAACCAAGAGTCGGTAGCCAACACAACCATCGAGTAGCGGCTTATGCCAAACAAATGTCCCGCATATTTTCCATCTGCTTTATATCCTAACCAACGGTCGTAGGTTGCCGCCTCTAAGTGGCGATTCAACATCGTTTCACTATGGCAAGTTGAACCGCTACCATCTACAAAAACATATTCGTACCATTGTTTTTTTGCTTCTTTTGCTTCTTCCTCTTCGTTTGCACTATCACTGTCGTCTTTTTCAGCTATTTTAGCCAAATCTTCCAACAAAGATTGATTAATGGCATAAGATAATACAAACATTCGGTCGTCCAAAATCGGGTGTATTAACACGTCACCCTTCAAATGGTGTTGGTACATGGTTACGAAACGTTGCCCCAAAAGTTTAGCAAAATGATTTGGCAATACAAATGGCATTTCCACCACTTGCTCCTGTTGGTCATAGTGCGAAAAATCTTCTATTATCTCCGTGCCACCTATCCAATCAACATCTTGCAATTTGATGCTGTTAGCTAAAAAACTCCCTTTGGGAATTTGCGTTAGCCTATTATTATCCGTTCCCAAGAACTGTGGATAAAGGCGTCGCCCGCTATCATTGATTTTCAGTATATCATCAAAATCTTTGTAGGTGCGATTCTCCAAATGAAACGATAACACTCCAATACCATCGTCATACAAATTGAGCAGTATTTTTTGAATGGAGAGTTGATAATCTTTTTTCGCAAAACTAATGTTATAGGTCGAAGTAGGGCAAACACCTTTATACTCAAACTGTAATGCCCCAATGTTGCGCTGTTTTTCGTCTAAACAAAGCACATCGCGCGCAAAGTCATAGAAATAGCTATATTCGTTATAAGTATTGTACCCCTGCTTGATTTGTGGAACAAATGTAAACGGCTCCCAATAAGGAACAGGCAATTGCTTTTGTATGTCCTTGAGTAAAGTGCGTCCGCTCAAAGGAGTTTTTGTGTGTTTTTCGCCTTGCCATATTTCCCACTTAAAAGGAAACAAAAAAACATGATAACTGTACAATTCGCTCATGAAATTAATAAAGGTTTGGGGGGATAGAATGATGCAATAAAAAAAATTGCAAGTCCGATATACCTATACCAACTTGCCTACTTCAGTACAAACTATGAAAGGCAACAAAAAGTTCCCGACACATTTATTTTTTCTTGTTTTTTTAAATAAATAGCAATGCTTTATTGTTGGAAAGTAGAATGAACGTTCAGCAAAACTGTACCGCTTCTCTCCTACCCTATCCACTTTGTTATCGCTCATACAACTGTCTCAAACGTGCCAATACCTCTTTTGATTGATGTCCGTCCCAGATAGGCGAACAAGGCAAAGTAGTAGCAAAACCCGCCTCGTCCCAACGGTTCATGGGTAGGTGATAGCTAATCTGCTGTCCTGCGGCGGTATCTATGCCCATAATAAACCAACCTTCCCATACCACGCCATCATGATGAGCCATACTTCGCCAAATTTGGTGTTGGTCGGTTTCGTAGGTGTGTAATAAGTAGCACAAAGCCATAAATAACGTAATGCGGTGGTCATACAATTCGGCGAAAGTATGATGTCCATCGCTAATCAAGTTAGTGTCGGCTTTACTTTGCTGGATAAGCCAATTTAAGGCTTGCTCTGTATTGGTCATATTAAAGAAAAATTATAACACAGTTATTCTGTTGCGCAAAAATACAACAACTATTTCATTTCACCAAGTTTTTTAATCAAGTTATTTATCGATGTTTCCCATGAACTAACGATTCATTACTATGAAGCAACGATTCATTACTATGAAGCAACGATTCATTACTATGAAGCAACGATTCATTACTATGAAGCAACGATTCATTACTATGAAGCAACGATTCATTACTATGAAGCAACGATTCAT
>JAEUUX010000023.1 GCA_016787295.1 Chitinophagales bacterium
GTTTGGCAAATGTCATCTTCACAATTCGTTTCATTGTTCCACACCAATAGACAGACTTGGTAAGTTCCATTAGTAGCGTAGGTATGCGTTGGATTGGCAAGGTCGGAGGTAGCAGTGTCGTCTCCGAAATGCCAAGTATAATGGTTAAAGTCATTCATCCCTGTGACAGAATTATTGTCAAACACAATAGTACTGCCGTTCATGGTGTAGGTAAATGCCGCTTCGCAAGGTGTTGGAACATTATTGATTGTAATGGTTTGGCAGGTTTGGTCGCCACAGTCAATATCGTTATTTTGTATGCTAAGACAGACATTGTAACTACCATTGGCTGGAAAAGTTATGGAGGTATTTTGTTGTGTGCTAACAGCCATTCCGTTGTTGTACCAAATGGATTGGTAAGCATTGGCGTTTCCAACAGTAGAAGTATTGGTCAAAACCGCTACATTGCCATTAACCGTATAGATGAACGCCGCTTCGCAAGGTGTTGGAATGTTATTGATTGTAATGGTTTGGCACACTTGGTCTTCGCAATTGGTTTCATTGTTCCACACCAATAGACAGACTTGGTAAGTTCCATTAGTAGCATAGGTATGCGTTGGATTGGCAAGGTCGGAGGTAGCAGTGTCGTCTCCGAAATGCCAAGTATAATGAGTGAAATCGGCTAAACTTGTTACGGAATTATTGTCAAACACAATAGTACTGCCATTAACCGTATAGGTAAATGCTGCTTCGCAAGGTGTTGGAACGTTATTGATTGTAATGGTTTGGCACACTTGGTCTTCGCAGTTTATGTCATCATTGTACACAACTAAACAGATATTATAACTACCGTTGGCTGGAAAAGTTATGGAGGTGTTTTGTTGTGTGCTAACAGCCGTTCCGTTGTTGTACCAAATGGATTGGTAAGCATTGGCGTTTCCAACAGTAGAAGTATTGGTCAAAACCGCAACATTGCCATTAACCGTATAGATGAACGCCGCTTCGCAAGGTGTTGGAACACTATTAATTGTAATGGTTTGGCACACTTGGTCTTCGCAATTGGTTTCATTGTTCCACACTGTTAAACAGACTTGATACACACCGTTAGCAGCATAGGTATGTGTTGGATTGGCAAGGTCGGAGGTAGCAGTGTCGTCTCCGAAATGCCAGATATAGTGGGTGAAATCGGCTAAACTTGTGACAGAATTATTGTCAAATACAACAGTACTGCCGTTCATGGTATAGGTAAATGCAGCTTCGCAAGGAGCAGGCGTTGTGTTAATGGTGATAGCTTGACACAAATGATCTTCGCAATTGGTTTCATTGTTCCACACTGTTAAACAGACTTGGTACACGCCGTTAGCAGTGTAGGTATGTGTTGGATTGGCGAGTTCGGAATTAGTTGTGTTGTCACCAAAGTTCCAGATATAATGGGTGAAATCGGCTAAACTTGTTACGGAGTTATTGTCAAACACAACAGTACTGCCGTTCATGGTGTAGGTAAATGCAGCTTCGCAAGGTGTTAGAACATTATTGATTGTAATGGTTTGACACACTTGGTCGCCACAGTCAATGTCGTTATTTTGTATGCTAAGACAGACATTGTAACTACCGTTGGCTGGAAAAGTTATGGAGGTGTTTTGTTGTGTGCTAACAGCCATTCCGTTGTTGTACCAAATGGATTGGTAAGCATTGGCGTTTCCAACAGTAGAAGTATTGGTCAAAACCGCTACATTGCCATTAACCGTATAGGTAAATGCCGCTTCGCAAGGTGTTGGAGTATTATTGATTGTAATGGTTTGGCACACTTGGTCTTCGCAATTGGTTTCATTGTTCCACACTGTTAAACAAACTTGATACACACCGTTAGCAGCGTAGGTATGTGTTGGATTAGCAAGGTCGGAGGTAGCAGTGTCGTCTCCGAAATGCCAGATATAGTGGGTGAAATCGGCTAAACTTGTGACAGAATTATTGTCAAACACAATAGTACTGCCGTTCATGGTGTAGGTAAATGCGGCTTCGCAAGGAGCAGGCGTTATGTTAATGGTGATAGCTTGACACAAATGGTCTTCGCAATTGGTTTCATTGTTCCACACTGTTAAACAGACTTGATACACACCGTTAGCAGCATAGGTATGTGTTGGATTGGCAAGTTCGGAATTAGCCGTATTGTCACCAAAGTTCCAGATATAGTGGGTGAAATCGGCTAAACTTGTTACGGAGTTATTGTCAAACACAACGGTATTGCCGTTCATGGTGTAGGTAAATGCGGCTTCGCAAGGAGCAGGCGTTGTGTTAATGGTGATAGCTTGACACAAATGGTCTTCGCAATTGGTTTCATTGTTCCACACTGTTAAACAGACTTGATACACACCGTTAGCAGCGTAGGTATGTGTTGGATTGGCAAGTTCGGAATTAGCCGTATTGTCACCAAAGTTCCAGATATAGTGGGTAAAATCGGCTAAACTTGTTACGGAGTTATTGTCAAACACAATAGTACTGCCGTTCATGGTGTAGGTAAATGCAGCTTCGCAAGGAGCAGGCGTTGTGTTAATGGTGATAGCTTGACACAAATGGTCTTCGCAATTGGTTTCATTGTTCCACACTGTTAAACAGACTTGGTACACACCGTTAGCAGCGTAGGTATGTGTTGGATTGGCAAGTTCGGAATTAGCCGTATTGTCACCAAAGTTCCAGATATAGTGGGTGAAATCGGCTAAACTTGTTACGGAATTATTGTCAAACACAATAGTACTGCCGTTCATGGTGTAGGTAAATGCGGCTTCGCAAATAGGCGGTTGTGTTTCAGGGATAATAACAGATTTGCAGGTTTCGCTGTGGCAAGTAGAATTTTCTATTGTCAAGCAAATTTCGTAAGTTCCTTCTGCTGCGTAGGTATGTTGAGGATTGAGAGCATCGGATTCTGTACCATCGCCAAAAGACCATAATACATCTGACGCATCACCTTCGGACAAATTATTAAACAATACCACTAAACTACCATCGGGGTTACTATAGCTAAAATTGGCATAAAAATTTTCGCAAGGATCGGCAAAAGCCGCCAAGAATGGGAGAATACAAATTAGGGTTGTAAAAATTGTTTTCATAAGCAAAATATTTGACATTCAAAAAGGTTGGAATAAACTTATTGGAAGTACTTGATAGCATAAATCAGCCCTATAATCATAATAGTGCCAATAATTCCACCAATAGCGCCCAATATAGGAGCAATTTTTCCTACTTCTGGTTGTTTTAACAGTAAATAAATTGAGCTAATTGTGAGCAAAGGGCTATTGAATGTTAAAATAGGTAGCACAAAAGTAGTTATTGCTGTGCTGATAGGTGTGATAGAGTTGTTAATAAATAGGAGCAAAAATGCAATTAGTTGCAAAATAAGCGTAACAATGAATAATTTTTGTACAGTAGTCATTCTAATTTTGTTTTTTTGTTATTTTGCCCTCAAAGGTACAATTTTTTGAGTTGTTAATCGTTATTGCAGTAATTTTTTTGTAGCTTTGCCCCCAACTATTTTGCTATAATTAATTAAAGAACTAAAAAAAATGCAAAAAACACAGATAGTAGTACTTTTTTTGTGCTTGAGCCAATGTTGGTGTGCTATTATGCAGGCGCAGGATTTAGAAGTCAAAGATTTTGACCAGTTTTTTATTCCACAAATCAACATAAAAACGGAACTATTTAACGAAAGTCCGTTGCAAAAAGGTAGCACGCAAACCTACCAACATTTCGGCATAGGTGGCAATGCTACCATACCGATAAAGGGCAAATTTGATGTGGATTTGAATTTAAATAAACTCAAAAACTTAAAAAACATCAAAAGTTGGAAGGATTTGAGCCTAAAAAACATAGGTAAATCTATTCCTGTTGATGTGAGCGGGCATCAGATATTTTGGACGGTTTCGGGAGGTATGCGACAGTTGCAGTTGAGTATCGACTCGTCGGGGCATCGGGCTTATTATGGTTCGACGGGTGTGATGGGTTTGCATCTGCAAAAGAATTTTACGATGTGGTTCTATGGTGCTAATTTGGGAGTGTCGGAAGAACCGTCAACTTTTCGAAAATGGCAACCGCAATTAAATGCTTATTTGGCGCAAGCTCGCGTTCATAAGTACTTATTTTTGTATTACTATGGTGTTTTTTTGAATTACTATGACGGACGAATTTTACCTGTTCCTTTCATTGGGATTAATGCAGGTTTGCCGCCATTTTTTAGTTTGCAAGCCACTTTGCCTTTTCAATTGAAATTTACCTATCGCAAAAACCCTAAATTGCGAGCCTCTATCGAGTTGGCTTGGAGTGGTTTTAACACGGGTTTTGAAAACCGTAATTTATTACTTCCCAACGATTCGCCCGGTAGTACTTTGGATAGGGTAAGCCTTCGAAGTACCTATTTCAAATTCAGTACAATTGCTGAATATCGCCTCACCAAAGGACGTTTGTTGATGCAAGTAGGTACGGCTTTTAACCGACGTTTGCAGTTCTATAGCAAAGAAACCAACTTACTTCTCTATACACCGACTATCCCGCTCTATGCTTCTGCTACTTTCCAGATCAACCTAAATGATAGGTCTTTGATTGGCAATATATGGAAAAAACTCGATTTTCATTGGTAATACATACAAAATAGACACAAAAAATACGGCATGAACGCCTTTGGTTCATGCCGTATTTTGATTGTCGCGCCATTCATAAACCCAAGTAGACTGGATCATCTCTAAATGTCCTTCATTGCAGGCTTCGCGCTTACCCACAAAATTGTCTAATTTCAATACCCATTCTATGAGGTCAGTAAAACGAATGCGGTATATTTTGGCTTCTGTGAAATCGTCACCGAATTTTTCATAGAGTTTTATGGCAATATCTTCATAATCACTCCATTCTATTGGTGGTTCTATTATAGACATAAATAAAAAATGTTGGTTAATGTTCGTGTCCGATAATGTCGCTTTGGTCGGGGATAGTGATGCTAACAGTAGCGTTTGTTTGTTTGTTGAGTGGTAATAACAAACATTGGCAGGCTAAACGCGAGTTAAGGCGTGGATTAGTAGCTCGGTCTACGTAGTCCTCTTCGCGTTCGCTCATTTCGTCAATAAAATCTTCGCCTTCTTCGATATAAATATGGCAGGTTGTACAAGCACACACACCGCCACAGTTATGGTTAAGGTGAATATCATTGAGCAACACAGCCTCTAATATCGTATGGTCTTCTTCGCAGTGAATAATAGTAGATTGTAAATCTTGCTGTTCAAACTGAACATGAATAGTATACATGAAATTGATGTTTTGAATTTTTAATAACACTCACTCAAAAGCAATGACATTAGGTTGCCCACTTAATCAATTAATTTCGTGGATTTTTTGCAATATATTCGGCTATTAGTTTGGGTATTTCGTCTACTTCAATATTCAATTTTTGCGCAATAGCCTCATTACCCATGCCCAAGCTATGGGCTAAGTAGGCAGCTAATTGGTTTTTTTC
>JAEUUX010000217.1 GCA_016787295.1 Chitinophagales bacterium
ACATCACAATATACATACGCTCTGGTGGTTTGTGAGATACCTCCGCAAGTGGAGTTAAGCCCGTCGACAAGCATACCGTCGGGAAGAGTAACACCTGCATCGGGAATAACATTGGTGGCATAGACCAAACCGTTTGGATTGGCGGCTGCTACGGCTGTTTGCCATGTACTTAAATCATCGGTCGAGCCTGTTCCACAACCGACACCCGTGTCATCGGTGACAGTAGTGGCGGTGGGGCAAGTAGCGGAGCATTCTTGCAAGACGAAAGTAGAAGTTCCCGTACAAACAGGAATGCCTCCCGTAGAAGATACAGTAACGGTGATAGTAGCACCTGAAGGGTCAGTTGCTATGTTACTGATAGTAGCTCGGTATAAATTATCTGCAATATTTACCCATGAACTGTATGCTTCAGTACCCGGCAAAGCTGCACTCATATTTGCTACGGTCAAATCGGCAAAAGTAGTTGTTGACCCACCACAAGCTTCTACATTTACACTATATGTACCGCCGCTGCACGCTAATACCTCTGTATTAACTATCATAGGAGCTAATACATCAACCGTAATGCCCGGTGCCGACAAATCCATACAAGCAGATAAGGTAGGACTTGTACCAATCAGGTCGCCATCTGCATCGGCAATAGATGTAAGCGTAGTAGAACCCGCTGTAATATCAATACCTTGCAAATCTTGATATTGCAAAGCATATACAGTATAAGTATCATCGGTATTAGCCACACATGTTGCTGCCGGAGTATTAGCAGGTGCTACCAAAGCCGCAGGTGATGAGGCTGTGGCAACAATAATATCTAAGTTATTGACCAATAAGTATAAATTGGTATAACCCGTAGTAGCAGTGGTTGTAGCTGCATCTGTGCCTATTAAGGCTCCACCATTACCACAAAGCACCATATTGGTACCAGTAGGATTGTTAATACTTGCTGTACAGGTAGGACAGTTGAATGGCACATCTACTATAAAGTCGCAGTCAGCAGGGGTTGGGATAAGTTTATCATAAGTAAAACTTACATTGGTAATATCTATAGAAGTGGCTGTCCATTCTCCTTCATCATTTGCAGGACCACCGGGAACGTATGTAGTGTTTATTACTGGTGAGCCGCCACTAAAAGAATTTGGATAAATCCAAACCTCTATGACACTGTTTTCATCAAATGTTACACCGGCAGCAGCAATTTGCGCCAAGGTAATGGTAGTTGTTGAAGTGGCAGGACCAGGATTGGTCGAAACAACATCAGATATTGTAGTGCCATCTACCATTATAGTAACCCAATAGCTAGTATTGGTTCCTGTTCCGGGAGGGTTGGGGAAAGAATAACCTGTCATTACCACCTGAAAACTACCCGAAATGGCATTACCTGCTCCCGAACTATTAGGGTCAGAAGCTACAGTTGTTGTTGTATAAGCTGAATTATTTACACCTCCAAACGGACTGGCTTGTGCTACCGCTGTGGCATCTCCTGTTGTAAAAGTAAATGGAACTGATGGACCACCAGTAGCACAACAATTTGGTCCGCCAGCTATACCATTATAAACCACATCGTAATGAGCCGTACCACTAGTACCCATAGTCGGAGTAGGCGGTGGTGCAAGAGTTACGGTAAAGGTGCTACCAATATCAGCAGCATTACAATCATTGTTGGGTGTAATAACAGGATTACAAGTCAAAGGGTCGATGGTAATAGTCACCAAATCGGCTGCTGAAGTAGGAAGACTTGGATATACGGTTACATCAAAAGTACCTGCTTGAATAACCTCACCAGTGTCGTCACAAGTCAATTCATAAGTAACTGTTTTGACTATAGTAGTGCAGAAGTTAGGATTCGTCAATGTAATAAAACTTGTTGCATCGGCACAAGGACCATAAGCAAAAGAACCCAAAGAAGCACCATCAGCAAAATACTCAATCGATATATCAGAAGCATTATACAAGGGAGCAGTAAAGCCTAAGTTGGTGTTATCAAAATTTCCCAATGAAGCATCGGTTTCGTCATACAAAATAGTTGCAGCAGGATTGTTGCTTGTGATAGTAAAAAATCCTCCTGTGCCTTGAAATCCTTGAGCATCATCTGAATATAGGTAGATGGTAAATGATTGTCCATCTATAGCGGGGTTAACTGTTATAGGAATAGTAACTGTACCCTGACTGTCAGGGTAAACGCCAGGGTCACCCGATTGAGCAACATTATTACCTCCTGCATTTCCTGGACCACCAGAATTAAGCATATCTGCATTACCACCAGAAGCCACAACTGCATTGGTAGCATTGTTAATCAATTCCCAAGCGAACTCATAATTAAAACTACTTCCGGGGTCAAATGTAATGGTAAAATTAGCTAATGCTGGGCAACTAGTATTGGGTATTTCAACGGAGTATTGCTGACCTGAACAAGCCATGCCAGTATGCACAGGTGCGCCATAACTAGGGCAGGTGGGGGCAGGGCAGCCTAATGATAAACAATTGGCAGTTACAGTACCACTAAAAGAAGTTGATGTGAAACAAGTAGGAATTTGGACTGGCATAACGCCCATAATAGTGGCAATGGCATTTACATCCCAAGAGTAGCTCAAGGGTTGGTTGTCATTGGCGGCTCCTGCGGGGGTAGTACAAGCAGGTCTTACGGGTACTGTACCTATTTGGCTATCACAAACTGAACCATCGGCTGCTTGTAGTTCAATGCTTGCGGCTTGTTCACATGCACCAACAACAGGAACTGCGGTAAAAGGAGCGGGATAGATAGTTACATCGTATCTTTGTATGCTACAATTAGGGTTATACTCGGCACGTGTATCGCCATCTGAATCAATGGAGTAGTCAAATACAACAGCAAAGAAAGTAACAGTAATAGGTTGACACGTTTCATTGGTAAAACCACCAAAAGAACCGGGGCTGGAGCAACTAATATCCCAATCAGCGGCTGTTAGATTAGGGTCTTTGTCATCAATACCTTGTGGGTTATTTGCTGCATCTTCAAATGTTTCGGTAGGTGCTGAAATATTGATAGTACTTTCGTAGCCTGCGGGTGCTAAAGTTCCACCTGAACCTGCGGGGTCATAATAGAATATATCAATAACTGGACCAGACGAGGCTGTTGCGTCTAAACCCGAACAAGTGCCAGTAAAAGGAAAGTTAATGGCACCACCACTACAAACTGCTGTGGGAGGATTTAGCGTATAAATAGGACAAGGAGCAATGGGACGGAAACTCAAGGGACAACTTTGAGTACCACTACCACTTGTTGTATTGTCTTCTATACCATTAATTTGTACATTGGAAGGAAGACCTGTAGTAGTGAAAGTCATGTTCCAGCAAAGACTATTAGCACCAGCTTGAGTACAAGTATTATCAACACAAGAAACAGCCTGAAGGTCAATGAACAAACCTGTACCAGTATAGAGGACAGTAGAACTTCCTGACAAAGCTCCTGAAACGCTATTACCGTTTACCATGTCGGGAGAAGCAACGGTAGCAGGGAAGCCACTTCCTGCGAAGGTAGCGCCTGTTAGTACTACTCTAAAACCGTCAGTGTCATCAATACCGGCTAATGCGATGGTTCCATTGCCATTAACATCGCTACCATTGGGAGTCGTTCCCTCAATACCATAGCCTTGACAAATTTGTACTGTAAAAGTATACGTGCCATTGCCATTATTAATGGTATTACCGACTTGTACTGCATCGGCGTAGTGGCATGCTTGGGCTTTGTATGAAAAGCCTAAAATAGCCAACGTTAGTAAAAACAATATTTTTTTCATTTTTTTGATAAGTTGGTTTAAATGTTATTTTTTGGCTTTTCGCCCTTCGCGAATAGGTTTGGTTTTTGGGGTTGTAGTAGGAATAAGTTGTCCTTTTTTAAGGTTTTTAGCGTTTTCTGCTTCTTCCTTTTCACGGATCTTTTGTTCTTCACTCACCTCTTGTTGTTCTTTGGGTGGTGTTTTTTTAAACGTGGCTCGCTCCACATTTACTGTAGAATGTTGCGCGCTCTGCGCAACCGCATCCTGCACAGCGGTAGTCAGTAGCATGGCAGTCACGAGGACTGTTGAAAAGAGTAATTTTTTCATTGATAAAGAAATTTTGGTGTTAAAATAAGTTACGCGTCTAAATTATCATAGTAGCAGGGCTACTACATGCTTACAAAGATAATACTTTTTTGTTTCACCTAGTACAGAAAGTTTCTGTACAAAATTATCGGTTTGTTAACAAGATTAATGACCAATCTTGACCACTTTATTGGATTTGTGAGTACATAAGTTTTAAGTTGTAATTAGTATTTTGGCTTCATAAAAAGCACATAAAATAAAAAAACAATATGTAACATCCTTATTTTTAACTACTTATGCTTTATATCGTAAGTAGTATTTTGATGGTATCTTACATTTTGCATCTTTTGCCGAGCATCTCTTTTTAGGTATCGATATTATATTTTGCTAAGACTTGATACTCATTTTCTTTCCCATTTTTGGGGAAATTTGCCACATTTTGCAACTTTTTTATGACAACTCCGCACACCAATTATCATAATTTTATATACTTTACCACCTAAAACTTATCTAAATCTCTACGTTGATGACTGTCCATAAGAGTTGTTGTGTCATTGAATAGTATAGAGATAAAAAGATGGAAAATGATAGTTTTTTATGTTCCGATATTGGGACAATATAAGGTTGTTGTGGCTATTTCTATCTTGTATTATTTGCGTTTTCAAGTATGTTTTATCGTCTTTTTGCAAACCAATTTAGGTATGACGAGTGGTGCCTCTCCACTTCTAATAGGTGTTACAACCGCAAAAGTTGGTCTTACATATTAAAAAAAACTTATCGGCTACTCTGGTGAGCAGCCGATAAGTTTTTGTCTATAAGTTTTGTGTAGTTTATTGGTTACTGTTAGCAGGAAATTAATGTATCCATTGCATTGTTTTAGAGGCAGCACAACCTACTGGACAAGCCACGCAAGGTCCGCCATTGATGCTGTCTGTCAAAGGTGTCGGTGCGGCGGAGTCTTGTACTGTTAGGCTATAAGTACTTGAGCCATTGGCAGGCACATAAGCCGTAATGGTATAGTTGCCTCCTACGGGTCCTGTAATGAGCGCTGTGGCGGTGGCAGGTGTCAAGGCTACACCCGTTGAGCTAAATAAACCCGATATAACTGTTACGCTATAAGGTGGTGTACCTGGCTGAATAGTAATCAGCTCTTGTGCGTATTCTTTAGTACCATCGTTATCAAGGTCTAAGCCATTGGCACAATTGCGAGGGTCGGTCAGGGAAAGAATGGGTGCCGGAATGTAGGTGATAGTGGCTACGGTTGTAGTAGCTGTGCTGGCACAATTGTCGGCACTCGTTACCACAACGGTATAATTCCCAGCGTGTGTGGCATCGACATTGCTAATAGTGGGATTCTGGTCGGAGGAAGTAAAACTGTTGGGAC
>JAEUUX010000025.1 GCA_016787295.1 Chitinophagales bacterium
GAAAAATTAGCGGCTTTTGAAGAAAAGATATTTTATTATTTGGACAATACTTTAAGTTATGCTGATGAATTAAAGTCATTGCTTACACTAAACTTTCAAATTATAAACAAATAATTGAAAGTATGATTTGTTTTGACTATATCAATGCTTTGCGGATCATTGAGCCACAAGTAGAACGTTTGGCTTTTATTGGAGAGCGAGAACGTGTAGCATATATCAAACTGACGCATCAACAAACGCCAATACCGCTTAAAAGTATGGGAGACGGCTTGAATAGAGTATTGACGATTATTTTGGCTTTGGTGAATGCCGATAATGGTTATTTGCTCATAGATGAATTTGAGAATGGCTTGCACTATAGCGTACAAGAAACTTTGTGGAAAATGATTTTTATGGTAGCGAACAAATTGAATGTACAAGTTTTTGCGACCACCCATAGCGAGGATTGTATATTTAGCTTTGAAAATGCTATGAATAAATATGATTTTACTCACCAAGGACGTTTGATTAGGCTTAATAGTGGTTTGAATAGTCAGGTGCAGGCGGTTGAGTTTGATGCACAAGAATTAAGTATAGCTAAACACAATCATATCGAAATCCGCTAAACATGAATAACGATAAATTTTCCAATAAGTTGTTAGTGGAGGGTAATGATGATTTGCACGTCATAAAGGCAATATGTCAGAAAGCCAATATTTCTCAAAATTACTTGTTCCCGATGATGATATGTTAATGCCTATTGTTGAACAAGTTTTGACTGATATTGAATCTAAACAACTACAAAAATACCTGTCAGCACACCGTCCAAAGGCACAAATTCATACATGGCTATCCTGGCAATCAAGCCCCGGAACTCCAATGGGTTTAGCAATTACCAAAAATTATTTTTCTACTCATCAACAAATAGGAAAGTATTTTGTGGAATGGTTAACAACTCTCTACAAATCATAACACCTTACCCGCATTTTTTTGATTTTCATTCCAATATTTCGCTTTCATTAAGTTATCATGAAATCCCCATCCTCCACCCAAAAACACCTCATAGCCTTTGACATTCCCTTTTTCGGACTAAAAAAAGGCACACACCACTACGAATACGCCATCGAAGATGAATTTTTTACCCACTTCGAAGACCCTTTGCTCACACAAGCCAACATTACCGTACAATTAGATTTCCACAAAAACAAAGATAACTTGTTTGTCATGGACATCGCCTTTCAAGGCACTATCGGACTCACTTGCGACCGCTGTTTAGCGCCAATAGACTATCCCGTGAGTGACCAACACGAAATAGCCATGAAAGTTGGTAATGTTCCAACCTTTGCTACCGACGACGATTTGGACATTGTTTACCTGTCGCCCGATATGACAAGCTATAACGTAGCAGAACTGTTGTACGAATTTATTGTGCTACATATTCCCATGCAAAGTTCTATTCCCTTAGACCCCTTGGGCAACCGCCTTTGTCCGAAAAACAGCGAAGGCAAAATGCCTTGCAACGAAGACGTATTGCAAGCCCTGCAACGCACCAACCAAGAAGCCATAGATGCCGAAGACCAAGACATCGACCCGCGTTGGTTACAACTACAAAAACTCAAAAAATCATAAACATACTATTAATAATTTTAATCAACATAAACCATTGATCAATGGCACATCCTAAACGAAAAATCTCACAAATTCGTCGCGACAAGCGCCGTACCCATTACAAACTTACACCACGTCAATTTGTTAACTGTTCCAACTGCGGACAACCCACCCGTTTGCACCATGTTTGTGGCAACTGTGGCTACTATCGTGGCAAATTGGCTATGGCCGTGAAAGCTGCAACAACATCGACAGACGACGAATAAACTTTTTAGATGTATTGCATCGGGGCTACGTATGTACAACAAAACCAACCTCAACCATTATATTTATATGGTAGTAATGATGTTGGCAAGTTTTTTGCGTCTAACCATATAGCCTTTTCTCTACAAAAATCTGCTCTGCCCAAAGTGTCGAGCAGATTTTTTTGTGTTTATTTATCCAAAAGCCATTTTTGAACATAACCAAACGCTTTTTTTACGTCTAAAAAACATTGGTGGTGGCTATTGTTTCGCCAATTCCATTTCCTTCCAAAGCATTTTTCCAAACCAACCTATCTGTTTATATTGTATGCAACAAAGATATGCTGCCATTACAGGCGTGGCGGGCTATGTGCCTGATTATGTGTTAACAAACCATGAATTAGAAAAATTAGTAGATACGGACAACGAATGGATTAGCTCCCGAACGGGTATCAGCGAGCGTCGCATTCTGAAAGGCAAAGGTAAAGCCACTTCCGATATGGCTGTCGAAGCCGTGCGTTTGCTGTTGGACAAAACGAACCACTTGCCCACCGATATCGACATGTTGATTTGCGCTACCGTTACGCCCGATATGACTTTTCCATCTACTGCCAATGTTATTTGCGACAAAGTAGGCATGCGCAACATTCCTTCTTTTGACGTAGGTGCGGCTTGTTCGGGTTTTTTGTATGCCTTAACCATAGGCAAACAATTCATCGAAACAC
Source organism: Chitinophagales bacterium (assembly GCA_016787295.1). Classification (GTDB taxonomy): domain Bacteria; phylum Bacteroidota; class Bacteroidia; order Chitinophagales; family UBA2359; genus JAEUUX01. The sequence goes on from JAEUUX010000025.1 coordinate 2,555, forward strand.
AAGCCTGCCGCCGAATTATTGTGGTAGGAGCAGATAAAATGTCATCTATTATCGACTACGAAGACCGCACAACTTGCGTGCTTTTTGGTGATGGAGCAGGAGCGGTTTTGTTGGAAGCTCGCGCCGACGGCACAGGTATTATAGATTCTATCCTCAAAAGCGATGGAGCTGGCAGACATTTTCTACATATGAAAGCAGGTGGTTCTGCCAACCCGCCAACCCGCGAAACCATCATCGCCAAAGAACATTATGTGTACCAAGACGGACCACAAGTCTTCAAATTTGCCGTTAAAGGTATGGCAGATGTGGCAGCAGAAGTGATGGAGCGCAACGGATTGAAAGGCGAAGATATTGCATGGTTAGTACCGCACCAAGCCAACAAACGAATCATCGATGCCACCGCCAACCGAATGGGTTTGCCCGCCGAAAAAGTGATGCTCAACATTCAAAAATATGGCAATACCACCGCTGCCACCATTCCGCTTTGCCTCTGGGAGTGGGAAAAACAGTTACACAAAAACGACAAACTGATTTTAGCCGCCTTTGGAGGTGGCTTTACTTGGGGAGCTACCTACCTTCGTTGGGCGTATTAAACAACACAGCAATTAGACCTCAAAAATCTCCATGCCATACAAAAAAATCCAAGCCGATTATACCATCACTTGCGCCGACTCCGAACCTTTGGCACGTGCCATTGTGGTGGTCGATGATGGTGGCTATATCAAAGAAGTTGCTCCCGCCGACACCTACAGCGACGTGACCAACTATAAAGGTGTTTTGTGTCCAGGATTTATCAACGCACACTGCCATTTAGAATTGTCTGCTCTACACCGCAAAATCCCTAAGCACATAGGTTTGCGAAAATTTGTAGACTATATGCGTTTGCGCCCAAAGCAGAACACCGACGAAATTACCCAAGCCATGCTTGCCGCCGAAGTGCAAATGTATGCCAATGGTATTGTGGCAGTAGGAGACATCGCCAATACCACCGACTCTTTTGCACTCAAAGATGACAGTGATATGTACTACCACACCTTCGTCGAAATCATGGGTTTTGACCCCAAAATAGCTGCTGATAGATTCAGAAAAGGCGTTATGATATTCGAAGAGATATCTCAAATCGGACGTTCGCATGGTAGCCTCACTCCACATGCACCATATACTGCTTCTTTGGAACTATTGTTGTTGATAAAAACCTACAACGAATTTAACGACACCCCTATAACCAGCATACACCACCAAGAAAGCCAAGCCGAAAATGAATTATTTATGAATGGCACAGGCGAGTGGGCAAACCTATATGCCGAATTGGGTATAGACATAAATACTTTTTTCCGACCATTGAGCGCCACTTCACTAGCATTTGTTTGGGCATATTTAGCGCGCGACACCAAAGTTCTTTTAGTTCACAATACTTTTTGCAACCAAGAAGACGCAGAGTGGCTCATGACCGAAAGTCCTGAAACGCATTGGTGTTTTTGTCCCAACGCCAACTTATATATCGAAAATAGGTTGCCCAACTTCAATTATTTTTTACCCTATTCCGACAATATTTGCCTTGGCACCGACAGCCTCGCCTCCAACGAACAACTATGTATTTTGGAAGAAATGAAAACCATTCAGCGCCATTATCCCAAAATTTCATTACCTACCCTCGTACAATGGGGATGTAAGAACGGTGCTAAGTTCTTCGATTGGATACTATTGGGAACAATAGAAGAGGACAAACAACCGGGCATTTGCTTGATAGAAAACCTCGATATCACACAACTCAAACTATTGCCCGATTCCCGCTCACGACTGCTCGTCGGAACAAGCAATAGTAACGCCATCTTAGAACCATAACACCATACTCAATAACACATAACCCAACCGTGTTGAAGTTTCCAGAATAGATAGAAAATATTTTTTTGGGTTTCCCTGCGGGTCGGGCTTTACAGGGCTAACGGTGCAAGCACCAGCCTGCGGCTGCCCTTACAATCCCTAACGCGCTTCGCCATTCGAACTATTATCCATATCTATTAGACACTAAACAGCACAAATCCCTCTTGCCTAAAACGGCAGGAGGGATTTGTGCTGTTAGAAAAACTACCTTATTATTACTATGTTTTTCGTGGTTTTTTGCGAGCAGCAGGAAACAAAACATTGTTGAGAATGAGACGATAGCCCGGTGAATTGGGGTGTAATTCGAGTTTCGTTTCGGGATCTCCCACCATATGTTGATAGTCTTCGGGGTCGTGTCCGCCATAGAACGTCCAAAAACCTTCGCCAAATTCGCCATGAATATAACGAGCTTCGTCGGCAGATTTATTTTCACCCATAATCAATACGTCGTCGCGGATATATTTTTTGCGAAAAGCAGTTGTTTGTCCCATAAAACCTTTTACGATGTGTGTGTGGTCTTGGGTGAGCATAGACGGCACGGGATCCCATTTGGCAGAAAAATCGAACAAAGTAAAATAGTCCGCATCTTTGGGAACAATGCGTGGCGTTGGAATATCTATATCAGCAAACTCATATTCGTTGGGATTGAGACTTAATTTATAGTCTTTAAATGCAAAACCCTGTAAATAGTTAAGTTTGCTCGACGGGTCGGCAGTCATGCCATCACCATCAAACATAGAGGCACAAATATCAATGCCTTCTGCTGCCAAAGCAATGTCATAACTATCGGTTGCCGAACACATCGCAAACATAAATCCACCACCTGCTACATACTCTTTGATTTTTTGAGCAACTGCTAATTTCATTTGCGACACCTTGCCAAAACCTAATTGTTTAGCTTTTTGTTCTTCGTACTGCACCTGTGCCACATACCAAGGCTGATTTCGATAGGAGGCATAAAAACGTCCATATTGCCCTGTAAAATCTTCGTGATGAAGGTGTAACCAATCGTATTTAACAAGTCCGCTGTTCAACACTTCTTCGTCATACACCTTATCAAAAGGTATTTCGGCATATTCCAACACCAAAGTCACGGCATCGTCCCAAGGTAGGTTAGGGTGCGAAGGTTTGTTGGAGGGTGTATATACAGCAATTTTAGGTGGTTTGTCCAACTTTACGGCATCCATATTGGCTTCGGGCTGCGCAATTTCTGAAAGTATAGCACTATATTTGGCATCGGGCATCACCTCGTAACTAACGTTGCGAAGAAGGCATTCTTTTTCGATAGCGGCTGTATAGGGAATGCCAAAACTGCCGTCTTGATAGTTGAGCAACCAGTCTATTTTAAGACCATATGTAGCCAATGCTCTATAAGCAATACCATACGCCTTTAGATGGTCTTTTTGTTGGGGGTTCATCGGTATAAAAATGTAGGAGGCTTGTACAGCGAGACTGCACCACAATAATAATCCTACTACCAAAACATTTTTTTTCATGTTGATTTTAACTTGTTTTTTTTATTCATTTAAACGGCAAAAGTAAGGATTTGTTACTTAATAGCCTTTTTTTTAACAAGAATTAATTTTTCTGCTACTAAAACAGCATATTATTTGGTGAATCTTGCTGAACTTATTACCTTTGCACCCAAAAAAACGATATTGATGGAAAGCTTATTTACAGGAGCTGGTTTAGTTAGTATGCTTACCTTGACACTGATGGAAATCGTGTTGGGTATAGATAACTTAGTGTTTGTGTCTATTGTATCAACCAAGTTGCCCAAAGAAGAGCAGAAAAAAGCGCAGCAAATTGGTTTGATATTAGCATTAGGCATCAGAATTGTGCTGTTGTTTGGCATTGGCTATTTAGCCAGTTTGGAACAACCCGTTACAGGTGTCATACCAATTCTCAATGTTGCCCTAAGTTGGCGCGATATTATTTTGTTGGCGGGTGGTATCTTTTTGTTGTACAAAGCAACTTCCGAAATTCACCAAAAATTGGAAGGACACGAAGAAAATGTGCAGTTCCAAAAAGGCAAATCTGAATTGGGGAAAGTTATATTTGAAATAACTTTGCTCAACTTGGTGTTTTCTGTCGACTCCATTTTGACGGCAGTTGGTTTGGTGAAAGAAGTATCCATTATGATTATTGCTGTCGTAATTTCTATGGTAGTGATGATTATATTTGTCAACAGCTTGAGTAATTTTATTCAACGTCACCCTACTGTTAAGATTTTGGGGCTTAGTTTCTTGATGTTGATTGGCGTGATGCTCATTACCGAAGGTTTACATAAACATGTCGAAAAAAGCTATTTCTATTTTGCTATTTTCTTCTCTTTGGCTATAGAAATGCTAAACATTCGTCTCAAAAGAGTAACAGACAAACCTGTCGACTTGCACGACGAATATGTAGACAATTCTATCATTCAGAAATAGTTGAATGGCAAAATTTGTGTTGGTCATCAAAACCAGATGAGTTATACCTATTAGGTATCGGCTATTTCTCCAAAGGTGAGAAGTAGCCGATATTTTTTTGGTTGGTTGTTATTTTAGCTTCATACCAAGTCATCGCTTGTTCTTGTACATCAAGGATAAAACTTTCTTTGGCTTTGTTGTATTCCATCATGTTTTCCCACTCGCGTTCGCACAAAAGTTGTTTAAGGTCTTGGTATTGTTGTCGGACGTTTGGGTGTTGGCGCACATAGTCACGGAAAGCAATGTGGCGTTTCCAATGATAGGTGTCTTTGGGAATGATGTGGATATTTGACAAGACATACTGGCTCAAATTGGGAGGCACTACATCGTATTCTCTAAAAACCTTTGGGAGGCTAAATGACAAAGACAATTCGGGTTTCAAGGCTACAAAAAAACGACGATACGGCATGATAGCGTTGTATTTTTCATAGTAAATAAAACCGTGTCGCAGCATCGGTTCGACGCACTTATCTAAATCTTCGGGTTGCTGCACGCCTATCAAAATGTCAATAATAGGTTTGGCAGCCAATCCTATTACAGATGTGCTGCCAATATGTGCTATATTTGGTGACAAAGGAGCGAGAATTGGCTCAAGTTGTTGGCACAATTGGTCAAAAACCGTGTTCCACTCGTCTTGGTAGGGAGATAGCGTAATTTTCATTATGTATCGGTTACTTCTTTTTGCGTGGCAGATAGTATTGCCAAGTCAAACGGCTGCGCTGTTGGTCTCCTAACCCTAATCGTTTAGCAACAGTAGAATTAAATCTAATACCGATGTCTTCTGTTGTCACATTGTCGGGCAATTTTTGTACCACTTTTACAAATTCTGTTTTACCGTTTTGGGGATTGGTGATTTTGATAACGGTTTGTATGGGAGCAGTTCGGTGGAAACAATAGAGACCACCACTGCCTGCGTCGTCGAACCAGTCTCCAATGCCTTCTTCGCTATGCAGTTTATTATTAGCTGTCGTATCGTTTCGGAGCTGCATAAATTGTCCACGATGGTCATTGATCAGTTCCACTCTGCTCATTTTTTTGGGTGTGCTGGAGGCTTCGCCGCTGGGTAGTAACCACATAACAACCACCTCTTGTCCTGGTTTGATGTCCAAACTGCTGAAGTTGTTCCATTTTTTTAGGTCATTGAGGCTTTGGTCATAGTAGCGAGCCAACGCAAATAGATTTTCACCCGAAGCAACGATGTGTTTAATCGGTTTTAGTTTACTAAGCGGCACAGTATCGGTCAAACCCAATTTTTTGCTAGTGTCTGTCGGAATTAGCATGGGTGCGCCTTTCATAATAGGTTTTTTTGCCTCCGTTTGGCTGACCTTCATCTCTTGGGCAACGGTTTCCTTCAATGCTGTTGAGATGGGGGTTTCTTTTTCTTTGGCAATAAGCGTTTTTTTAGACGTGAAACCTTCTTTTTTCGAAGCAATTTGATCCGAAACAGTTATTTGAATAGCTTCGGGTGGTGGTGTAATGGCGGCGGTAGTGTCGGTTTTTTCGGCGGGAGGAGCAGGGAGCAATGGCACGGTAAGCACCTCTCCGATGTGTATGCTTGTTCCCACAATTTGGGGATTAAGGCGTTTGAGTTCGGCGATGGTGGTACGATGTTGTAGCGCTACGCCATACAAAGTTTCGCCTTTCTGTACTTTATATTTACCCGTTTCGTTTGCCCAAGTCCATTGTCCAATGGTGAGCGCCAAGAGTAATAATCCTATTTTTTTCATCATGGATAGGTATGTTTTAGTGGATAGCAAGATTTTTTTTGCAAAAGTACGAAAAAAATCACGTTTTTGACTATTTAGTGACTATTTTTTTGTAATATCCACACATAATAGTCAAAGAAAAAAGCTTGTTGATAGTTGATTTCTTGCACAACATGAAGGTCGTTGGGTAGCTGTTGTCGATACTCTGCCAAGTCAAATTGGTGAGGATGTAGCGCATCTAAGGGGAGGAGTCGGAATAGGTGTTTAAAGAAGTTGTGGTTATGTACATCAGTACTTAGCACCAATGTGGCATTGGGTCGCAAAGCTGCGCTCAAGCGTGCCAATGCCAACGGTAAATCACTAACATGGTTGATGGCATTGATGCAAAAAATATAGTCAAAACTTTGTTGATAGTTGATGTCCTCCAAACGGCAATCTTCAAAACGGACATGTGGATAGGCAGCCGTAGTGAAGTGAGGAGACAATTGCTCGGCATAATGCGCCAAAAGCGGGTCTATAGCAACGACTTTTTGTTGTTCCAAGATGGTGAAAATGCCCGCAGGACCGCAACCTGCATCAAGCACATCGCAAATGGGAGGCAGTTGGAGTGCCAAATTTTGCAAAAAGTTTTGCCAATAACGACGTTTCCACACCAAATAATCAGCGGGAGATTTTCGGCGAAGGTAGTTTTTCCACCACAATAGCTCGAGTTGTTGTGCTAATTTCCATTTAAGCATACCAAATTTGTGCGAAAAAAAGGTGAATGGGCGGACAAAGGTACGGAAATTAGGTGGGGATTTTATAGCGTGATATTGGTAATTTTAAAAAACTTTTGCAATTTGTTTGTTTTTGTCATGTTTAAATGGTAATTTTGCGAAAAAAATACAAATAAACCCAATAAACAACTGCTCTATGTTTATAGAATTTAGTTTTGCCAACTTTAGGTCTTACAAAGATTTGCAAACTTTGAGTATGATAGCAGCCGATATAACTTCTAATCCATCTATCATTGACCAAAACAATACTTTTGCAGCCACACCCAAATTGCGCCTATTGCATAGCAAAGCGATTTATGGTGCGAATGCGAGCGGTAAAAGCAATATTGTCAAAGCATTGTCTGTTTTTATTGCGTTGGTGCGGCATTCGGTTAAAGATGATAATTTGTTACAAAAAACGATAGATGTATTTCAACTCAATACTCAAACCGTTCACGAACCTGCTTTTTTTCAGTTAATATTTTTGCACGAAGGTGCGGTTTTTCGATATGGTTTTGAGGTGCGACAACAACAAATCATTACAGAATGGTTGTTTGGCGCACCCAACGGACGCGAAACTACTTATTTTTTGCGTGAAAACAAAGATGTTGATGTTAAACCCATCTTTAAAGGGGCGAAAAGATTTGCTACTTTGAACAAAGAAAATAACGAAATTTTTAGGGATAATGCACTTTTCTTAACGGCTGTGGCAACAATGGGCAACAAAATAGCTGCTTCGATGGTCAATGCCATTGCTGCTATTAACCTTATATCGGGTTTGCAGTATTCGATGATTCAAAAGATACTGGAACAAGAATTGCAAAATAACCAAATAAAAGAAGCCATTATTGAGTTATTGAAAAATGCAGATATCGATATGCAAGACTTACACCTACAGCCTGCTAATATTGGTGAAATGGAATTGTCGGTGGCGCTCAAAGATTGGCTTATTGCACAAGAGGTTAATATGACAAACAACATCATGTCGTCGCGTTATCAATATGACGAGGCAGGTAATCAGACAGCAACTATCTCCAAAGATATAGAAGAATGGGAGTCGGAAGGCACCAAAAAAATGCTTTATCTTAGTCCTATTTTGCTTCAAACCCTAACCGAAGGCAAAGTGCTGGTGATAGATGAGTTTGATGCTCGTTTGCACCCCCAACTCACCCATGCTATTATTGCCCTATTTCATGCACCAGCAACCAATCCACATCATGCTCAATTGATTTTTGTGACTCATGACACTTCTTTTCTGAAGCCACATCTATTGCGACGCGACCAAATTTGTTTTGTCGATAAAAACAGTTTTGGACAATCGCACCTCAACACCTTAGTAGAATTCAAAGGTGTGCGAAACGATGCTTTATATGACAAACAGTATTTGGAAGGAGCTTATGGTGCTATTCCTTTTGTAAAGAAAATGAGCCAGTTTTTTACTGAAAAAATCGACCAGCATGAACAACAAAACCAATAGGCACACAAACTCTAACAAGGCGTGGAATAGGAGAGGGGCTAATAAACAAACAGCCTATCACATCGAAAGTATCCCTTTGCAAAAGCGTTTTTTAATTGTTTGTGAAGGCGAAACAGAGGCAGATTATTTCAATGCCTTTCCTGTGGTTTCTGCCCAAGTAGAAGCTGTTGCCAAAGGACGTTCAAGAACCGCCTTAGTAGAAGTAGCACGCAAAATGAGTGCCAAATATCCTGAACATGAAATTTGGGTGGTGTTTGACCTCGATTTTTATGTAGATGCAACCAACCAAAGCAACTATGATTGCCGCGACGATTTTGATGAAGCAGTCTTTTTAGCCGATGCCTATCAGATAACAGTAGCCTATAGCAACGATGCCTTTGAGTTGTGGTTTTTGCTGCATTTTGAGCATTGTAATGCTGCTGTATTGCGCCAATATTTTTATGAACGCCTTAGCGAAATATGGAAAAATGATTTGCGCGGAAAAAGCTATGATAGTGATAAAGCTGGTGGTAAAACCGCTTTTTTTCGCCAACACAATTACTACCGCTTATTGCCACAACAACGAAAAGCTATCCAACGTGCCAAAAAATTGCATGAACAACACCAACTTAAACACCACTTACCTTCTATGCAAAATCCCTGCACAACTGTCTATCAATTGGTAGAAGCACTTAATCAATACCTCAAACGATAACAACAAAATTTATCTTTTTAACACAATTTATACCAAATATCCCCAAAAAAACGTACCTTTGCTGCAATTTTTAGCTTTTAGAGCCAAAAAACTATTAATTACATGAAAACGATTCAACTATTATTGTGTATTATGCTTCTAAGTCAAACCACTATGGCACAAACTGCCGATGATGTTATTGCCAAATACCTGCAAGCTATTGGTGGTAAAGAAAATTTACAACAAATCCAAGTGCTGCGCCAAACAGGAATCGCCAAGGCATGGCAAGATATTCCTTTTAATCTAACCATCACTCGCAAAGGTAAAAGCTATCAGGAGTCTACGATGCAAAACAAAAAAATTGTACGAGCTTTTGACGGCACAACCGCATGGGGCAACCAACCATGGACAGGGCGCGACATCAATGTTAAATTTGATGAAGACGAAACCAAAAACATTCGTTTTGCTGCCGATATAGATTTTGCCTTTGTTGATTATGCCCAAAAAGGTAGTAGTATGCGCTATATAGGAGAAGAAGATGTTGATGGAGCATTGGCATACCACCTACAACTCACCACACGCGAGGGCGATACGCATGACTATTTTTTTGACAAAGACCTCTATCTCCTTGTCAAGCACAAAGCCCGAATCAAACGCAAAGACGGTTCGGAGCAAAACTACGAAGAGTATTATAGCGCCTATAAACCTGTAGGCAAATTGCTGCTGCCCCACGATTTGGAAAGCCGAACAGTAGAACAAGGTGAAGAATATAATCAATTCACCAAAATCAAAACCTACGAAATTAATCCGACTGTTGAAGATAGTTTGTTTATCATGCCTGCTAAATAGTGGGCAGTTTCCTTATCTCAATATCTAAAAAACACCCCTTCGGAAGTTCAGTCTTCTGAAGGGGTGAAATAGTATATAGTTGTAAAGGAAATAAAATTAACGCCTTTTGCCTCCCAATCCAAACACGCCCAACAAACTACGTGTTACCTCTTTCACTAAGGTATTACCTAATTGTTTAGCCATTGGATTTTTAGAGATAGTCTCCAGCCAACCCGGTTCTTCTTTTTCTTTCTTAGCGGGTTTTTGGGTTTCGGGAGTTGGTGTTGGCTCGTTGATTTTGGCAGAAAGCATTTCGAAAGCACTTTCGCGGTCGATAACTTGGTTGTATTTATTCACCAAATTCGATTGTGCGTTAATGTCATTAATTTCGTCGGCAGACAAAACGTCCATACGTGATTTGGGCGGACACATCATCGTGTGTGCTAAAGGTGTGGGTGTACCTTTTTCGCTCAACACCGTCACCAATGCCTCGCCAATACCCAAGGTTGTCAGTAGTTCATCGGTATCATAAAATTCTGACATGGGATAATTTTCTGCGGCGGCTTTAATGTCTTTGCGGTCTTTGGCAGTAAAGGCTCGGAGGGCATGTTGTATTTTCATGCCCAATTGTCCCAATACTTCGTTAGGAATATCTGCCGGATTTTGTGTACAAAAATAGATACCTACACCTTTGGAACGAATCAACTTGATAATCGTTTCTATTTGGTTCAACAAAGCTTTGCTGGCTTCGTTAAAAATCAAGTGAGCTTCGTCGATAAACAACACTAATTTGGGGCGGTCAGCATCGCCAATTTCGGGAAAAGTGGCATATATTTCTGCCAATAATGACAGCATGAACGTAGAAAACAACTTAGGACGGTCTTGAATATCGGTCAAGCGCAAGATATTCACCATGCCCATGCCTACAGAATCTTTTCGCAATAAATCTTGTACATCAAAGGAACGTTCGCCAAAAAACAATTCGGCTCCTTGCTGTTCCAATTCAATGATTTTTCGCAAAATAGTGCTGGTAGAAGCAGCCGACACCTTACCGTATTGTCGTTCGATGATTTCGCTACCTTCGTTCGTTACCCACTGCAAGGCTTGTTTAAGGTCTTTGAGGTCGAGCAGCGGCAAACCGTTGTCATCACAATACTTAAACAACAAAGCAATGACACCACTTTGTGTATCGTTCAGTTCGAGGATTTTAGACAGCAAAACAGGACCAAACTCTATGACAGTTGCCCGCAAACGAGCGCCTTTTTCGTTAGACAAAGACAAAAATTCTATGGGATAGGATTGGGATTCAAAAGGAATGTGCAGTTTTTGGCAGCGTTCCATCGTGCGTGGGCTGCTATCACCACACGCCCCGATGCCGCTAAGGTCGCCTTTGATGTCCATCAACAGAACAGGAATACCTTTTTCGGACAAAGCACCTGCTAAGGACTGCAAAGTTTTGGTTTTACCCGTTCCTGTTGCTCCTGCGATTAGTCCGTGTCGGCTAAGGGTTTTGAGCGGCACACTAATGACCGCATCGGGAAGCACCTCGCCCTGTAGCATAGCTTTACCCAATAAAATAGACTCGCCTTTGGTGGTATAACCGTTTTGTATGGTGGTCAGAAATTTTTCTTTCATAAACAAAAAACGATGTGTGGACAGAGAAATTTGGATTTTAAAAATTTAATTTGATATTATTTATTTGGGCGTTTCCCTGCGGGTCGGGCTTTACGGGGCTAACGGTGCAAGCACCAGCCTGCGGCTGCCCCTACAATCCCTAACGCGCTTTGCCATTCGCATATAATTGAATAATTTAATGATTATGACAAGTGTCGCAACAAGTTTTTTTTCCTGTGGCTTTATCCAATGCCTCTTTACCTTCTTGAATAGAAAAATACACCAATCCTGCTGCACCAATGGCATCGGAATAAGCAAAACCTGTTAATTTATACACCAAACTCGACACCAACAAAACAATGCTCATATAAATACAAATCATCGTACAACGAGCATCAGCAATAATCGGTTGTGAATTGAGCGCTGCACCTGTTTTTAGTTGCGATGATGCCACAAAATACATCACCACAATACTCACGCACGAAATAATAACACCCCAAAAGGTATTGGTAGGACGGTGTTCAGTAATAATACTAAGTGCAATACCTATCACTAATGTCACTGCCAAAGCATAGAAACTATAGCCTGTAATGTTGAGCGCGGTGCGTTCAAAAGGGGAGCGGTCAGACAAAGGATTTTCGCGAATACGAAAAATCATGTATAGCACACCAAGATTAGAAGATACCTCGATGAAACTATCCACACCAAAGCCGAATAGAGTAAGCGATTCGTCCTTATACCCCATTAACATGGCAACAATTCCTTCGGCAATATTGTAGAAACACACAAAAGCAGCAAATACCGCCGCTCGACTAAACAGTCTTTGTTCTGATACAAGCATAATTATACTGTATTTAGGCGGGACAAAGTTACCATTTTTTTTTGAATCGTGCAAGATGATATTGTCGGATAGAATATTTTGTTCAAACGTTGCCAGCGTTCGTTTCAAACACTGGCAACGTTCAAGGATATAGATTAAAACGCTACTACCAATGGAAAGGCAGTTACTTGTAATTGTAGGTGATTGCCTTGTTGTTGCACTTTTGACATGGCAGGCATCGTATTAGCAGTTTCTCCCAAAACATAAGCATCAACAACAGCTTGGTCGGCGGGGCTTTTGAGCGATACAGTCAGTGGTGCCGGATTTTGTTCGTTGCCTATTCCTATTGGTCGCCAAGCTACCAAATGTGTAATGTTTTGTGGCGATGTTCCCAAGGCATAAATATAGGCTGTTGCATCTTCCTTTAAAGCAGCAATAAAACGCGTGTTTCCTACTTTTTGTTGGAAATTTTTGAGGGCATGAAAGGATAACTTTGGCGCAAAATTTTTGTCCACCGAAGCCACCAAACCCGAATGACTGAATACGCTTGACTGTTGGTGTTGTGTGTTGGCATAAAAATACCAATAATACTTATCAACACCCATGCGTGACAGCCACAAAATACCACGCAGGAGATATGCTGCTTGTGCTTGCTCCGATACACATTCGCTATGAGTGCAAGTTTCGCCACCGCCAGAGCTATCCCAACCCCATTCCGTCACATAAATTTGTTTTTGGGGCATATTAACATCGCGAAAACGGAGGTCATTGAATAAACCGTGCATTTCCGACAGCGGGTGTTCGGGATAGGTGGCTATGCGTTCTCCGTTGGGCAGATAGGTATAACTATAGATATGCACATTCAAACCATCTATATAAGCCGTATCGGTAGCCGTGACACGCGCGCCGGTGTAGTTTTTAAAATCACCCAATGTTTCGTTCATTGGACAAGTAGCTTGTAAGGCACAAGGAAAAACCAATATTTGTGGTGCTTTGGACTTTACTCCTTGACTCATGCCATGCAAAATTTGTTGATAGAAGTCGGCAGGATATTGCCATGGTTCGTTACCCACTTCCAAATGTTTGACCAAACCATTTCCTCCAAAATGTGCGCCAAAAGCGCTACCATAATTAAAACCTGCTTGAAATGGATTGTCCCAAACGCTCATCGGTTGTAAGGCACCATCATCAAATTTAATGGTTACGCTGGGATTAATTCCATTTTGTTGCCAGCTACCATATTCTCTATCCCAATTGAGCCAAGGTTGTGCGGCAGTGCCTTGACCTTGTTGCATAGCTGCATAGTCAGGAACATGGTCGGGGTCTGTTACGTCCCAATCCAAGGGGTGATAGTTTCTGGCATTTTGGCAGACTTGTTTTACCCAGCCAGTACCTTGTTCGGGCAACAATTCATCGGAGTGTTTGTTATTTCCCCAACCCCAGATACCATTGATTCCCATCTGTTCGGCGAAGGTATTTTTACTGGGTTTTGCTGCTTGTGGTTTGCCATATACCCCATATTGGTCATAAACAGCTAATTCCCACCAAGAGGCTTTGTTCCAATCGATGTCCTGTAGATAGTGTACTGCTTTGAGGTAACGTTTGGGAGTGGTATCAGGTAGAGCAATGGGCATAAAAACCGTAGCGCGAGCATCTAAATCAGCGGCTTTTTGCCAATTTATGGTGTCATTGCTCACCCAAATTTCTGTTCGAGCGATATTTTCGCAGAAATGTTTGCTCATTACCACACCCATTGTTTGTGGTTTTCCCAAATCCAGTATAACATATTCGGCGGGATAATCGCCCAAAGCGGCTATTTCAAAGGCTTGATAGGGTTCGTTGGACACAAAAGAAAAAGCCCAAACTTCCGGTAATGCACGACGTAAACGCACTACTTGGAAGTTTTGGGCAGGTGTATAGCTTCCCAAAGAAACCGAGTCAGTTGATGATAGTAGCGCGTAAATTTGAACTGTTTGAGATGTTTGCAGTTTGAGTGAAAGGCTTAGAAAATGGCTTTGCTGTGCGAGAGTTATGCGAGTGTAGGAGGGTAGGGGAGAGGCAGAATTAACATCGCCGTCTGTCAAATTGTCATGTGATTGATTGTTGTTGAAGTTTGCAAAAATACGTTGTGCAGGTGTGTGATACAACAAATTTTGATCTTTTCGAGTCATAAATTGCGTAGGCAAAGGTGCGTCTGATTGCCAGAAAGTACGATAGTCTTGATCATTGATAGATGACTGATTGTTGTTCGATGAGGTTGAGACTTGAGCAGGGTAGGGGAGGACTACTCCTGCGTTTGGATTCCAGCTTGGAGGCTGTTGAGGACAAGATACACTGCACAGTAAGAACAGGATAATTCCAGAAATACATAAGTTTTGTGTTAGATTTTTCATCTGAAAGAAATTTGAGTGTGATAAAAAAGTAATATAGGGAATAATTATTCGATAAAGCCTTTTTCGCGCATCCAATCGTCATTATAGACTTTGGCTACATAGCGGCTACCGTGGTCGTGAAATATCACCACTACCACATCGTTTTTGGTCAGGCGGTCGCCCAACTGCAACAAACCTTGCAAGGCAGACCCGCAAGAGTAACCCACAAAAATACCTTCTTCTTTTGTGATTCGGCGTGCCATCAATGCAGCCTCTTTGTCGCCCACTTTTTCGAAATGGTTGATAAGCGAAAAATTATAATTTTCGGGAACAAAATCCTCGCCAATGCCTTCGGTGATGTAGGGGTGAACTTCACTCATGTCGGCAATACCTGTTTCGTGGTATTTTTTGAGCAACGAACCATATGGATCAATCGCCCAAACTTGGATAGCGGGATTTTTTTCTTTCAAATACATTGCGGTTCCTGTAACGGTGCCGCCTGTACCTGTTGCAACGACAAGATGAGTAATTTTGCCTTCGGTTTGTTCCCAAATTTCAGGACCCGTGCTTTCGTAGTGCGCCTGACGGTTGGCAAGATTGTCGTATTGGTTGAGGTGGAGCGAATTAGGAATGTCCTGTGCCAATTGGCGCGCCACAGAATAGTAGGAGCGAGGGTCTTCGGGTTCTACATTCGTAGGGCAAACATATACTTCTGCTCCAACAGCTCGCAATATATCCACTTTTTCTTTGGATTGTTTATCGGTAGTTGTGAACACACATTTGTAGCCTTTGACGATGGCTGCCAATGCCAAGCCCATGCCCGTGTTGCCCGATGTGCATTCAATAATTGTACCGCCCGGCAAAATTTTACCCGTACTTTCGGCAACTTCGAGCATTTTGAGCGCCATACGGTCTTTGATGGAATTACCGGGATTAAAAAATTCTACTTTTGCCAACACTTTGGCGGGCAAATGTTTAGTGATGTTGTTGATTTGAATCATTGGTGTGTTGCCAATGGTCTCTAAAATATTGGAATAATACATGAAAAAAATATAAATTACAAAGTCCAAAAAAGGTTTTCAAACCGCAAAGGTATGAATTAACTCAGAATAATCCAAAAAAGTTTAAAATGTTTCTGCAAATCAATATTAAACAGTACTCTATTTAACATAATGCAAATTATAGGGTTTATTTAGGAATTATTGTGTGCATGATTTCTTTATACAAGTCAAGTTGATTACCACTAATGTCAATTCCCATAAAAAAGACAGTTTTATCACCCATAGGTTTCAATACAATCAATATTTGATGTTCTTGTCCTTTATATTCGTTGGTAATTTGTGTTTCATATACATCATAACCATCATGTTGATACTTGTTGGCTTGGCGCGATTTGACAATAGTTCTTTGGCTTGCTACTGTGTTGTTTTCCATTCTGTCAATACACAAATCAGCATATTCTTTCATTTCGTTGAAGGTTAATTTAGAAGGTAGAATTTGAACCGAAAAACATTCTACTACTTTGTCAATGTCGGTCATGCTATCTTCGCCATTTATTGTATAGTCCGCTAAACCTCCCATATTTCTGCTAAATTTAAACTTTGAATTTTTTAGGTCTATTGTGAATAGATTAAACTGTTCTTCATCAATTTTTTTATTTTTGATGTAGTCGGCTGATAAAAGAATGTCTGTTATTTCTTTCTGTTCTTTGGCATTATTCATGGGAGCCGCTCCTGCTGCCATAACAGTAAAATCTTTATCTCCATACATTAACAAAATTTGCCGCACATTTCCATTTGTTTGTGGGGCATATATTAATACAGCATCATATCCATTCAGTTTGAAAGATTTTTTAAATGATTTAAAACGCACTCCTTTTTCTTTTTCTTCTGCTTCAAGGTGTGCAATAATGTCTGTTTTAGTAAAATGTTTGCCATTCATCTCCATAAACATAATAAACGTATTTTCACTTTCTGCTGTTTCTTTTTGAAGGCGCGAAAGTTCGGGAATATATTTAAAATGCGCTGGTTTATTAACAGAAATTCTGGTTCCCGGAACCTCGAAATTGTTTACCTGTGCGTTATTTATTTCATCAGGGATTTCGGGGTATTGTTGACAAAAAACTGTTGTAGAACTAAAAAGAAATACAAAAATTAGTAATATTTTTTTCATTTTAGAGGTTTGGAATTTATTTCGTAAATAAACTACAAAAATACAAAAAAACCTAAAAAAACAGCGAAAAGGAGAGCCTCTACCCTACCCTGTTACCAATCCCAATAATTGGACTTTTTTTCGACAGAATACAGTTTTCTCTATATATTTTGCTACCATTAGTAGGTATTTCTGTGTTAGCCTAAGCGTTTTTCAATTGTTAATAATAATCTCTACACTCAATAGCTGTTACATAATTATTTATCAAGATAGTTAATCGATTTAAATACCACGAAAAATCAGTAGTCCGAGAACCCGCAATAGTTACTCTATTAATAATAGTGCTTAAGATGATGGATAACCTATCAGACATAAAAAGTACAGAGAAACCTATATTTGTATCTTCAAATGTTAAACAAATGCCTATTAATTCGTTTGCTTGTTCTTTCTGAAAAAGGACTGCTTTCACTGCTTCCCAATCAGATAATTCAGCATATTGCCAATTAAAATCATCATCACCCAAAGGCAAGTAACTAATATGCCCATCATCGTTAATAGTCCATCCTATCTGGAGCAAATTCTCTATAATATTTATAGAATGGCATTTTTTTGCATAACTAATTATTATACCGCTATCTACGCTCATATTTAAATGTTTTAGCTTATGTTTCTTTTCCTTGAACAGATTATTTTCTTTTTTCACATATTAGTTTAATTTCTTTATTGTTCATTATTTATTTTATATTTAGCTATAAAAATCATTTCAGCTATCGTACTACAAAGATACAAAATAAACGCCAATATTGCAAATAAAATTTCAAAAAAAATGAAAAAAAATGAAAAAAAAATATTTTTTGTGATAATGGGACAAAAAAGCGCTATTTGGGCAGAATAAAGTAGGAGGAGACTCCTACCCTACTCTACCCAAAACCCTGAAAGTTTAGTAAATTTTAATTACTTTTTGATTAATATATTTTTATTTTAATTGAATTTTTTAAAAAAAATAGCAACCTTCGGAATGAACCGAAAGTTGCTACATGATAAAGAAGCGGTATGGACGGGGCTCGAACCCGCGACCTCCTGCGTGACAGGCAGGCATTCTAACCAACTGAACTACCACACCTCCTATTATTGGAATTGCTGTTACAAAGACTGTTTTTTGCGTACATATAATAGCAACGCCAATAATACTTTTTGTTTGACGATTTTTTTTTTGTGACTTTTGAGAAAAAAGGTAGCAACTCTCTAAACAAACCGAAAGTTGCTACATGATAAAGAAGCGGTATGGACGGGGCTCGAACCCGCGACCTCCTGCGTGACAGGCAGGCATTCTAACCAACTGAACTACCACACCTCTTTGCTTTCTTTCTTAAAGCGGTGCAAAGGTAAGGTGTTTTTTTGGTTTGTGCAATAGGTAGTGCATTTTTTTTCAAAAAAAAGTAAAAAAATGTTCTTATTTGTCAATATTAGTTCAAAATACTATCCTGTTTTTAAGATTTTGTAGGATATGAATGATTTGTATGAGTTCGTTGGTGCGTGTAGCATCATATGAGAGGCTAAGGCAATAGGTGGTTTCGCTCAGTATGGCAAAGTTCCAGTATTGTCCTTGCAAATAACAACCATACACCATTTGTCCATTTTTGTTTAGTTCTTGGGCAATAAGCATGGCTATCAACATTTGTCCTTCGGCATCATCTTGTGCTTTTTTACCTTTTTTAAATTCTTGCAAGAAAAAATAAGGTATGTTTGGTGTGTTTACACCCAAAGGTGTTGCCAAAAGTGCATCACAAATTACAGACAAAGGCGTATTGTTGACAGTGGCTACCAAAGAACGTTCATAGAAAAGTTGCATTTTTTTGGGAATTTCCATGTCTGCAACATCAAACAGATAGGAAATGAAGTGCATTTTTAGTTCCTCTTCATTCCACAAACTACCTTGTTCTATCAGCCTAAGTCGTTTCCGTTCTAATTGTTCCGACAAAACATAGTTTGGAGCTATGGTAACGTCTAACCATTTTTGCAACAGAACACAGTTGCCAATTTTTCTTTCCAAACCGAAATGTGCGAGAATTTGGTCGGTATCGTATTTGATTTTTTTGATATCTAATGTTGCCATTGAAAAGTTTTGTTGAAAAGAAATGAAAATTTATTTGCAGTAACATTGGTGTTCATCATCAAGGTCGATGGCGGTGATGACACGCGTTTCGTTGCCACAGTCAGCAAAAATAATCCTAACATTTTGTCCATCTTGGGTGCGGGCTTCCAAGGCATATTTGGGGCAAGGCGAGGCACTGGGCTCGCTTTTGCGGGCATTTACTTTGCCATATTTCATAACGGTATTGATTTCGGACTCTGAAATGTGGCGGCACGACATTCGACAGCGGGCGTGTTCGGTGTATTCCAAACGATGCGAGGCGAGGGTTTGATTAATAGCATGAGGTAGTTCGGTAGGTTGTGGCGGACGGTTGGGTGTGGTGGTAGGTGTGTTTGATGGCTTTGGTGTATTTGACGATGAAGGAGATTCGTCAGGTGTTTGTTCTGTTGATGGGGTGTCGGTAGGCGGCAAAATGGGTTTGTTGTCATCGGTAAAAATTGGAAATTTGAACCAACTTAAAGCCAATACCAAACATACTGCTATCAGTAAAGGACGGACGTAATTTTTCATGGTAGTTGTTTTTAAAAAAATAGTGTTATTTAAATTGTATGGCTTTGATAGGACTAATGCGAACTATCAAAAAACTTGGCAGAACTAAGGCTACAAAACAAACAACCAAAGTACCCACGTTAATCAATATTAATGCCACCCAATTGATAGCAATGGGCGCAACAGAAAGATAATAGGATTCGGGTTCGAGGGTGATGATTTGAAAGTACTTTTGAAGGAAACAAACACCCAACCCTAAAGTGTTGCCCAACAAAACGCCTAAAAACACGATATAAATAGCATTAAAAATAAAGATAATTTGGATATCGAAGTTGGTACCGCCCAAAGCTTTGAGTATACCAATCATATTGGTGCGTTCGAGGATTAGAATGAGCAAAGTCGTAATCATGTTAATAATTGCCATAATAATCATCAATATCAAAATCACATGTTCGTTGGTATTTTGAAGGTCTAACCATTGGAACAAATTGGGATTAATCTCTTTCATGCTTTGGGCGCTCAATTTGTTCGGTATACTATAGTATACCTTATTGGTAAGTTCGTCCAAACGGTCAATATCGTCAATAAAAACTTCAAAGCCACCTATGTCGGTATCGTTCCATTCATTGAGGCGTTGGATTTGGCGAATGTCTATAATGGCATATTGTTGGTCATATTCTGCCAAACCTGTGTTGTAGATGCCGCATATAGTGAAACGACGCACGCGTGGCGGTTTTTCGACAAAATAAATGGTTAGTTTATCACCCACTTTGAGGCGCAAACGGTTAGCAGTGCTTTTAGAAATAATAATATCGTTCGAAGTCGTTGAATCGGCTTGACTCAAGGCTTGTCCTTCGACCAAAAAATCTTGAAAATTTTTCCAATCAAAATCTTTTCCGACACCTTTGAGCATCAAACCCTCGATATCGGTGTCGGTTTTGGCAATACCTGCTTTGCGGGCAAACATTTGGATATGAGTATAACCATCTTGTTGCTCGAGGCTGGGATAAAAGTTTTGTTGGAGCGAAATGGGGTGAATATCGCCTTGCGAAGGGTTGAGGTCTAAGGCTGTGATGTGGATATGTCCCCAAAAAGCAAAAGTTTTTCGGCTAATTTCCTGTTGAAAACCATTGACAACTGCCGTTGTGATAATCATAACGGCAACAGACAAGGCAACAGCCACAATTGCCAAACGAATGATAAAACGGGAAAATGATCCGCTACTGCTTAGGGCAATTCGGCGGGTAATGAATAATGGAAAGTTCAATGCTATGGAGGGTTTCAGGTGTTTTTTGTTTTTTTATTTCATCAAAATAAACTCGGCATAAGAACGCGGAATTATTTTGAGATTCTTTATATAAGGAGGATTATTGACAGCATGAAACGGCACAGTTTTATCCATTTTCCAATTAATATCCTTAAAATCGGCAACTATCTGAAAATTATCAGCATTGATGTCGTCAAATTTACTGACTGGCACCTGAAATTGCAAGCTAACTTGGGAAGGATAAAGAAAAACCGACTTGGGAACTGGAAGGTTTTGTATCGTAATTGGAATGTGTTCTAAGCGTTTTTCGGTATATTCTTCGACCAACACCTCATAATCGACTTCTCGTATATTGGTTTGAATGGTGCCAATGGCGCTGTTCTCCAAAGGTAATTTACCTACCAAATTCTCGGTCAAATCGCGCGCACTAAGGGTTTGTGTTTTCCATGCCTGAATAGTGTCTATAGCACTTTTAATCCCACTAATTTCGAGGCTGTCGGGACGTATAGCTACGGTTTGTATCGTAAAACGTGTAGCGGGCGAAATATCTGCGGTCATCTGTATTGGTACTTTTTTGGTGTACCTTTTTTGAAAACCAAACAAAATAGTATCGGGCGAAATGTCGAGAATTTTCGTATTAGAAAATTGTTCGCTCAACAATAACTGAAATTTATCGGTACTAATTTTGGTCGAATTTCGATAATCATCATAGTTAATGGCGAGTTGATTTTTTCGCCAATTGTAGCGAAGCATATCTACACCATTAGCTTCTATACCGATGAACACTTGCTTGGGCAAAGCCTGGACAGGCACCAAATCGGTAGGTAAGTTGATGTATTGCAACTCAACAGGCAAACGGCGCGAAATGTGGGTTTCGGACAAGGTGCTACCCAGCCATAACATAAAAGATATAGCCATACAAATAATTAAAACACCTCGGTCTGTAACGGCTGTTATGGGTTTCATGCGATTTCAATGTGCAAAAAATGTGCAAAAAGGGAACAATTTGTTTTTTATTCTTTTTCCAAAACAAAATCAGGACGATATCGAACAATATGCACTTTGCTATTTTCTAAATAAGTATTATTGCCGCCTTGTATGGTGGTGTCGAACGAAAAATCGGTATAAACACCGCGTGTGTTAATATGAACAGCATTGGCAATATCCCCTTGATAAGCCCTCCACAAATCTCCCACATAGCGCATTAGGTCGTAGCCTTTAGCAGCAAACTTGGTAGGTTTGTTGCCATATTTTTGGGTAAAACTATGGTAAAAGTATTGGTGTTCTGAGCCATTCTCGTTCACCCAAAATTCGGTAGTATAATGGAAATCTAAAGCCGCTAAATAGTTCAAATCTATGTTGGGCATGTCTAACCAATTGGGCATACCAAAGAGGGTGATGTCATATTTTTTGCGCAAAGTATACAGATTATTGACCCACTCAATAACTGGTAGTTCCGAAAAGGTGGTCATAACAATAATATTATGTTCGGTGGGCGATAGTTTTGCTTCTATATTATCTGTTGTAAGCATAGTTGTCACGCTGGGTATGGGATAGCCCTCGGGACTGTTGGCAAACGTCATAAAACGTTGACTTAATGCAATTTCGTTCGGTTTGTTGCCGGTTACTACAATGACTTTTGAACGCACTTGTTTTTTTGCAAATTCATAAATAGCTTTGCAATGTGCTTCCACAGATGGATTCACAACCATATAATAGGGATTGTCAGTAGCAACTTGGTTAGAAGGTGAAATAGGCGAAAAGTGATATATATGATGCTGTTTGGCAAAAGCTGCCACAGGTTTTAGCTCCGAATTATAAAGCGGACCAATAATCAAATCAGATTTTTTTAGGTCGGGTGTTGCCAATAATTGTTCTACTTGTTTGGGGTCGTTTTGGGTGTCATATACTTTGATTTCGGGAGTAAAACCTTTGGAATCCCATTCATCAACTGCCACCAAAAGTCCTTCATAAAACTCCAAACCATTCTGTATTTTGTCGGACAAAGCATCTATGGACATTGTTGGCGAATACTGTTGTGACCCCAACGGCAAAAGAACTGCAATGCGAACTGTAGGCGCAGTGGTGGTCGGCTGTGGCTGCACAATAGGGTCAGGTGGTGGTGTGACCACAATTGGCGGTTCTGTAGTGGGTGTGGTTGGTGGCGTAGTAGAGACAGGCGGTTTGGTAGTAGTTGGTGTGGTGGTTGGGTTAGGTGTCGTAGGTTGTTCAGAAGTAGGAGGTTCATAAGGTTTTACCTTGGGCGTGGGACTTACAGGAACAGTTGGCTGTGTCACTTTTCGTTGTCCCCAACAAGCACTTAGCAATACCATCAACCATAATATAGCTACAAAATATACAATTTTATGGGTCATAACATAATTTTTAGGGCAAAGATAGCGTTTATTTTTTAAAACTCGTGCTTTATTAAACCTTTCTATTGCGTTTTAGTCAAAAAAAGCAATAAAACCATTCGGTATAACACACATTTTATACCATTGTTACACTGCTATTAAATAACCTTTTTCATCTAATAACAACTTTATTTCGATTCAAAATGATAAGAAAATCTTTTTTATTGTTAAACTGGTGCTTAGTGTTGAGTACCTTGTTTTTGTTCGCTCAAAATGACCCAACTGCCAAACAATTGTTGGACAAAGTGAGCCAAAAATACAAAACTTATCCCTCGATGGAAGCCGATTTTGTACTAACGATTACAGGCGAAGGTATCAACGAAACACAAACAGGGAAGGTCTATATCAAAGGCGATAAATACAAATTCACGTCCAAAGACCTCGACCGTATATGTGACGGCAAAACAGTTTGGACTTGCCTAAAACCGCAAAAAGAAGTGCAAATCAATGTGGTGGATAAAAACGAAATCACACCCAACCAACTGTTCACTTTATATACAAAAAACTATAGTTATGTTTCTAATACAGAACTGAAACGCCCTGCCAATCAAGCTATTATTGATCTTATGCCCAACGATAAGAAAAATACAAGCTATTTTAGGGTACGACTCTACATAGACAAAACAACAAGCCAAATTGTCAAAGCTATGTTGTTCGAAAAAAGCGGTGCAAAGTATATATACGAACTGAAAAATGTGAAAACCAATACACTAAAAGACGCAACTTTTGTGTTTAACAAAGCCAATTATCCGCAAGCCGAAGTAGTTGATTTGCGCTAATGTTATTGAACCATTATTCGCCCAAACGGTGCAACCACAATTAACATGGTTGCACCGTTTTTTTATCTCAACTTAAAACAAACCAACTTCGATACCTATTTTGGGCTGAAAAAAACCATATATACCAACAATATAAGGTGTAAAATGGAAAGAATTGTCTGTTATGCCTTTGCTTCGCACCATTTCACCACCCAAGAGCGGTAATATGGCATTAAGATGAATGTTATGTCCTATTCTAACATCTATGCCAGTCACTCCTGAAATTTGGGCTACATCGTCATGCACCTTGCTACCAATATAGCGCGTGTATCGATAAGCATATACTTCGCCGCCAACCGTCCAATGAAATCTACTGACGGGCTTATTCATAATATAATTGCTACGCCACAAAAAACCAAAATTACGTGTATCATGGGTAATACTCGACTTCCTATTTTGCAAAAGATATAGCTCGAGTTGGTGAAACCAAAGTTTATTAGGAGAACGGTACGACACACCAAATCCCCACTTGTCCTCTGTAAAAGGAGAATAACCAGCCCTAGCACTCCAATTAGGAATATCTTGTGCCACAATAGACTGATAGTTGCCCATCGACAATACTGCCCAAACTATGCACATTCGCAGCAAAGATAATGAACAATAAGAGAAAACATTGTTAGAGTTCATAAACATAAAAAAAGTTGTTAGATTCATAGACTACCTAACGCCAACGTCTGCCCAGCATTGCTCGAACATAAAGTGTTGTAAAAAAATAATTAGGTTGCTCTCCCACCATAAGATGAAAGCCTGTCGGTTCCCCTTTGAACAAACTTCCCACTTCGGGCAGGTAAGCATTGAAGGTTGCTCCCACCTCTACCGCTTTCACAAATTCGTGATACGAAGCCCAATCAAAGTTCACCGCCACACGGGCTTGTCCTCCCGGAAACAACTGTAATTCATTCCAACCATATTGGAATCCAGCTCCACTATCTATCATATTAGGATTCAAAAACCAAGTAGCGTTTTCGTCTGTATAACGTTCGCGTTCAATAATGGGTCTGTTAGTGACCGAGTTGTAGCCAACAACCATATTAAGGTAATAGGGCTTTTGCAAACCCAACGACAGTCCGCCGCCATAATACAAACCAATACCAACGCCACTACGACGCGCTTTTTCTGCCAAAATCCGTATCTTGCCCATCGAGGCATTGATAGCAAAAAAAGCATTTTCTTTGCCATAGATAAAACTTTTGACCAAACCGCGCGTATTAGGAAACAAACTTTGTTGGCGCATTTCTTTAGGACTATGATAATCCATAAACTCGATAGAATAGAGCGTTTTTTTAAAAATACTATGGATTTTCACAAAATCGGCTTGAACACCCCAACCTCGTGTATGTAATTTCGCACCGAAAGTAAATTCTCGGTGATATACAATATCGTCGGCAGTTAGCTTGTCAGGCACAGCCACATTTTGGGCTATACTACAATAGGAATAGCAACTAATAATACATATCCAGAATAGATAACGCATAATTGACTTTATATTTTAGGGCTTAGGAAGAACGACTTTGAAAATAGTCGCCAAAAACAGCCCAAAGATAAGGTTTTTATACCAATCGACGGTCAAAAATGTCTTTTTTTTCAATAATATTGCAAAAATTGGCACTACATCGTGATTTTTGACGTAACTTTGCCCTAAAAAAAACCTATGTCCGAACAATTATCAGCCACCCTACCCACCACCACCACCACCACTCCAGATTTCCTACCTCTTAATGGTACAGATTATGTGGAGTTTTATGTCAGTAATGCCAAGCAAACCGCCTATTATTACCAAGCCGCTTTTGGCTTCGAAATAGTAGCTTATGCAGGTTTAGAAACAGGTTTGCGCGACCGTGCTTCTTATGTTTTGCAACAAGATAAAATCCGTTTTGTCATCACTTCTCCCCTTACGCCCGACTCTCCTATTGCCGACCACGTGCGCTTGCATGGCGATGGCGTAAAAGTATTGGCACTGTGGGTCGATGATGTAGAAAAAGCCTTTGAAGCCACCGTGTCGCGTGGTGCCAAAGTGGCTCAAGCTCCCACCACTTTGACCGATGAATATGGTGAGGTAAAAGTGGCATCTATCCACACCTACGGCGAAACCATTCACACTTTTGTAGAACGCAAAAACTATCACGGAGCATTTATGCCCGGTTTTGTGGCACGCCAAAGCATGTTTCCTGTCCAAAGTGTAGGACTCAAATACATCGACCATTGTGTAGGCAATGTAAACTTGGGCGAAATGAACCGTTGGGTTGAGTTTTACGAAAAAGTAATGGGTTTCCAATTACTAATTACCTTCGACGACAAAGACATTTCGACAGAATATACTGCCTTGATGTCAAAAGTAGTGAGCAATGGCAACGGTTATGTCAAATTTCCCATCAACGAACCCGCTCAAGGTCGCAAAAAATCACAAATAGAAGAATACCTCGATTTCTATCGCGATAGCGGTGTGCAGCATATTGCTGTTGCAACAAGTAATATTGTCCACACCGTGACTGAATTGCGTCGTCGTGGAGTAGATTTTCTATACGTCCCTGACAACTATTACGACGACCTATTTGAGCGCGTAGGTGTGATTGACGAAGATATCGAAGTCTTGAAAAAACTTAACATACTCGTAGACCGCGACGAAGAAGGCTATCTTTTGCAATTATTCACCAAACCAGTGCAAGACCGACCTACGGTGTTTTTCGAAATTATTGAGCGCCATGGAGCCCGTTCTTTTGGCAAAGGTAATTTCAAAGCCCTATTCGAATCGATTGAGCGTGAACAAGCATTAAGAGGCACCCTATAAACAATAGATAAGTAAGCCCACCTAAACGCTGATAGGGATTTTACCTTATCAGCGTTTTTGGACGTTTTTCTGCAACCAACAATTATAAACTCCTAATCCCCCATTTCCATGATGTTCGATATCCAGCAATTTATTCAGCAAGCACTCTACGAAGACCTCCACACACAAGGCGACCATTCTGCTATGGCATGTATTCCGACCGATGCACAAGGCAAAGCTCGCCTGTTGGTCAAAGATAGCGGCATCTTAGCAGGTGTAGCATTAGCGCAACAAATTTTCCACCAAGTAGACCCTAACCTACAAATTGAACTACTCCTCCACGACGGAGCAAGCATACAAAAAGGTGATGTGGCTTTTATTGTATCTGGCAACGAACAAGCCATTCTCAAAAGCGAACGCTTAGTCCTCAACTGTATGCAGCGCATGAGCGGTATTGCCACCCGAACCCATCAATTTGTCACAGCCATAGCAGGCACATCAGCACGCATCTTAGACACCCGAAAAACAACTCCCAACTTTCGGTATTTCGAAAAATGGGCAGTCCGAATCGGTGGAGGCACCAACCACCGCTTTGGTTTATACGATATGATTATGATAAAAGATAATCATCACGATTTTTGTGGCGGTGTTCGCGCAGCCATTTTGCGCACCCAACAGTACATTGAGCAAAACAACTTAAACATACCTATAGAAATAGAAGTCCGTAACCTCGATGAATTGCAGACCGTATTAGACACAGGCGGCGTGACCCGCATCATGTTCGACAACTTCACACCCGACACCATGTACAAAGCTGTCCAAATGGTGAACCACCAATACGAAACAGAGGCATCAGGCGGAATCAATCTACAAACCGTCCGAATGTATGCCGAAACAGGAGTCGATTTCATTTCCGTAGGCGCACTAACCAACGGTTATCCAAGCCTCGACCTTAGCCTTAAAGCTATTAAATAGTTACTTTCTTGCACCCTAATCGTCTACTTTACAATTTCCCTAAGTTCGCCTAATATTTTTATTTCCCTCCATAAGAATAACCCAATGTTAATTACAACTTATTATCGTTCCATTCTCTATTGTTTCGGAATCTCCATCTTATGCAGTTTGGCTGCCTGTACCACACCCGCCCGCATTGTATTTTTCAATGCCCCTTCCATCGAAGATGTTGACATTTTTAGCGTAGACACAGTGGCTGCCAATCCCCAACCATTCACCTTTGCTAAAAAAAGTTATGCCCCACTGCCTCCCCTCAAACAGTGGGTCAAACATCCTATTGTCAACGAATTTTATTCACTCGAAGAATTCCTTATCCGAACCCAAACCACCTCTTTCCTCGTCATTCGCAACGACACTATCTTGTATGAAAACTACTTCAATGGTTTTGATATGGATCGTCCGAGCATCGTCTTTTCGGTCTCCAAAGCCATCACCACTACACTTGTTGGCATCGCTATCAAAGAAGGACACATCAAAAATCTCCAAGAACCTGTCTATAAATACATACCCGAATTTGCCAACGACAACCGCCGCAATATCACCCTCGAACACCTTATCCAAATGACATCGGGATTAAATGCCGCTGACCATAGCCGTTTATTGCTCTTGGCGCGCATCTATTATAACACCCACCTTGAAGATTTAATCAAAAAAGTAAAGCTGAAACATCAACCTGGCACTGTTTTTGACTATAAATCTTTAGACACAGCCATTTTGGGTATTTGTTTGGAACAAGCCATCGGCAAACCTATCTCCGTCTATATGCAAGAAAAATTGTGGCAACCCATCGGAGCAGAATACAACTGTTTGGTGACTCTCGACCGCGAAAATGGAACACCGCGACTGTATGGCGGACTCGCCGCCTGCGCACGCGACTTAGCCAAAGTAGGCAGACTATACCTCAACAATGGCTCATGGAACAACCTCCAAATACTACCCGAACAGTGGGTACAACGAAGCACTACCATCAATTTGGCACATCAAGAAGGTTGTTGGTGGGGATATTCCACAGGTTGGTGGTTAGACAGTTATGTAGGTGGCAATCTTTTAGACAAACAAGACTTCGAAGCAGCAGGCTATAACGGACAACTGATCTATGTCAATCCCGAAACAAACATCATTGTCGTTAGGCAAGGAAAAGCCGAAAGCAAACAAAACTGGGTAGATATTGCCGCACGTTTAGCCAATTTGCTCAATACATGTACCGAAACAAAAGACTATAGCGCTAAAATTGATACCGCACAATTCATTGGCACATTCAAAAGCATTGCAGCTCCCAAAACAATATGCAAAATATGGAAAAAAGATGCCGATAAAAGCAGCGACGGAGAACAATGGGTAGTCAAAAAAAGTAATGAACTCAAAGGCGTTGAAATGACACAAGAATCGCCGCTATCTTTGTTTAACGATAAAGCACGCCAAAGAATTATTTATGACATAGACACAAAAGGCGAAGTTATTGGGCTGTATTTCGACAATTTCCATAAAACCAAATACTACGAAAAAATCAAACCATAGAGAAAACTAAATACTATTCATTCAAACAAACTGCTACCAACTGCAATACACCCAGCTCTATCCAATACAAAATCATCATCTTTTAACTTTAAAAAATGAGTATTTGCCCATGTCCCTAATTCCAACTATGATACACAACATACTTCCTCCATATCCTGCTACCGTTTATTGTTCTGCCGCTACCACTGCTTGTTTCTTGGTAACTTTGTTAACAGAACCCTTCCTACCCTACCGCATAGCACACTATCTCATCTATATTTTTGGCTTGTTTGTGCCTCTGATACAAATCGCTTACCTATTGTATAGCTTCCAAAAACGTCCTTTAAACTTCCGAAATATCTTTCCAATTATCCTAAACATTGTTGTTATTGCGGCTTTTGTCATCAAATATACCGTTTCTTTCAACTTCGCAACCACATAGAACAATCCTATTTAGACTTATCCAGCACTTTTAAACGCCTTTCTTTATAGTTTTCCCACCAAAAAACCGTACCTTTGCACCCGAATTATCTTATACACCTTATCAAAACTGCAATAACGATAGATATGGAGTCAACTAAAAAAACATGGTGGGAGAAATTGGCTATCATCGCCACCATTACCATCGCATTAACAGGGCTAACACGAATAGTGATGGACATCAGGAACGCTACAACACCAACTCCCAAAGACACTACCGCACAAGAGTATGCTATCCAAAACGCCCAACTACAACAACAACAACTCGCTTTGATGAAACGCTTAGACCAAATGGAAAAAGAGCAGCTAAAAAGTAACCAACAACAGTTGGAAACCAAATTAGCAGAACTCACAGCCCAACTCAAGTCCAAAGAAAGCGAATATAATCAAAGCCAACAAAGCACTAAAACCGATACCACTACCAACCAACATGCCTCACAACACGAAAGACCCGTTTTCAAAGAAATGATTCCTGACCTCAACGGAGTATGGCAGGCTGATGGCAAAACCACAGAATATACCATCACCCAAAAAAGCAAGTATTTCACTATCAGCGAAGTGAGCGAAACTAATAATGGTATCATTACCACTGCCGTTGGTGAGGGTTATGTAGAAAATAACAAAGTCATTGCCACTTTTACTACCATCTTTAACACAACTGCCGAAATAGAATGGCAACTCTCTAAAGACCAAGCTATGATGAAAGGTATCATTAAAGAAACCAATAACCCACTCACCACAGAAATTTACCTCAAGCGCAAAAAATAAAACAATATAAAGTCCGCAAAATCTTATTATGATTTTGCGGACTTTTTTTGTCTACACACTTGTTTTATGCCATTATTATCAAGAAAATATGCCTTCCAACAAAGCTATGCTGCCAATAGTGGCATCAAAAAGTAATAAGCCTCATGGTGAAAGCTGGCTATAGATTCATTATCAAAGCCAACTTTCACTATTACTCAAGTTTGGCGGACTAACATTTATTGCTTCACAAACACTACAGCACGCTCTCCCAAGTTGGATTGTATCCAATACACACCATCGCTCAAATCATCTACATTGAAAAAAACATCATTAATACCTTCGTTCAGCCTTTGTTCAACAACCCGAACTAAGCTACCTTGAATGTCATAGATATTGAACCATAAACTGCGCTCGGTGGTATTATATAGATTCAAGTAGAGATTGGTGGTGGCAGGAGACGGATAAACATGGTTAAGGTGCAAACTCGTAATGCCCGAAACGATATGTTCTTTGTTGGCTTGACCTCCACCGCCTGCATTCAGCACTATCAGCGCTTCGTCGTCCTCTGTTGGTATGTTCGTTGTATTATTGTTAGGCTGTGAGTCTATGTCTATTTCATTGGCATCTAACACCTGCGCAAAACACACAATAGGATTTGGGTCTGTCACATGATACAAATGCAATACAACAGTTACAGTCTCGTTAGGTGGTAACTGGGCAATATCCAATGTGCCGAACCAATAATTATAATCCGCAATAATAGCCGTACTTGAGACAATAGTACTATCGCTAGAATAAGCCAAATTATCCGGTTGTTTAAACCTCA
Organism: Chitinophagales bacterium; assembly: GCA_016787295.1. GTDB lineage: Bacteria > Bacteroidota > Bacteroidia > Chitinophagales > UBA2359 > JAEUUX01. Next base: position 33,780 of record JAEUUX010000025.1, read on the forward strand.
CTTGCACTCCCGTAGCAGGAATAGTACCCGTGTTTGTAACCGTTAACGTATAAGTCACAAAGTCATAATCACTTACTGTACCACTCTTATCGCAACTCAACTGCAAGGCAATATCTGTGTAATCCGTAGGCGTGCTATTGCTAACCACACTCACGGCTTTGAAATTGGTATTGTTGTACTCATTAACTTCTACTGCCACATTGGTCGCATCGGCTTTTGCCAACAAATAATATGCCCCAACACTAATGCCAGATGGCAAAGTAAGTGTGTGTAAATGGGTAGCTTTGGTGTTGGCTAAGGTAGCGGGGATAACTTTCTCACCCAAGTACACATCTTCGCCCTCCTGTATGTAATAATCAGTAGACAAATAATATTTGACCGTACTAATCGGCGCATCGCCATTGCCCAAGTTCCACACGCGCACCCCAATATTAAACGGCTGCAAAGCACTCAACGCACTGGGAGCTTGTATATTATCGAGCATCAAGTCGATGACTCCACCATTGTTTTGTCCAATTATGCTGGTATAAGCCACATAACTGTTATTGTTTTCATTAACTTCTGTTATGTCATTATTGGCATCTGCAACAAGAATAACATACAATAGGCTACCCGAAAAGTCTGTAGGTATTTGTATGCTTTGCGTATTGTCATACGTTTGATAGGCTTGCAAATTGTTGATAGTCATATCAGCCACCAACAAATCGTCTGCCGACAAAGTATTATCCGTAGAAATGTACATGCGCGCTTGGCTACTACCTACTGCCGTACCCGACGCATTTTTGATACGATAGGGTATGTTTAGTGTTGAACCCGCCGACGCATAATTAGAAAGGTAGTACAATTCAGGAACAAGATCTGTTGTCAAATCAGTTATTGTAAACTCCAATATGCTGGTATTATTTGACAGATTTGTATCTCCTGTGTTGTCTACTACTATCATTACTGTATAGTTCCCAACAGCCAGCGCATCAATGCCAACAAGGTCATAACTATAAGTAAGAATGCTGTTTGGCGATATGTTGGTACTAAGTAACGAGCTACTTTGGGTTAGTACCACTTCGTCATTGGCATCATACACAAACACATACAAGGCACTTAGATAAGAACTACCTATTCCCACATTCTGCAAACTATAATCGATAGTCAGAACATCTGCATTTGCAGGAACAAGATTGGTAGTTGACGCATCGATGATTGCCACATCTATACCCAAAACGGCACCACCATAATAAAAAGGCATTGTTGCTATATTGTTGGCTTCATTAGTTTCAGTAATGACATTATTATCATCGGCAATAATAATCAGGTAATAATTTCCGGAAGGTGTAGTATTGGGTACTATAGCATTAAAGTAGACTTGTTGTGAATAGAAGGAATCATTGCTATAGTCGGTCAATATTACATCATCGGGACTAAAAATATTGTCAGTAGAAAGGTATAAACCTATGTTGTTAATGGTATTTGTATTGTTTTGTACAATAAACCAGCCCATCAATTGTTCATTATCTGTCTGCAAATAAGTGTTTAGCATTGCCACATCTGCTACAAAAGTAGACGAAATAGTGATAGGCGAAATGCTGATATTATTGCTATAATTGCTTTCTATAACCGTGCCGGTGTTTTCTACCGCCATCGCACCGTATTGAGCAATCAAGTAATAGTTACCGCCTGCTATATTGGAAGGAATAACAATACCAACATCAACGTTACCATCATAAGGATTATCATAAGTGTAATACGTTCCAATTGACAATACAATATCGTCGGGCGATGGAACATTATCTACAGAAAGTTGGAACGAATAAGGTACATAATACTGTTGGGTTGTCATTGCGATATTAGCATGATAGCTTATAAAATTTGTATTATTGACCATTGCAGTGGCATTACTAACAGCATAAGTATCACCATACGCTACGTGTACAGGCTCACAAATACGGTTATTAGTAGGGTTGGTATCTGTGACATCGCTACTAAACCATTCCATACATAATAGATAATCACCTGTTTGTATGGGAGAAACGCTGCTTGTGGGAGGGTACACAATATCGGATAGATAAAAATCGCTGTCATATTGCATACTATCCATTTGTGCAAGAGAAGGAATATTTATTACAGGTGTACTAAGAAAAACGGGCGCATACGCTATAGTAGCATTGAGTGGATAGAGCGCTGTTAACAAAGTACAACTAAAAGATGGATTTACCATGTCACCCACATTGCCCATCGCCCAACTGCCAACTGTGCTGGTCAGCGTATACAGTGTGTCAGGAAAATCAGCGGTGGTGATGGCTATGTCTACTTCGTTCGAAGACAAATACATACCTGCATTGATAGTTGTCGTATTTGTTTGGGCTATAAGAAAATTTCGGCTATTGCCCGTACTAACATTAATAAGACTATTAGTTGGTATGCCATTTATGGTATTAGCAGAAAAAACATAGCCTTCGGGCAAAGCAAAATGGGTATAATACAAGCCTATAGGTACATTTTCAAAACGATAAAACCCTGCTGTATCTGTGGAGGTCATAGCTAACAGGCTATCATTATTACCATTGTATAGTGATACCTCAATGTTTTCCATGCTCGATTCGGTGTCGGATATATTGCCATCATAATTACTATCTTCCCAAACGTGCCCTTCCACATTGCCCAACTGCCCATACCATACCAATTTTTTCCAACCAACTATATTCATAATGCCATTCTTTGTCCCAATACTCTCTAAGTCAGTCAGCAATGGTGAAGTTGTATTAAGGGATAACTGTATAAAACTTGTGTAAGATAAATCTCCTTCTTGACTTAATAAGATTCGCATTTCATGCATATCTGTTCTATACAACACATCATTATCTCCATCAATGTCATAGTCCACAACGTACATATCCATAGGAAAGGCAGCCGTATTGTTAAGCATAGAAGTAGGTACTGTACTAAATGTACCATTATTGTTGAGATATAATTCTATGCGTCCCAAAGGAGAATTAACAAAGCGCCAAGCTACAATATCGGGACTACCGTTACCATCAATATCTCCGAAGCGTACCATACCGGGATTTTCAAATAGGAATGCAGCATTGTCGAAACTGCCATCACCATTGTTAGCAATACCATAATAACTGTGATACTGTTGGTATACAATATCATTAATGCCATCTGCATTATAGTCGATGATTTGTAATTGGGTGTCATAATAGGTTATATGATATGAAGGATCTATTGCGTCCGCCAAAAAAACAAACTCCGACGAAAATGTGCTATTACTTGTACCCAAGTAATAACCTATCTGCAATTGTCCATAAGCCACATATTTTGCCACAACAAGGTCGCGCACATTGTCATTATTAACATCATTGATAACAGCTTGTATACAATCAGGAAGTAAATGGTTAAAAACAGTTGTAAAATTAGCATTGCCATCATTGCTCAACAGTATTACACGACTCTTATCAAGTGTGATATTACCTGCAAAAACGGATACCATTCTAAAATTTAATAGTAGATCCTCTGTGCCATTACTATCATAGTCTATAACTTGCATTGCAACAGAAGGCATACCATTACTATTTGCAAAAATAGTTGTATCCGTACTTATGCTTGTAATATTGTTTATAGTAAAAGCATTGTTACCATTGTATGTAGCTACCTTTAAAGATACACCATAACCAACAGCATCACGGGTAAGGTAGGCAATGTCGTTTCGTGGACTACTATTGTGCAAGTGTCCTGATGCAGTAGCCACAATATAATCAGTTTCCTCAACAATAGTGGTTTGTGAAAAAATGTTTAACGAACACAATAACACACTAAGAACGCTTAATAATACGGATTTTTTTTTCATAACGAAACAATGTTTAGTTTAAGTAATTTTTATGTAAAAAAGGAATGTTTACAAGGTATATGAGCCTCAAAAGTACAACATATTAATGTAACCACTCGTATGAATTGGCATTTGGTTAACAATAATAAGGTTTTACACAGTGTGTATACCCCATTTGGTTAACAATAATAAGGTTTTACACAGTGTGTATACCCCATTTGGTTAACAATAATAGGGTTTCGCACAGTGTGTATACCCCATTTGGTTAACAATAATAGGGTTTTACACAGTGTGTATACCCCATTTGGTTAACAATAATAGGGTTTCGCACAGTGTAAAACATACACCCGCAACAAAAAATCCATTAACAATTAACAATTAACCATTAACAATTAAACCCAACCCTGAAAGGGTGACAAGTTTATAGAAAAGGTATATAAAGAAAAATCGCCCAAACCCTGAAAGGGTGACACCAATCCACCACCCACCAACCCACCACAACAAAATATTGACCATTATTTTTGAGGCAAAAACAACATTCCGCATAATGCGCGGGCTATTTTTCATTCACCCAAATAACATTCCACATAATGCGCGGGCTATTTTTCATTTACCCAAATAATATTCCACACAACGCAAACCCCACACCCCCAAAAAAAATAATTAACAATTAACCATTAACAATTAACAATTAAAAACCCCTCTTCATCACACAACAATGTTAATATCACCCTTTCAGGGTTTTATAAAATGATGGGACAATGGCTGATGGCTATAAACTTGTCACCCCGTTGGGGTTAGCAATACGATAATAATATTGTCTGCCAACAAAAACAATATTCCACATAATGCGCGGGATATGTTTCATTCACCCAAATAACATTCCACACAACACAAACCCCACACCCAAAATAAAAAAAGCATTAACCATTAACCATTAACCATTAACAATTAAACCCAACCCTGAAAGGGTGACAAGTTTATAGAAAAGGTATATAAAGAAAAATCGCCCAAACCCTGAAAGGGTGACACCAATCCACCACCCACCAACCCACCACAACAAAATATTGATCATTATTTTTGGAGCAAAAATAACATTCCACATAATGCCCAACATACCTTTCATTCACCCAAACAACATTCCACACAACGCAAACCCCACACCCCCCAAAAAAACAATTAACAATTAACCATTAACAATTAACAATTAAAAACCCCTCTTCTTGCTTCACTCATCGCCACATCTATCACCCAAAACCCAATATTATGACACGACTATTGTTCTGTATTATTATTGTATGCTGTGGAGCAGCTACTACATTGTCGGCGCAGCAAAAGTATTTGCCGAAAGTTAACCAAGCACCAAGCGAAGATGCTATGCAGCATTTTTGGGAAACATACAATCTTTTGGAAGACACTATTAAGGATCCTGTTTATTGGTATGAAATAATAACAGATGACTATGAAAAAATTATCAATGCTCGCAGCGCAGTTATATTCCCTGCTATTAGGGCAAAAAAAAGCGCCTCCTACCTTTGGAAAGAAGCCTATACGGGTTATCGAAAACCTGTTTACAAAAAAATGGCAATACAAATTTTAGCGCAAGAAGGCTATGAAGAATTGGGTGCTATTAAAGCTCCATTAGATGGTATAAAGCAGCCACTTAATCCACACCCAATTGAGAAAGTACATTGGATAAAAAGAAAAGTGCCAACAAGCAATATTACAGGTAATTGCTATGACTATCAATTGGAAATAGACACTTGTTTTTGGCAAAAACAGTTAGTAAAAGACTACGGAGGTGGTATAAGGTATACACAAAATAGGAATGACTCTGTGTATGTCACCAAAAAATATCCCGATATATATACCACACAAACTGTTTGGCGCATAGATTCTGCGAAAACAGCTAATCAACCTCTGCGCAAGAAACTATTTAAAATAGCTGCTCAATATAAAAATTATAGTCAAACTATTGTTACAAATCCTGCTACCTACCTACACATAGTGCCAGAGGATAATTATCGGTATTCAATTGTATATAGACAGAGATGGCATAACTACTATACTTACTACAATGTAAATAGTGGAATAGAAAATTGTATTCCCATTTATCCTTGGTTATATGCCAACGCATCTCGTTACAGTAATTTTAATTTCTGTACACGCTATCCACAATCTGTACCGCATCATTACGGCAAAAAAGAACAAAGGTTAACCCATTGGAAACCCAAATATGAGACGCTGGCAGACTATAAAATACCTTCGAACTTATCGTGGAATTTTTCTAATTACTATAATAGTAAAAAGAGGCTACCTCCACCACCGTACTTTTATAAGCACCCTCAACCTATTGCGCTACTACAAGAGGCATTGCAAAAGAAGTATTACTATGTGGGACCTATCAATAATGTATTGGATACCAATACCCAAACAGCTTTGCGGAAATACCAAGAGCAGCACGATACACAAAGCGACTATGTATCAAAACAAACATTACAAGCATTGGAGATTAACCCGTATGATTATAAACCACCTAAAGAACCCGTATTTGCTATCAAACAAGTTGCTAACCCCACTGATTTGAAGCGGATTACGGAGGCATACAACCAAATTGTTAAAGAACATTTATGTGGAGACGATACCATCAAAATGTATAAGAAGGCATTAGACAACAAAACACTTCAAATACAAAAAGCGTATACCGATGCTACTTTCAAAGGAGGAGTAAGTGCATGGAGAGAATACCTACAACAGTATCCACCAGATTTTAGTCATGTAGCGGACAAGACCATTTCGGGTAGAATAAGTGTGTCTGGCGTTGTGAACAAACAAGGTTATTTTATTGCGCCACGTATTATAACAGGTGTGTCGTCTGATATGAACGAAGCAGTATTGGAATGGTGCTATCGAATGCCCCGCTGGCAGCCTGCCAAACAAGCAGGTCGCAAAGTGATCAAAAGGGTAAATTTTGATGTATACTATACTTGGAACTCTGAAAGGCAAGAGCCAAGTTTCAGTTTTGATAGGACACAAAGGTATCAATTCTTAGTTGAGAACGAATTTATGAGCAGCGCGCATTTTCCAACTAATCCTATACATCTACAGAAAAGCCCTAAATATATGCAGTCTGCTGAACAACATTCCAATCGTATACAAGAGTCTTATGTGACTGACAAACTTACGGAAGAATTAATCAACTACCACAACTATGACTACCCTATTCCCGCTGATACAGCCGACTTTAGCATTACAACTGAACTGCAATCTTGCCCTTGGAACTCGCGCCATGACTTGTTATTGGTAGGTATACAGAGCAAAAAAATAGATTTTTCGAATGTTCCGCCCCATAATTGGGTATTCATTGAAGGGGATAGCCATTCATGGAAAGGAAGATATTCATTAAAAGAATCGGCGCTCAACTTGTTAAAAGATAATATGCGCCCACAAGATAGGCTGCATATTGTTCGCAACTTTTGGAAAAAAGAACAAAAATACTATGCTTTCGATGAGTATAACAAAAGGCAAGAATGCAATACCTATACCGATTCTATGTACCAAGACATTAATTTTTCTGCGCCAACGCTATACACAGCTTATCAACTTGCCCAAAAACATTTTGTGAAAGGAGGTAACAATAGGATAATACTGTTTACGGGTTGTCGCTATGAGCTTGGAATAGGTGATAATGACACATCTTGGTCATACATAGCAGCTCAAGCGCAAGATGGTATTGCTTTTTACGTGTATACTATGGACTACTACCAACTTGATGAGGCTATGTTGCAAAAATGCGCGGCTATGGGCAAAGGTGTGTTTCATCATACCAACAACCAAGCAGATGCTAATAAACAGTTATTAAGGAAATGGTGGAACGAAAACTATATTGTTGCACAAAATGCCAGTATGAATATTACTTTCAATCCCCAATATATCAAAGCGTATAGACCTATTGGCTATGAAAATCGCCAAGATGCGCATGATGAATCTACTAATGATGTGCAAGGCGAAGGCGAAATTCCCGCCAATCATACCATTACTGTACTATACGAAATCATACGCGACACTGTGCAAATGCCTATTTCAAGCAGCAAAATACTATCCGACACCACAGCACAATCCACATACGACGGCACCAAAGCGGCTATGTTCGATGTCCAACTGACCTATCAAAAACCCCATGAC
>JAEUUX010000026.1 GCA_016787295.1 Chitinophagales bacterium
ATACGAAATCATACGCGACACTGTGCAAATGCCTATTTCAAGCAGCAAAATACTATCCGACACCACAGCACAATCCACATACGACGGCACCAAAGCGGCTATGTTCGATGTCCAACTGACCTATCAAAAACCCCATGACACTACCACCATAAAGCAACACCTATCTGTGCCTCCCGTTGTGCATTATCCGCCATTGTCCAACAATTTTGCGTGGGCAAGCAGCGTTGCGGAGTTCATGTTATTGGTACGTGATTCGTCCTTCAAAGGTACTGCCAACTATGTGGGACTAATCAAACGTGCTACCGAAGCCAAAGGTCTCGATCCGACAGGAGAGCGTCAGGAGTGTATAACATTGATGGAACGATGGAAGAATAGACCCAAACATTGGTGAGGTAGGGCTTAATCAAAAAGTGTACTTTTCATGCTGTTGGTATAATGTAGCTCTTTTCAATGGCATGAAAAACCTTTTGTTTGCCCAAATAATATCCAACAAAATGCTTTATATACCTTTCATTTACCCAAATAACATTCCACACAACGCAAACCCCACACCCCCAAAAAAAACAATTAACAATTAACCATTAACCATTAACAATTAAAAACCCCTTTTCATCACACAACAATGTTAATGTCACCCTTTCAGGGTTTTATAAAATGATGGGACAATGGCTGATGGCTATAAACTTGTCACCCCGTTGGGGTTAGCAATGCGATAATAATACTGTCTGCCAACAAAAACAACATTCCACATAATGTGCGGGATACCTTTCATTCACCCAAATAACATTCCACATAACACAAACCCCATATCCCCCAAAAAAAATAATTAACAATTAACCATTAACAATTAACAATTAAAAACCCCTTTTCTTGCTTCGCTCATCGCCATACCTATCACCCAAAACCCAATATTATGACACGACTATTGTTCTGTATTATTATTGTATGCTGTGGGGCGGCTACTACATTGTCGGCACAGCAAAAGTATTTGCCGAAAGTTAACCAAAAACTAAGCGATACAGATTTATTGGAATACTTACAACAGTACAATACTTGGAACGATACCTTGTATGACCCCTACACCCAATATCAAATAGTTGGAGAACTAATACCCACTGTCCTAAATACACGCGAAACACAGATTTTTCCTGCTGTTAGAGAAACCGCAATTCGCCAATACCTTTATAAAGAAGGGTATGTGGGTTATAAAAAGCCTATTTATCGTGTTGTGGTGGATACTTTGTTGATAGCAGAAGCCTACGATGAACTACAAACCAAACAATATCCGCTACAATTACAGACAGATTCCAAAGTTTTCTCTATCGACAAAGCATACTGGATTAAGAACAAACACATTGCTGATACCATAAAAGGAACTTGTTATGTGCCTCATCTAAAGATAGACACCTGCTTTTGGAAAACTTATAGCCAAACCTTACATTTTCCATCTACACGTCAACATACCCAAATACAAGATGACTCATTGTATGTAGCTAAAAAATATCCCGCTATATACCATTATGCAACAGTTTGGCGCATAGATTCGGTAGCAACAGCACAACAGCGCACAAAGAAAAAGTTGTTTACAATAAAGCCACAATATAAGACCTACAGGCAAATGACCGTTAAACAGCCCGCTACATGGCTCAATGTCGAAAAACCAGCTAAATATGAAATAGTAATGTCGTATGCTAATGCTCCTGTAGGCTGCTTTTCAGAATACAATGTACCATGCGAGACTATACATTACTTGCCCATCTATCCTTTTATGTACCCCAATGCACATTTGTATACCCATCCTCAACAAGTAGCAAGCATTCCGAACACTTTGCCGCGCAGCCAGATGCGGCGCGAAAAACGCTATGAACAAGAGTTAAAAACCCTTTTACAAAAAGAACAATTAGTGCGTTCGCAACGAAAATTAGCACCTTTGCCACCGTTCAAGGCAGCACACTTTCCGCAATCTACTTTGCTGCTGAACCAAGAAGGGACAAATACTATTGCGCAAATACAACAAGATTTGAAAAAGAAAGGCTATTACCATGATACCATTAATAATTTACTGACCGATAGCACCAAAAACGCTTTGTATAGGTTTCATAGAAAACACGACAAAGAGCATAATTACATTAGCCTATATACACTTCAGTTGCTGGGAGTATTCCCAACAATTCATCAAGCCCAATTAGCTTATCCTGTCTCTATTCCCAAAATGAAGCATTATTGCAATGTGGTAGACATTAAAAGCCTACTAACTACTGCCGATACTTATCATTATTTCCAGTCAAAGCAGCTCGACTATTCTTCAAGATCTCTTACATCTCCATATCATAAGGTTGTTAAAAAACCAACTACTGCCCAATTTGGCAAGACCACCACTGACTTAGCGCAATACCTATCCCAAAATCCCCCAACATTCCATCAACTTATGGATAAAACCCTTTCGGGCAAGATGAACCTATCCTGTACTATCGACAAAAATGGTTATTTGATACGCCCGCACATCATTCAAGGTATGGCATCGGATATTGACGAAGCCGTTTTGCAGTGGTGCTATGCGCTACCCCCATGGACACCCGCCACAAATAATGGCAAAGCTATTGCTAGCACCATTCATTTGTCCCTGCACTATAGTTGGGACAATGACAAACAGCAATCTATTGTCAAAATGATACCTGCCAACAATGAAGAAAGATATGGTGAAAACGAATTTATAAGCACCCAACATTTGTCAAACACCACTTTCCCGCTCCAAACAGATGACAGCGATTATGAAAAATTACTTAATTATAAGCACATCAAAACCCTGCCAAATGTTGCACACTTTCGCACGGAAGAAATAATAAACCATTTTCAATATGACTACCCTATTCCCGCCGATACAGCAGACTTTAGCATTACAACCGAACTGCAATCTTGCCCTTGGAACTCGCGCCATGACTTGTTGTTAGTGGGTATACGGAGCAAAAAAATAGACTTTTCCAATGCGCCACCTACTAATATTGTACTTGTTTTAGACCCAGGCATTAATAATTTTGATAAACACAATATCTTGCAAACAGTCCTCACACAAATGAAAGAGGCTTTGCGCCCACAAGATAAACTATTTGTCATTAATCATTCCCCAAAAAAGGAAGTATTAGTGGAGCATATAACAGTTAGAAGAAGGGATTCTATATCCCAAGCTATATACGACCACGATGCTAATACCTATATTTCTGCTGCTAATACCATTTCCGCAGCCTATCAAATAGCCCGTCAACATTTTATAACAGGTGGCAACAATCGGGTAATACTCCTCACCGCAGGTAGTACAGATATTGGAATAGGTGATAATGACTCTTCTTTTTTGTTGATACAACAGCAGCAACAAAGTGGTATATCGTTTGACGTTTTTAGTGTAGGGTACAACAATTTTGATGATACTATATTGCATAAATGGGCAGCCGCCGCACAAAGTGATTATCATCATCTCAACACAAAATCTGCGGCACGGCGCCATGTACTGCAAAAACTTTGGGGAGAATCTTATATCATCGCCCAAAATCATACCCTTAATATAGCATTCAATAAACACTACATTAAGGGTTACAGACTAATAGGTTATGAAAACAGACAATACCGAAACGAAAATGCTATTAATGATGTACGTGACAGCGAAGCCATTGGCGCTAATCATACCGTAACAGCCCTATACGAAATCATACGCGACACTGTGCAAATGCCTATTTCAAGCAGCAAAATACTATCCGACACCACAGCACAATCCACATACGACGGCACCAAAGCGGCTATGTTCGATGTCCAACTGACCTATCAAAAACCCCATGAC
>JAEUUX010000251.1 GCA_016787295.1 Chitinophagales bacterium
TTTACAAATAGGGTTCTAAACGCTTTTTGCTGTATTTGGGGTTTTACAAATAGGGGAAAATCTTTGTGTAACCCTATCCGTAAAATTTTTGGCAAATAGCGCTTTTGGGAGATGTGTTTTTGTAATTTTGTGGATACAACAACCCAAGCACCCAAACCTCATTAACAATTAACCATTGATAATTAACAATTAAAACCCCGCCTTTGTAATTTTACAGATAGGGGTCTAAAAGGTTTTTATCGGGTTCAAAAAATTACGGATAGGGTTAAATCTTTGTTTAACCCTATCCGTAAAATTTTTGGCAAATAGCAGTTTCAGGAGATGGGTATTCGTAATTTTACGGATACAACAACCCAAGCACCCAAACCTCATTAACAATTAACCATTAATAATTAACAATTAAAAAGCCGTTTTTGTGATTTCACGAACGCAACAGCCCATTCACCCAAACCTCATTAACAATTAACCATTAATAATTAACAATTAAAAAGCCGTTTTTGTGATTTCACCAACACAACAAGCCACCGGCGTAACGCCCATTAACAATTAACCATTAACAATTAACAATTAAAAAGCCGTTTTTGTGATTTCACCAACAGCACAATATCCCCTACCAACTGCGATTGTAAGAAATAGAAGGCAGAATAGGGAACAGACTCACCTGTTTGATAGCGGGCTGGAACGTGCCATTGATTTCTGCCTCGCCGCGATACATAAAGAAAGGGTTTTTGCGGTTATACGCGTTATATATGTCGATATTCCAGCGGCTTTCCCCTTTTTTCTTGGGCTTAATGAAACTAATACCAATATCTAAACGATGGTAGGGGTTCATTCGGAAACCATTGCGACCATCATAGTACTGTATTTCGTTGTTATAAAAACCTCCATAAGGGTTAGGAGCTACATCGGCAGAGTATAAGTTAAGCGGCATAGATAATGCGTTACCTGTGCGGTATATCCAGGTAGCCGCCAACTCTATGCGCGGTTTGGGGCGATAGACAGCGGCAACTACAAAATCGTGGCGTGCATCAAATTTATAGGGATAAGTTTTCCCGAAGTTAAGGTTTTCGAACTGCCGATTAGACCATGCCAAAGTATAACCTACCCAGCCGGTTAGTTTGCCCTCTTTGCGTTGTATCAAAAACTCCGCTCCGTAGGCATTGCCCTTGCCCACCTCAATCAAATCCTCCCATGTACCGCCCGAATTGCTAAAGTAACTGGCTCCTTCTTTATATTCCAGCAAATTGCGCATATCTTTATAATACCCCTCAATGCTCACCTCATATTGTTTGGCTAAGTTATAGGCAAGTCCAAGGGCTACTTGGTGCGAGATTTGCGGGTCAACTTTTGCCGTCACTGGCACCCAAATGTCGGTGGGCAGGCTCAAGGCACTACTTGTTGTCAAAAGGTGCAGGTATTGCATCATATAGGCATAAGAGGCTTTGAGCGAGATTTTGTCATTCAGCAAAAAGCGCGTGGCAAGGCGCGGTTGTAGGCTGTTATAGAACGCTTTGTCCACTGCAAATCCCGACCAATGCAAACCGATATTGGCTTTTAGGCGGTTGCTAATTTTGTAGTCGTCCTCCACGTAGGCATCTAACTCGATGGCGCGCGTATTGCCACCTGATAATGTGGTATCTATCGCACCTCCTCCAGCCTTAAACTGCTGCACGGCGGGTCTAAAGTAGTGGTGTGTGGCAGCCACACCCGATTTGATGTAGTGATTGGGCGACGGCACATAATCCAAATCTATCTTCGCCGCAAAATCGTTGATACTCGACGAATAAAAACTACCTATATCGCTTTCGTTGTTTTCTTTTTCGTCAAACGAAAACTCGTTGCGCAATTTATAACGGGTATAGGTAATGGTGGTGTTGCTAAACAGTTTGGGATTAAACACGTGATTCCAACGCGTAACAGCGGTCATGTTACCCCAACCGATGTTGCCTTTCACCAAATCGCCGTCTGTTTTATCGCGAAAATAGAAGTTATCGTCGCCCGTATAACCGCTGACATATAAACGGTCTTTGTCACTAAATTTATAGTTCAATTTGGCACTAAAGTCATGGAAATAATAACCACCATAACTATCTCCATTTGTTTCCGCCATAATCAAAGGACGTGCCAAAAGGTCAATGTAGGTTCGACGACCGCTCACAATAAACGAACATTTGTCTTTGACAATAGGCGCTTCGAGCGATAATTTGCTCGAAATAAGCCCGATAGACGCATTGCCGCTAAATTGTTTCATATTGCCCTCTTTTAATCTTATATCCAACACCGACGACAACCTGCCGCCGTATCGAGCAGGATAGCCCCCCTTAATCAACTCCACACTATTGATAGCATTGGCATCAAAAACCGAGAAAAACCCGAACAAATGCGATACGTTATACACCGGCACCCCATCGAGCAAAATTAGGTTTTGGTCGGGACTTCCGCCGCGCACAAACAAACCACTACTGCCCTCCGTGCCAGACTGCACACCGGGCATCAGTTGCAACACCTTTATCACATCAACTTCGCCCATAAACGCAGGCAGCGATTGGATTTGTTTGATAGGAATCGAAACGCTACTCATCTGTGTGCGTTCCTGAATGGCTTCGCCCGCTTGCGTGGCTTTCACTTCCACCTCCTTCAGCACATTTCCCTCCCTTAGCGAAACGTTCAGTTGCATATCTTTGTTCAACAACAAAGCCGTCCGATAGGTATCATAACCCACAAAAGAAACTGCCAACTGCACCGAGTCGGCGGGCAACGTAAGCGAGAAAAAACCATATTCATTGGCTGTTGTGCCTTTCTTAAGCCGCACGTCGACCACATTGGCTCCAATCAATTTCTCGCCCGTTTCGGCATCTTCCACATAGCCGCTAATCGTGAATTTTTGTTGTGCCAATAGCAGCGTACTGCACAAAAGCGCACAACACAACAATGTCCATTTCATAGGATTAGGTATATTTTAGTATAAGGTTTACAAAAAAAATTACAAATACTATAGCCCCTGTTCATGGCAGCCTCCACCCAATAATAACCCCCAAAAACGCCCAACACAGTCCCCATCACCCCAAAAATTAGTGCCTTTCGTCGTTTTCAAGCACCTTTTTAAATAACTCGGAAATAAGTGAAAAGTAATTTATTTGGGCGTTCCCCTGGCGGGTCGGGCTTTACAGGGCTTCGCTACCGCTACGGTGCAAGCACCAGCCTAACGGCAGCCCTTACAATCCCTAACGCGCTTCGCCATTCGAACAACAACCCCTATTTGCTATTATATGGCGGCGGCTAACGCCAGCCCTAAACAGTACTAATAAGATACAATATTGCCACAAAAGGTTGCAAAAATGGCACAAAAAACCGATAAATTATTCCAAAATAGAAAAAAAATGAAAAAAAAAGCCTTCGAGTTAACTTATTTCGAAATAATTCGTACCTTTATAGCCTCAATATTGATTAGTCTTTTTTCCACGCTATAAAAACAAAGTATATGCAGCAACTTTACGCATGGATTTGCGGTTTGTGTCTCATCGCTTTTGGTCAGTATGCCATAGCACAAACCAGCCTTAGTGGTGCCATCACAAGTGCCACCGACAACGAGCCAATCGTTAGTGCCAAAGTAGCCATCAAAGGCTTAGTAACAGCCACCGTAACCGACTATGATGGCAACTTTAAGCTAACCACCAATGCTAACCCACCTTTCACTTTGGTCATTTCGTCTGTAGGTTTTGCGACGCAGGAAGTCAGTGTCACACAGAACAACCAAGTCCTAAACATTAGCCTCAAAGAAGCAGGCGTAGTATTGACCGATATTGTTGTATCAGCCTCACGCGTCGAGGAGCGGGTATTAGAGTCTCCGGTGTCTATCGAAAAATTAGATGCCGTTGCGCTCCGCACCACCGCCGCCGCCAATTTCTACGATGCCGTCGAAAACCTCAAAGGGGTGCAACTCAATACCAACAGCCTCACCTTCAAATCCGTTAACACGCGCGGCTTCGCCACCTTTGCCAACACACGCTTTGTACAGGTCATCGATGGCATGGACAACGCCGCCCCAGGACTCAACTTCCCCACAGGTAACTTGGTCGGCATCTCCGAGTTAGATGTTCAAAACATGGAACTAATTCCCGGTGCTGCATCAGCTTTGTATGGTCCCAATGCCTTCAACGGCATTATGTTCATCAACAGCAAAAGCCCCTTCGATGCACAAGGCTTGAGCGTCATGGTTCGCAACGGTGTCACGGTGCAAGATAGCCTAACGGGTTTGCCCGGCACCAACTGGTTTGGCGACTATGCCTTGCGCTATGCCAAAGCCTTCAACAACAAATTTGCATTTAAAATCAACTTAGCAGCCTTGCAAGGACGCGACTGGTACGCCTCCGATTATAGCGACATGGCAACCGATGCCCTCAATGCCAATGTGCGCGGTATCAATAGCCCTTCCTACAACGGTGTCAATATCTACGGCGACGAAGTGGTGACAACCATCAACATCGACAAAACTTTGGGCTTGCCCCCCGGCACACAAGGCTCTATTCGTGTGGCACGCACAGGCTACAAAGAAGCAGACATCACGGATACCGACTATTTGGCACGCAGCTATCGCGGAGATATTGGCGCACACTACCGCCTCAACGACCGTTTAGAATTGTTGTATAACTATCGCATAGGTTACGGCAATAGCATCTATCAAGGAGCTAACCGCTATTCATTGAAAAACCTCACCCTACAACAACATAAAATAGAACTGAAATCGGACAACTTCTTCCTACGTGCTTACACAACCCTCGAAAACGCCGGCGACTCTTATGATATGCGTTTTGCAGCATGGAACATCAACCGCGCATGGAAAAGCGACGCAGATTGGTTCGGCGATTATGTTGGAGCATACCTTCCTGCCAAATTGTTTGGCGCAACAGCCGAAGAAGCACACGCCGCTGGTCGTGCCGCAGCCGACGAAGGAAGAATCCTGCCCGGTACCGAAGAGTTTGAGCAGGTGCGCGACTCCATCGTTGCCATTGCTGATTTGGCTACAGGCGCTAAGTTTATTGACAAAACCAACTTGCGACACGTCGAAGGTAACTACAATTTTAACAAACATTTCGATGTTGTAGAATTGTTGGTGGGTGCCAACTGGAGACAGTATAACCTCAATTCACAAGGCACTATCTTCACCGATGCCGACGCACCTATTGCCATTAACGAATACGGTGGATTTATCCAAGCCTCTAAAAAACTATTGAAAGAACACCTAAAATTGACAGCTTCGGTTCGATACGACAAAAACCAAAACTTCAAAGGCAACGTAACACCGCGCTTGTCTGCTGTATTGACCCTCGGCGAAAACAGACAGCACAATATCCGTGCTTCGTTCCAAACAGGTTTCCGCAATCCCGACACCCAATCGCAATTCATCGGTCTCGATTTAGGACCTATTACGTTGGTAGGTGGTACGGAGCAAAACATCGACGAGTTTAGCATCAATATCCCTTATTTCTTAGACGGACAAGCCGCCACCGCCACTGTCACAGGCAACAACATCTATAACAATTCTTATACAGCCTATTCGACAGGTGTTTATGCCGCTACTGTAGAACAATATATGATAGCCACCGGTGCCACACGTCCCGAAGCCGAAGCCGCCAACGCTAGTTTGCTCCAGAAAGCGAATGTCGAATACATCAAACCCGAGCGCATCCGTTCGTCCGAAATTGGCTATAAAACTTTGTTAAACAACAAACTACTGATAGACCTTAATGCTTATTACAGCCTCTACAACGACTTCCAAGCCTCCACCATCGTCATCACACCATTGACCGGCACGGTGGGAGAAATGAGCGCCGTAGAAGCCTATAACGCTGGCAGAACCCGTCCGTTCCAGTTGTATACTAACGCCACAGGCACGGTAAGCTCTTTTGGAGGTGGTATTAATTTGAGCTATGCCCTACCCAAAGGATACCGTTTAGAGACCAATTACACCTATACCGATTTGTCCTACGACAAAGACGCTAATCCCGACTTGGTCACCAATTTCAATACACCCAAACACCGCATTAATGTAGGTATTGGCAATCGCGAAGTGGTGAAAAACTTGGGTTTTCAAGTTAACTTCCGTTGGTTGGACGACTACTTCTGGGAAGCCAGCTTTGGCAATGGTCCCATCGAATCCTACAACGTCACCGATGCACAAATATCCTATCGCTTGCCCAAGTTGCGCAGCATGATAAAAGTGGGTGGTGCCAACATCTTTAACCAAACCTATAAACAAGCGTTTGGAGCATCTAACATCGGCGCACAATACTATGTCAGTATTGTGTTTGACGAAATGATGCGATAATAATGTCTCATTAATACAAAAAAAGGCGGTCTCTCTTATCTTGAGAGACCGCTTTTTTTATGTTGGGATATATCAATAATGGAGCAAAATTTGGCAACTTTGTTACTGTTTGCTAAAAACTATTCAAAATTTTCGGGTTTCATTTGTGGAAAAAACAACACTTCTTGGATAGACTGCTGGTTGGTCAGGAGCATCACCAAGCGGTCGATACCAAACCCTATACCCGATGTGGGGGGCATACCATATTCTAATGCACGCAAAAAATCTTCGTCCAAAGCCATTGCTTCTTCGTCGCCGCGTTGTGCCAACAACAATTGCTCCTCAAAGCGTTGGAGCTGGTCTATTGGGTCGTTGAGTTCGGAGTAAGCATTTGCCACCTCTTTGCCATTGATAAACAACTCAAAACGCTCCACCAAACCCGCTTGGCTGCGGTGTTTTTTGGTTAAAGGTGACATTTCGGCGGGATAGTCAGTAATGAAAGTGGGTTGAATAAGGTGTTTTTCGGCTGTTGCCCCAAAAAGCTCGTCTATCAATTTGCCACGTCCCATCGTATTATCGATTTCTATGTGCAGTTTTTTGCAAACTTCGCGCAGTTGTGCCTCGTCCATTTGAGAGATGTCAATGCCCGAATATTTATGGATGGCTTCGTACATACTAAGGCGTTGGTAAGTTGCGCCAAAGTCGATGATGTGGTCGCCTACCTGTATTTGTGTAGTACCGCACACTTCTTGCACCACCGTTCGCAACAAATCTTCGGTCATGTTCATCATCCAAAAATAATCCTTGTATGCCACATACAGTTCGAGGGCAGTAAATTCGGGATTGTGGGTTCTGTCCATGCCTTCGTTGCGAAACATTTTGCCAATTTCATACACTCCATCAAAACCACCAACAATGAGGCGTTTGAGGTAAAGTTCGTTGGCAATGCGCAAAAACAGCGGGGTGTCTAAGGTGTTGTGATGCGTTTTGAAAGGGCGCGCCGCCGCGCCGCCATGCACAATTTGCAAAGTAGGCGTTTCGACTTCTAACCAACCTTTTTGGTCAAAATAGTGGCGCAGACGGTTGATGAAACGGCTACGGACAAGGAAAATTGGCTTTACAAAATCGTTCACAATTAAGTCAACATAACGTTGACGGTAGCGCAATTCGGGGTCGAGAAATTCATCATGTTTTTTGCCTTCTGCATCGATTTTGACAATAGGCAACGGACGCAAGGCTTTGCTCAACAATTGAATAGTTTTGACGTGGATAGAAACCTCACCCGTTTTGGTTTTGAACAAATAACCTGTTGCACCAACAAAATCGCCCAAGTCCAACAGTTTTTTGAAAAATGTTTTGTAATGTTCTTTTTCTGTGTCATCGGGCGAGCATATTTCGTCACGCTGTACATAGAGTTGTATGCGTCCTGACGAGTCTTGCAATTCGGCAAAAGCGGCTTTACCCATGTCGCGCACCATCATGATTCGCCCCGCAACGGCAACGGTTTGGCTTTTGTAGGTTTCGATTTGGCTATCATCAAAGTTGTTTTTGATGTCTTGGGCGTGGTGAGTAACAGGAAAATGGGCAGCGGGATATGGGTCAATGCCCATGGCTTGTAATTGTTCGAGTTTGGCTCGGCGAGCTATTTCGTATTCGGTTAGTTGTCGAGTCATCTGACGGTTGTTATACTATTTTTTTAATAAGAAAAAGAGAAAATAATAGGGTGTAGAGCGGGTCAATGATTGATGCAACAATTTTGTGCTACAGTTTTTGGCATTCTTCATCAACCTTATCTTATTGGTAGTAGTGTATTCTAAATGCCCCTCAATGCACCTTAGCAGTAGGAGAGTCATTAGGCACTTGTGCGGGTTGTTCGCCAAACAAAAGCGACCAATTGGCAATGGCATTCATGACGCTGGTTTGCGCGGCTATGCGGGCAGGCAAGACGGTGGCAGATTTAGCCTCTTGCGGCTTGGCTTCAGAAGTAAGACGTGTTGTGGCAACAACAGCCGACTTATGGCTTGTTATTGCGGTGGAATGAGAGGTGGTTATCACGCCTATTTTGACTATTAAAAATGCCAATAGAGTTACTACAGCATGAATAGTCAATATACGACCTAAAAGGAATCGGAACATATTGGACATAGGTTTTGTGGTATTTAGTAGTGTATTGACGCAAAGATAGGGAGATTTGGTTGCTTTAGGTATACTTTTTTTGCTTTTTTTATTGTTATTTCATTTTTTGGGCTTACCTTTGCTCATTATGACGACCATGAACTTTAGTATACACGCTTTTAACGAACTTTCGGCACAACAATTATACAATATTATGCAGTTGCGGCAGAAGGTTTTTGTTGTGGAACAAAACTGTCCATATCTCGATGCCGATGGTTTTGATTGTTTTTCTTGGCACTTGTCGGGCTACCATGAATCGGGCGATTTGTGGGCATATACACGCGTGTTACCGCCCGATGTAGTTTATCCGCACTATGCCTCTATTGGGCGTGTAGTGACTGATGTGGCAGCGCGGCGTTTAGGCTGGGGTAGACAAATTATGCAACATTCCATTGTTTTTTGCCAGAAAACATACCCGAATATCGGCATAAAAATTGGCGCTCAAGCCTATCTGCAAACCTTCTACGAGTCGTTTGGATTTGAGGTAATAGGAGAGGCGTATTTGGAAGACGATATTCCACATATCCCAATGTTGTTGCGGTAAAATCGATTTTGCGTATACATTTGCCAAGATTACCGTACCTTTGTGGCTAAAATACTATTGTGATGTATCAATACGAATATCCCCGCCCTGCTTTTACTGCCGACGTGGTAGTGTGGCAGGTAGACGAATCTGCCT
Organism: Chitinophagales bacterium; assembly: GCA_016787295.1. Lineage (GTDB taxonomy): Bacteria > Bacteroidota > Bacteroidia > Chitinophagales > UBA2359 > JAEUUX01. Next base: position 9,162 of record JAEUUX010000251.1, read on the forward strand.
CAAGTTTATCTCTTTTGCTTATCGAGCGGGCGCACGACCCTTTTGCAGGTTGTTGCGCGCTGCCGGGTGGCTTTGTCGATGCCAACGAAGATTTGCCTATTGCTGCTGCGCGCGAGTTGGCAGAAGAAACACAGCTAACAGATTTGCGCTTAGTACAGTTGCAAAGTTTTGGCACGCCCCACCGCGACCCACGCGGCTGGACAGTCACCGTAGTCTACCAAACCATCTTGCCCTTTGGCGAACAGCAGCCGCAACCTGCCTCCGATGCCCGAACCTTGGCATGGTATTCGCTCGATACACTGCCCGACATGGCATTTGACCACGCCCTAATTATTGCAACAGCAGCGCGCCATTTTTATGTCCTATTACAAGCAGGCATTTGCACGTTTCTGCCCCAAAGTTGGACAAAGCAACAAGAAAAAATATGCCTACAAGCATTAGAACAGTTTTTGGCACAACAAGATGAGGCATAAATTTGCACAAAACAATATGAAATACTATATCATTGCGGGCGAAGCCTCTGGCGACCTGCACGCCTCTAATGTGGTGCGCGAATTGAGACAAATTGACCCCGACTGTAGCATTCGCGCGTGGGGTGGTGATTTGATGAGCGCCGCCGGTGCTGAAGTGGTCAAACACTATCGCGATTTGGCATTTATGGGCTTTGTGGAAGTAGCGCTCAATATCCGCACGATTTGGAAAAATTTGAAGTTTTGCCAACAAGACCTGCAAAGTTTTCAGCCCGATGCCCTAATTTTGGTAGATTATCCCGGTTTTAACTTGCGTATTGCCGAATTTGCGCACCAACAGGGCTACCGCGTTATCTACTACATTTCACCCCAAGTGTGGGCATGGCACCGCTCGCGCATTACCCAAATGCGGCGCGTCATAGACCATTTGCTGGTTATTTTGCCTTTCGAGAAAGCCTTTTTAGCCGAACAAGGCATGGAACAAGTGACCTACGTTGGGCATCCTTTGTTGGATTCTGTGGCACAAAAACAAAACCAACTTCGCACCATTACACCTCACCAATTAGGCTTGCCCGCCGACCGCCCTTTGATAGCATTGTTGCCGGGCAGTCGCCGCCAAGAAATCATCACCCAACTGCCCATTATGTTGTCAGTGGTGCGTGCATTTCCTCAATACTGTTTTGTGGTGGCAGCCACCGAGCAGTTGCCCGCCGATTTGTACTACCAATACCTTCCACCGCACAACCCAAACGTCCAAATTGTCTATAACCGCACCTATGAAGTTTTGCATCTTGCCGAAGCCGCTCTTGTCACCTCTGGTACTGCTACCCTCGAAACGGCTCTTTTAGACGTGCCGCAAGTGGTGTGTTATCGTGCCAACTGGCTGTCCTACCAAATTGCGAAACGTTTGGTGGATTTGCAATTTATTTCGTTGGTCAATTTGATTATGAACCAAGAAACAGTCACCGAATTGATACAAGACGACCTCAACACCGAACAATTGACTCATGCTTTGCAACAAATTATTGTGGGTGGCGAAGGGCGAGAAGCCGTATTCACAGCCTATAGCCAACTGCGCGAACGCTTGGGAACTATTGGCGCAGCGCGACGCGTGGCAGAAAAAATTGTGACATTGGTGAGCGAAAAATCTCTGACAAAGATGAACTAAACAAAGTATTTTGCCAAGCAAACCGTCTCTGGGAAAAAGACTGTCGAACATAAACAAAATTTATGCACATTGTCGTTTAAATTTGAGACGAAATGCCACTTTTTATTTGATTGTTGAGTAAAAAAGTTAAAAAACCTTTCTAAAACACCAATTATTCATGCTAAACTCCCACCGAATCAATATAAAAAGCTATTTTTGCAACAAAATAGACTGCATTTTTTATAATGATACCACAATAACAGTTTTGTAGCTTAACAATCATGTTAAAGGTTATTTTATTTTTCTGATTTCTCTTAAAAAAAATTCTTCTCGATATGAAAAACCCACATAGTGCCGATTTGATGATATATGGTGCCAATGGTTACACAGGTCGCTTGATTACACAAATGGCAGTACAACGCGGTTTACGTCCTTTGTTGTGTGGCAGAAATAGCCTCGAAATTGCAACTATGGCAAGCCAATACAATCTCCCTTATATGGTGGTTGACCTCAACAATGCCGACCAATTGAATGATGCAGTATTGATGGTAGATGTGGTGTTGCATTGTGCAGGTCCTTTCTCCAAGACCTATCAACCTATCCTACAAGCGTGTTGTAAAAACAAAACTCACTACTTGGACATTACAGGTGAGATAGAGGTATTTGAAGGCATTGCGGCTCAAGATATGGCTATTCAGGCGGCGGGTATTATGGCAGTGCCGGGCGTGGGTTTCGATGTGGTTCCTACGGATTGTTTGGCGGCATTCCTCAAACAACAATTGCCTTCTGCTACCCATCTTACTTTAGCTTTTATGGGCGTAGGCGGTGGTGTTTCACACGGAACAGCCACCACCATGCTACAAAACATAGAACGTGGCGGTGCTGTTCGGCTCGATGGCAAAATTACACCTGTGCCACATCTTTACCGTTCGCGCGATATTGTATTTAACAAAAAAAGCGTCAAAACTTTTACTATTCCTTGGGGTGATGTGTCGACGGCGTATCATAGCACAGGTATTCCCAACATAGAAGTCTATGTGGTATTAGGAAGCATGGTTGAAAGAGTGTTGGGTTTGACGCAAAAAATGAATTGGCTACTCAAACGCCAATTTATTAAAAATCTGTTGCAAAAGGCTGTCAATGCACAAGCACAAGGACCGACAGACCAACAACGTGCCAAAGGTAAAAGTTTTGTGTGGGGCGAGGTGGTCGATGCCAACAACAATCGGGCTTCTGCTCGCTTGATTACGCCCGAAGGTTATACGCTTACTGCCTTAGCTGCCCTTGCTGCTGTTGAACAGGTATTGAAAGGCAACATAAAAGTAGGATTTCAGACCCCTTCGCGCGCTTTTGGGGCGGATTTTGTGCTAACATTGCCCAATACAACTCGCGAGTTATTGTCAAACAAAAAAAATATTACTATCAATTAAAAGAGCAAACATGTCTCAATTTGACCGAGAACAACATTGGGAAAATATCTACAATACCAAAGCTATAACAGAGGTGAGCTGGTATCAGCAACGTCCCGAAACTTCTTTGTCTTTTATTGCCAACAGCCAACTATCTACTACTGCCCGCATCATAGATATTGGTGGAGGCGATAGTTTTTTGGTAGATAATTTGTTAGCATTAGGCTATGAAAATATAACCGTTGTCGATATTTCTGCCAAAGCATTACAACGTGCCCAAAAGCGTTTGGCAGACCAAACCCAACGCGTCCAATGGATAGTAACCGATGTAGTACAATTCGAAAGCACACAACGGTATGACCTTTGGCACGACCGAGCAGCATTTCATTTCTTGACCGATGAGCAAGAAATCGCCAGTTATCTCCAAATTTTAGACACACATCTTGTTGAAGGAGGCTATGCCATTATTGGCGTTTTTTCGCAAAACGGACCACAAAAATGTAGCGGTATTCATATCCATCAATATAGTGCCGAACAACTCTGCCAACTTTTTGAACCATACGGTTTTGTACCTATCGAGCTACAATATATTGACCATTCAACACCTTTTGACACGACCCAAAACTTTTTGTTTGCTTCTTTTCGCAAACAAACACGCTAAAATTTACCAACTATGACGCGTTGCGCTTGATAGTATTTGACCCAAAAACACTTTGTTTATATGAAAAAAATTGCCTTTCTTTGGGGAATATTATTTGCCGTAACCCTACTTGCCGACACTGCCACTCCCCCGCAGTTGCTTCCCAAACGCATCGAACAAAGCCCCAAAATCGATGCCAACCTGAACGACCCTATTTGGCAAGAAGCCACTACTATTGCTGACAATTTTACCACTTTTGAACCTGTTTTTGGCAAAACACCTGCTCAAAAAACAGAAGTGAAAGTGTTGTATGACAACCAAGCCATTTATATTGGAGCAATGTTGTATGACATTGAAGCCAACAAAATTGCTCATCCGCTTTGTTCGCGCGATGCTTTGCTGAGTGCCAATTGCGATTTGTTTGTGGTAGGTTTTGATACTTATCATGATAAACAAAATGCCTTTCGCTTCGAGGTGAGTGCAGCAGGCGTGCAAGGTGATGCACGACTAAGCCCTAATAATTCCGATTGGAATTGGGACGCTGTTTGGGAAAGCAAAGTTGCCATAGGCGATAAAGGCTGGGTAGTGGAACTAAAAATACCTTATTCGGCTTTGCGTTTCCCGAAAAAAAATCTACGAACTTGGGGTATGAACTTTGTGCGCTACATACAACGCCACAACGAAACAAGCACATGGAGTCCGATTAATCCCAACATCAATGGCAACGTTAATCAGTGGGGACATCTCACCGATTTGGCTAACATTGAACCACCGCTTCGATTGGTATTGATGCCTTATTTGGCTACTTATTATTATAACACGCCCGAAACAGATGGCTCCAATACCACCTATAACAATAGTTATTCTGCAAGTGGTGGTTTAGATTTGAAGTATGGTATCAACGAGAGTTTTACGGTTGATATGAGCCTTATTCCCGATTTTGGGCAGGTGCAGTCCGACAATACGGTGATTAATTTGGGACCTTTTGAGGTGCGGTACAACGAACGTCGACCATTTTTTACGGAAGGAACAGAATTGTTTAATAATGGCAATATGTTTTATTCGCGCCGTATTGGTGGGCAGCCGATTAACTATTACAATGTGTATGACCAACTATCTGAAGGCGAGATGGTAGAACACAATCCAATTCAGACACAATTGCTCAACGCCACCAAATTTTCGGGTACGACCAAAAAGAATTTGGGTATTGGGGTATTAAATGCTATTGGCGCACCTACTTTTGCCACTATTCGCAATGAAACAACCAACGAAACACGCCGCATAGAAACAGCTCCGCTCACCAACTACAATGTATTGGTGCTACGCCAGAACCTACCACATAATTCGTCCATTGGGTTCTATAACACCAATGTTTGGCGAAGTGGTAGCCTATACGATGCCAATGTATCTATGATAGACACTCGTTTGGTGGGCAAAAAAAACACCTATGCCTTTAATGCCAGCGCCAAAGTGAGCCAACATTATGAGACCAACCAAAATATTTTTGGTTACAATACTTATGTGGGTTATAGCAAAATTAGTGGCAAATGGCGTTTTGATATTGGCAACGAAATGGTAGACAACAAATATAACCACAACGATTTGGGTTTGTTTACGGGTAATAATTATATCGGTAATTTTGTTGGGGTGAAATACATGGATTTTAAAGCCAAAAAACACCTGAATAGTTGGAATGCGTCCTTGGGTTTGAACTACAATTTTCGCTACCAGCCTTTTGATTATCAACGGTTTAATTTGAATCCAAGTGTTAATTTCAATTTCTCTAATTTCTGGTCTATGTCTATCTATGGCAATGTCACACCTTTCAAGAACAACGATTTTTATGAGCCGCGGACCCCAAATCGCAATTTTGTTCGCCCCCGTTTCTATTATGCAGGTTTTTGGATAGGAACAGATTATCGCAAAAAATTAGCAACCACTTTCTGGGGCGGTTTAGCCGACTCTGCCAATCCCAACGATATGTACTACGAAGGCGGTATGGAAACGACATGGCGTGTCAACGAACGACTCAATGTTATTGGGTCGGTGAATGCCACCAAAGATTTTAGTAACTATGGCTATGTCAATACTACTGACGATGGAACAATTATGATGGGCAGACGCACTATTAATACAGTAGATAATTGGGCAACAATACAGTATACTTTTACGCCACGTATGAACATCAACTTCCGAGCGCGACACTATTGGGGCAAGGTAAGTTATTATGACTTCCATGCTCTACAAGAGAACGGCACTGTCGTTTTGGACGATGGATATACCCAAAACCATGATAGCGATTTTAATGCTTTTAATATCGATTTGGTGTATAGTTGGGAGTTTTCGTTAGGTAGCCGCCTCAATATTATTTGGAAAGATGTTATTTCGCAATTTGACGAATTAGGAGACGGTTCTTATTTAGACAATATCAACCGTACCTTCAATACACCAGCCAGCAACACTATTACAGTCAAATTATTGTATTATTTAGACTACCAACGTATGCAAAATTGGTACTCAAAAATGAGTAATCGACGGAGTTGAATAGCCTAATTTTTGGATAATTTTAAAAAACTGCTTTAAACAAATGGTATTTTAATATTAAGTTTAATAGCTTGACTATCAATGCGCTATGTATGGAACAAATATTCTATGTTTTTGTTTTTTTTATATGACTATCTTAAGCGCAAAAATAGAAACCTAATAACATAATAACTATAGTTTGATGTGAACTACAATAAATCGTATCTTTGCAGCATTCCTTGGGAAGGGAATGAAACATAACATTGAACTGTCGAATGATTGTAGGAAATTCCTGCAATTGTGTAGCCCACAAGCTGTATAGCTTGTGGGCTTTTTGTGTTTTTTCAATAATTGTTTGAATAATAATTTTGTTGGACATGAGCAAGTTGTGGTTTGTATGTGAATTGTAGAAGTACTAAGCAAATCCCATCGCAACTTTTCCTTAGAAGCAAAATAATAATAAAATGGCACTATTTTTCACTTAAATACGCCAATTATACCCATATAAACCCATATTAGGTACTTATGAAATCCCCCAATAACTTTCCGATTACAAACCAACTCCCAAATGTTAATTACCCAAAATTCTACACCCGATAAAAAAACTAAGTCTCTGCCTGTGAAAAATTATAAATATACCCTTACGAAATTCTATTTGTCGCTAAAATTCGTTAACTTTACACCGGAAAAATATCTTTGTGCAAGTATCTTAGAACTGTCAATACAGCCTATCCTTACCACCACATAGACCCATAATATTGCTACCCATGTTGCTACCAAAAATGACAAAACCAAATTTTCTTTATAAGACCTTTTGCTGCCATAAACAATAATTTTGCTACGATAACAATAAACAAAAAACTCCCGCTTTTGGAGAAAAGTAAGGGAGAAAAACTAAACAAACTTGCCTATTGTCAATCCCAGTATTTTCCCCAAAAATTAAAAATATCATCTCTTTTATTTTCCGAGTCCAAAACCTCTATGTAAATCTATCTGTAAGCATCTTTAAGCCAAATTTATCTCTCTGTCAAAAAACAAAACCTATTCTTGTGTATTCTCCATTCCCTTAAAATTAACCCAATATGCTTAACAGTCAATTCCCCCCTGAATTACTCTCTGAATTAGTCCCTTTGTTACAGCAGCAGAGCATCGCCTCAGACCAGATTACCCATACCTGCAATTCGCTAAGTGTGCGAGGCGATGGCAACATCATTTTCCAAGACAGTCACAATAACCAAATAGACCTTTTGTTGTCATTGGATAATCCTCAGATGCTGCAACGTGTTGCCAAACGCATAGCTCACCATTTGCAACCCAACTCCACTCCTCATCGCATAGGTGACCCATGGCAACCAAATGCCATATTTTTGGGCAGAACGCAAGACATCGAAACTATTGTCCGACAATTTCGCAGCGGCAAAGCCATTGTACTGCTCAATGGTATAGGAGGCATAGGTAAAACTGCCCTTGCCAATGAACTTAGTTGTCAAATAGGCGACCAATACAACCACGTTATTTGGACTAACTTGCAAAACACCGCCGCCAAAGACGAACAACCTTTGCGAAACTACCTACTCTACAATAGTCTGCAACTCCACCAAGATTTAGGTATTACAGAAGTATTGC
>JAEUUX010000273.1 GCA_016787295.1 Chitinophagales bacterium
TTCAGAAATTTTGTTTCTATGTTTTAACCCTTCGGGGGTTTAAAACCCCCGAAGGGTTTGTTTTAACATCGTGTTTTTGTCGAAACCCATCGTGTTTTTGTCGAAACCCATCGTGTTTTTGGAAGATGCAATAGGTATTCAGTCCGCTGTTGTGCCTTATAGCAGCAAAATAAGCTATCAATTAGGCAAGAAAAACAAAAAAACTGCCTATCTTTGCAACATAAATTAATGTTAAAGAATTTTCCATACAAAAACCTTTCCCCAAAACCGTTTTTTCCGTAGCCTCGGGTTTAAACCCTATGTTTATCACAAAAAACCAATATAATACGCCATGAGCCAAACAGCCCGACAACTAATAGCCCAAGCGAAGGCAGAAAACTGGACACGCTTAGACCTCGGCAACTGCGGTCTTACCGACCTTGCAACACAAGTACCTGAACTATTCACCCTCACCGATTTAGAGGAATTGGTGTTGAGTAATGTGTGGCAAGAATGGAACGATGCCACTCAAGCATGGGAATATAAAATAAGTTCCAACAAAGGAGAACTTAACAAAATAGACCAATTGCCCATGGCTTTGGGCAATTTGAAGAAACTACGTGTGTTTATTTGTGGGGGAAGATGGAATAATCGTTGGGGCATTAGTAACATTAGCGCCTTGTCGGATTTAAGCGCTTTGACAACATTAAACCTGCCATATAGCCAACTCACAAACATAGCAGGTTTATCAGGTTTAAACGCTTTGACAACATTACACCTTAATAGTAATCAACTCAAAGACGTATCCTCCTTGTCAAGTTTAACTGCCTTGACAACATTAGACCTCAACAATAACCAACTCACAGACATATCACCTTTGTCGAATTTAAGTGCTTTAACAACATTGCACCTTAACAATAATAAACTCGCGGACGTATCATCTTTGTCCGGTTTAAGCGCGTTAACGACATTGTTCCTTTGTTGTAATGAATACATTACGGACGCATCTCCCTTGTCAAGTTTAACTGCTTTGACGGCATTAGACCTTAGCGATAATCTACTTAGGGATATATCATCTTTGTCCAGTTTAAGTGCTTTAACACTATTAGTCCTATATGGTAACCAACTCAAAGATGTATCACCCTTGTCAGCTTTAAACGCTTTGACAACATTAGATCTTAGCCGTAATTATATCACAGACATATCTCCCTTGTCAGGTTTAACAGCTTTGACGAAATTATACCTTCACTCCAATCTCCTCGCCGACATATCGCCCGTGTCAAGTCTAATGGCTTTGACAAGATTAGACCTTAGCTTTAATCAACTCACAGATGTATCAGCTTTGCTCCCATTATTGCAGCGCGAAGACCCCATGGATTTCACAATAAAGACAGCTTATGGCACACCACAAGTAGGGTTAATCAATGTAGGCACTAACCCCCTAAAAATTCCTCCCATGAAAGTGGTGCGAAAAGGACGAGAAGCCGTATTGCAGTATTTTGAAGTTTTTTTTTCAAACAACTCATAGCATCGCCTTTTTTGCAAAACACAAGCAACACACGACAAAACCGTTTCTCCGTAATGTAGGGTTTAAACCCTACGCTACGGAGAAACAAACACCTGACAGCATTAGCTCGAAGAACTACTAAAAAAATATCGATAAATGCAATGACAATGGACTATATAGAAGTCCATAAGTTGCACTTACGGCTATTCATGTTCAACGCTTTCAGTGTTGGAAATTAGTTTAATAATCTTACCATTTTTCTGTCAAAAAACCATAAAGTAGTATCAAATCGGGATTTATTTAATCATGATTCCTTAACAACAAAAAACCTATGCTTCCACCAATATTATCTTTGCCAGCAAACGAAGCCGCTCGACAAAATCCGATTGGGTGCGATAGTTACCTGTCAGGTATTCATTTTGTAACTGTTGCAACAATTGGTAGTGGGCGGTAGCGGTGCTATGGGGCAGCAGCCATTCAAAATAGGCAGCTATATTGCCTTGCTCTAATAACTGTAATATCTGTTTTAGTAGTACCTGATTATCGGTTGTTGGGGTAGCAGTATATTGTGGTCGCATAATAGTTACCTTTACCATTGGTGGGCTGTCTATATTAACGATTTCGGCAGGTGGCAAACCGTATTCTTTTAAAACCGTTTGGGCTTTATGGATACCTGTTGCTGCGCGCTCGACGTATTGGAATAAGTAGAAAATGGCAGATACGCTCGGATTTATCAATACCGAGGCTTCTATGTGGTTGGGATTGAGTTCGTGGGGCAGTTGTCCGGGGCTTTTAATCTCCAAGCGATCGTCGAACAGTTCCACCTGAACAAGGCTGCGCGTTTGTGGGTCATAGTTTCGGTGTACAAATGCGTTGGCAACCAACTCTTTGACAGCAACCATCGGGATTTCGTAAATGTCGCTGCTCAAATGACGGTCTCTTCCCAAAGGGATATAACGGCGCAACAACAACATCATTTTTTCGTATTGCTGCAACACATTACCGTTAAGGCTTTCCATTGCCAGAATATGGTCGCGCGTTTTGCCTTTAAAAACAATAAACTTCGACTCGGTTGCCGACTCGCAAACGCCCCTAATTTGGTGTCGTTTGCCCAAACACAAAAAAGTGCCTTTCCAAAGATGTCCGTTTTCCGCCAATTCTAAGTGTCGCAAACGCTCTTGTTCGTTCCACTGCTGCCATTGTTCGCTTTCTTCATTCAACAAAAGCTGCACGCGCTCCGCTTTCCACAGTGCCTCCAATTGTTGTTCGTTGAGGTCGTTGGTTGTTTTGTTCATCAGAACGTCCGATGTGCCAGACCCGCGATTGATCTTAGTTTTATTGGCAATTTGCTCGTAGGCAGCCACCGCTATTGCGTGTTGTTGGTGTTGATAAGTGGCAAAGTCTGGCGGCGTAAAATGGGGAGCTATGTGGTTAATAAGAAACAAAGTGATTTCATAAAAAGCAAGGTCTTGGTCGGCATATTGCGAAACAGCTTTGTTGGGAATACTCTGTAAATGTTCCCAACTTTGGTGCTGCCACACACAAGGACGCAACAATATAGGCACTATTGTTTTGTGTAGGGCTAAGGCTTGTTTGGTATAAGCAATGTACCTGCTCGACTTAATAAAATCGACGCTTAACAACAATACTACCATATCGGCTTTTTGAAGTTGTTCATCTACCAATTGGTCAATATTGCTGCCCGCCAAGATATTGCCTTCGTGGTAAAGACTGATTAAACCCTCACGTTGTAGCCATATTAAATGGTTTTGAAATTGCAGCAAATAGTCATTGTCTTCGGGGGCGTAAAGGATATAGAGTTGTTCTACTTTGAATGTAACTGTTGTATCGCCTTTGATGTTCATCTGTGTTTTTTATGGGTGTATTTAATTAGGGGCAAAGGTAAGCAAGTTTTGGGGATTGTTGTTATCAAAAGGATTCTTTTGCTAACCAGAAGGCTGAGAATCATAGGTCGGATATTTTAAAACCATCTGACATCTTAATCTTAAGAAGAAGATAAAACACCAAACCTTTCGGAGGTTTAAGACCTTCAACGGCTTAAAATATTGTCTTTTCTCACCCCAATAAGAAGTTTACCGAAAAAAAATCCGTACCTTTGTCAAACATTCAAACCCTTAACGCCTTTAAGAGTCTAAGCCCAGAAAAAACCAACCAATATGCAAAAAATATCTTGCTGCGTAGTGGCACTATTGTTATTCATCAATACATCGGTATTGTTTGCCGCTCCTGCTCCTCCCCTATCACAGGCATCAATAGCCCAAGCAATGCAACAGCGTTTGCTACAACCCGCTCCTGTTCATCTCTCTTATCAATTAAGACAACTTATGTGGAAACTATTCAAATCCGATGACTTTGAGTCATTATGGAAAAAACAACAAGAGTTTGAAGACAAAGGTTTGACCGAAGATGCCAAAAAAGTAGTGTCGCAAATTCGTCAAAAAGCCGAAGCCGAAAAAAATCACCCGCAACTTGTCAAAGCCTTATTGCACCAATACCGCTACCTACAATACAACGAGGAAAATAGCGCCCCAAAGATTGTGGCAGACCTCCAACAAACGATAGCAAGTGCCGATTTTCCGCTCAAAAACGTCTTGCAGTCTATCCTTGCCGATAACTATTGGAGTTATTTCAATAGCAACCGCTATAGCATCTTGTCGCGCACCAAAGTGGCAGACACACTCCAAGACTTCGAAACGTGGGACGCACAACGTTTCGGCGAAACGGTCAACCAACTTTACCTCGAATCGCTCACATCTGCCAAATCGCTGCAAAGCATTCCTATTAAACAATACGAAGCTATCGTGCAACAAGGTGACACCGAAAGCCGCACTTTCCGACCCACTTTGTACGACTTTTTGGCGCAGCGTGCCATCGACTTTTTTAGCGACTCCCAAAGCAATTTGACCAAAGCCGCCGAACAATACCAAATCACCGACCCGCGCTATTTTGGCGATGCCAATACCTTCGTCCAACTTCCTTTGCCCACCGAAGCCACGACCTTGGTACATGCCATTCGCCTCTACCAACAACTCACCCAATTCCACCTCACCGATGCAGCCCCCGATGCCTTGGTTGACCTCGAACTCAAACGGCTCGATTTTGTACATCAAAACACACAAATAGACAACAAAGACTATCTACAGTATGATGCTTTTGTGGCTTTGGAGAAAAAATACCCCAATACCAGCACAGCACCACGCTTGATGTATCGTCGCGCCCAGTTCCACCAGAACAAAGGCAATGCGTTTCATGCCTATAATCAGCCCGAAAGCAAAGACGAACTGAAAAAAGCGGTCAGTATTTTGCAACAAATCATTCAAAAATATCCCAAAAGCAATGCAGCGGGCAATGCCAACTTGTTGATAGACCAAATTAAAACCAAAAACATCGCTGTGCGGTGCGAACATTCCAACCTGCCCAACCTGCCTTTTAGGGTGTTGGTAGATTACAAAAACACCGAACGTTTGTATGTCCGTGTGATAGAAATGAACGAGGCAGTCAAAAAAGCATTCACCGATGCAGAACAACGAACCGATGACTACCAACAGAAAAAATTGCGCAAATTCTTAAGCGAACAAAAGAGTATTTGGGATACTCAAGTTAATTTGCCCAATACAGATGACTACCAAAACCATAGCACCGAAATCAAAATCAATGCTCTGCCTATTGGCGAATATATTTTGTTGTGCAGCGCCGATTCCCGCTTTAGTATTGATGCCAATGCTTTGGGTTATGCTCGCTTGTCAGTCACCGAAATAGCTTTTATTAATGCTACAGACAAAAATACGGCTAATGGTTATGTGGTGCATCGCCAAACAGGACAGCCTTTGCCCAATACCAACTACGAAATTTTTAAAATCCAATACGAATACAAAAACTACCGACAAAACATCATTCGTACCAGCATACACAAAGGGACAAGCGATGCGGAGGGGTATTTTCAGTATGCTTTGCCCTATAATCCCAATGATTATGGCGGAAATGGATATGAAGTTGTTTTGACGCGTGGCAAAGATCAAATAACAACACCTCTCACAGCACAATATTACGAAGCCCAAACAACTACCCAACAACAAACTTTCTTTTTCACCGACCGTAGCATCTACCGCCCCGGACAAACAGTCTTTTTCAAAGGTATTATGTTGCAGCGTGGCACCGACAACACCCTGCTCACCAATACCGAAACAAGCGTTACGCTCTATGATGTTAATGGGCAAGAAATTGGCAACCAAACCCTCAAAACCAACGATTTTGGCAGTTTTAATGGCAAATTTGTATTGCCAACTAATCTGCTGAATGGACAAATGCACCTTTCTAATGATATAGGAGATGCCTATTTTTCGGTAGAAGAGTACAAACGCCCCAAGTTTGAAGCCAAAATGCAAGCTCTCGAAGGTAGTTTTCGCCTCAACGAAAGCATCACTGCCAAAGGTACGGCTACGGCTTATGCAGGCAACGCCATTAGCAACGCACAAGTGAGTTATCGTGTTATCCGAAAAGCAAGTTTTCCGTTCTGGTGGTGTTGGTGGCGACCTTTGCCAACCGTTCCTGATGTAGAAATAACCAACGGTAAAACAACCACCGATGCTAACGGAAATTTCAATATCACCTTCCAAGCCATTCCCGACTCCAAAGCCAATCCCAAAGACAAACCGCAATACAACTACGAAATTATTGCAGACGTAACCGACCTCAACGGCGAAACCCAAAGCACACAAACTACCGTTGCGGTGAGTTATACAGTTTTGTTAATACAGTTGGCAGTTCCCACGAACATAGACAAATCTGATTCGCACCAATATGCCCTCTCCACCACCAACCTTAGCGGACAAGACCTTGCAACCAAAGTGGAAGTGAGCATCAGCGAGTTGGAACAACCCAAATCTGTTTTGCGAAGCCGTTTGTGGGAACGTCCCGACCAGTTTGTAATGACCGAAAAAGAATACCATGCAGCTTTTCCCAACGACATCTATGACAACGAAGACGACATGGCAACGTGGAAAAGCAAAGAGGTCTACCGCCAAAATTTCAATACGCCCAAAGATTCTACCATTTCTTTGAACGAACTGAACAACTTGCCCGTCGGAAAATATCTCATCAAAATGACGGCGAAAGACAAATTTGGCGAAACGGTGACTTGGCAAAGCTATGTAACTTTGTTTGACAGCAAAAGTAAAAACATTCCTGATAATACAGCTTTTTGGACATTCCAAAAACCTAATATAGCCGAACCCGGTCAACAAGTTTATTTGTTGGCAGGTAGCCGTTTGCCCAATGCTCGAATGCTCTACATTGTGGAACATCAAAACAAAATTGTCACCCGCAAATGGATAAATATCGCTGAACTGCAAACCCAAATCGCCGAAACCGTGCGCGAAGAGCATCGCGGGGGTTTTTTGATACGGGTAGCTCATGTAGGACTCAACCGCACCCAACTACAGCAATATAATGTTACCGTGCCTTGGAGCAACAAAGAATTGCAGGTGAGCCTTAGCACCTATCGCAATAAAATTTTGCCCGGCAGCGACGAAAAATGGCAAGTCAAAATCAGTGGTCATAAAGGCGAAAAAGTAGCCGCCGAACTGTTAGCCAATATGTACGATGCCTCCTTAGATGCTTTTCGCGACCACCAATGGCAAACACCCGACCTTTATCCGTCTTACTATTATTCATACAATCAAATCAGTTTTGACAACTATTTTGATGTCAGGCAGTTAAGTTTTTTTACCGATAATTGGAATAAATACGAGGGTTATCCCGGCTCTGACGGCTTAAACTATGACCAACTCAACACCTTCGGCTTTGCACTATATTCCGAAAATCGAATTGGCAGACCTTATTATATGCAGCGCGGCAGAGGAGGCGTGGCTAAAAATGAAGGTGTGATGTATGACATGGCTGTACCTACATCTGCCGTACCACCACCTGCTCCACAAGCCTTAATGGCTGCTGAAACAGTGCAAACAGAAACACTTGACGACAACGATGGAACAAAGAAAATGAAAAACGGAGATTTGTCGGGCAGCGGAGGTAAAACAGGCAATTCGGCTCCCAAATCTATCCAAATCCGCAAAAATTTGCAAGAAACAGCTTTCTTTTTGCCTGAACTGCGCACCAACGAAGCGGGCGAAATTCTATTGTCTTTCACCGCTCCCGAAGCCCTTACACGCTGGAACGTCATGCTGTTTGCCCACACGCGCGACCTTAAGTTTGGACAACACCACGCCGAAGTGCAAACGCAAAAAGAATTGATGGTACAACCCAATCCGCCGCGCTTTTTGCGCGAAGGTGACGAAATGTTTTTTGCAACCAAAATAGCTAACCTGAGCGACAAAAACCTGCAAGGCAAAGCCACTTTGCATCTATTTGATGCTATCACGGGTAAAGCTGTGGAAGCCGATTTTGGTTTACAAAAGAGTCAATCTTTTGCGGTTAATGCCAAACAAAGTACCGCCGTCAGTTGGAAAATCAAAGTACCTAACAACCTCCAAGCTATTACTTACCAAGTTATTGCCGATGCCAAAGACTTCAGTGATGGCGAGGAGAATGCTTTGCCTATTTTGACCAACCGAATGTTGGTGACAGAAAGTTTGCCTTTACCTATGCGTGGCGCGGGAACAAAAGATTTCACTTTTGCCAAATTGCAGCAAGCCGACCGTTCCAATACCCTACAGCACCAAAGTCTGACCTTGGAATACACCACGCAACCTGCTTGGTATGCCATTCAAGCTTTGCCCTATTTGATGGAATATCCACACGAGTGTTCGGAGCAAATCTTTAGTCGCTATTATGCCAACAGCATCGGTAGCCATATTGCCAATAGCGACCCACGTGTGAAGCAGGTGTTTGAACAATGGCAGGAAGCCGCAAAAATCCAAGACGCTTCCACCAACACCAACAAAGAAGGCGCTTTGTTCAGCAATTTGGAGAAAAACCAAGAACTCAAATACCTTTTGTTGCAGGAAACGCCTTGGGTGATAGATGCACAAAACGAAAAAGAACGCAAACGCCGTATTGCCGTTTTGTTTGATCTTTCGCGCATGATAGCCGAGCAAGAAAAAGCCGAACAAGAGTTGGTAGCACGCCAAAACGAAGACGGTTCGTTTGCATGGTTCAAAGGCATGTATCCCGATACCTATATCACACAACACATCGCCACAGGTTTTGGACATTTGGATAAATTGGGTGTCAAATCGCTGCGCGACAATCCTGCTACGTGGCAGATGGTACAAAAAGCGGTGCAATATGTTGACTATCAATCCGACAAAAACTACCAATACCTCAAAGAACGCAACTTAATTAAAAAGGATCAGGTAAACAATCCTTACCTCCAAATCCAATACCTATATATGCGTTCTTTCTTTACAGATATTCCTGTTGAGGAGCGCTATAAAGAAAGTTTTGCGTATTGGAAACAACAAGCCGAAAAACATTGGTTGCAACAAAGCCGCTATATGCAAGCCATGACCGCCATTGCATTGCATCGTTTGGACAAAGCTAATTCAAAAACCGCCGCCAACATCATGGAATCGTTGCGCCAAAATGCTACGCAAAACGAAGAGTTAGGTATGTATTTCAAACGCAATAGCTACAGTTGGTATTGGTATGACGCGCCTATCGAGGAACAAGCCTTGATGATAGAAGCTTTTAATGAAGTGACCAAAGACGAAAAATCAGTGGAAGCACTAAAAGTTTGGTTGCTCAAACAAAAACAAACCAACGACTGGAAAACTACCCGAGCTACTGCCGAGGCCTGCTATGCCCTCTTGCTCACCGGTGACAACTGGCTGCAACAAAGCGCCGATATAGACATTAACATCGGCACACAAAACCTTAATCCTGCTACCATGCCCGACCTAAAAGCCGAAGCAGGGACGGGTTATTTCAAAAAATCGTGGCAGCCCGCCCAAATACAAAGCGAGATGGGCAATGTTCGTATCACGAAAAAAGACAAAGGCGTGAGTTGGGGCGCTTTATATTGGCAGTATTTTGAGCAATTAGACAAAATCACCTTTGCCGAAACACCTTTGCGCATCAAAAAGCAATTGTTCTTGCAAAAAAATACCAAAACAGGCGTAGAATTGCAAACTATCAACGAAAAAACGCGCTTGAAAGTGGGCGATTTGGTGACCGTGCGTGTGGAGATACGCGTAGACCGCGAAATGGAATACGTCCATTTGAAAGATATGCGAGCAGCAGGTTTTGAGCCAGTAAATGTCATATCCACCTATAAATACCAAGATGGCTTGGGCTACTACGAAACAACCAAAGATGCGGCTACCAACTTTTTTATGAGTAGTCTTCCCAAAGGTACGTATGTTTTTGAGTATCCCCTCCGAGCTTCGCAAAAAGGTAATTTCTCCAACGGCATCACCACCATGCAATGTATGTATGCACCCGAATTTACGAGTCACAGCGAAGGCATTCGCGTACAAATTGAGGAATAATGACATTTTTGCATAAAATTGTCGCCAAAACTGTAAAAATTCCCTATTAGCCCTTATCTTTGCAGCCCAAACGGTCAAGTAAGACTGTTTGGGCTGTTTTTTTTCAAACCAACAAAAATACCTCTACCCATAAACAAACCCCATACTAAATATGCAAGAATCTTTGTTTTCGCTCACCAACTTTATTTTGGTACTAACAGCTTATATTTCGTATCGCGCCTTTCAGAATCGCGGCGAATTGGAGAAATGGATCTTTTCGCCTTATCTCATCAAAAAAAACCAAGAGTATTATCGTTTTTTGAGTTCAGGATTGATTCATGCCAATGGTATGCACTTAGTCCTCAACCTTTTTGCGCTCTATATGTTTGGCAATATGGTGGAAATGTTTTTCTATGCACAATTTCCCAACGCAGGGCGAACGCTTTATATGTTGCTTTATTTTGGTGGCATGATAGCTGCCGATATAGTACCTTATCTGCGCAACGAAAACAACCCCGCTTACCGCAGTCTGGGCGCTTCGGGTGCGGTGTCGGCAGTCGTTTTTTCGTTCATATTGTTTGCTCCATTAGCGCCCATGTCTTTCATTTTTGTTCCTTTCGTCCAGTTTCCTGCCATTGCGTTGGGTGTTCTGTACTTGGCGTATAGTTATTATGCCTCGCGCAACATCAGCGACGGCATTGGTCACGAAGCACACCTTTTTGGTGGTTTGTTTGGTTTGGCATTCACGATCATTGCCGACCCAAGTGTATTTGCAAGTTTTTTGGAACAGATACGGACTTTGTTGCCGTAATACTACGCTATTTATTCCATTTAAAGAATCACCCTAAAAAAACCATTATTAACCATTAATAGTCATGTCAAAACCATTCTATTTTCTCTTACTGTTATTTTTTTTGTGGGCAAACAGCCTTCAGGCACAAGAAGATTGCGGCACAATCATGCCTGAATCGACTTTGGAGTGGATTCGTTCTCATCGGTTTTATGAAAATCCCAATACTGACCGCACCATTTATCGCGTACCTATCCAGTTCCACATTGTAGGCACTGATAGCGGAATTGGTTATTATCCTGCCAACGAAGTGTTTAGAATGTTGTGCCAATTGAATGAAAATTTTGAAGCTGTTGGTTTTCAGTTCTATGTCAATACCGCTTTCAACTATATCAACAATACAACTTACTATGACCACGACTATGATGCAGGCTATGATATGATGTTTGAACACAATGTTCCCAACAAAGTGAACGTCTATATCGTTGAGTCTCCTGCGGGCAATTGTGGCTATTTTGCACCTTGGCCCGATGCTGTGGCGGTGGCTAAAAGTTGTTCAGGCAATAATTCGACCACACTCACCCATGAGTTAGGGCATTTTTTCTCTCTGCCCCACACTTTTTCGGGTTGGGAAGGCGCTTATGACTCTAACAATAACCTCACCAACGAACCTCCTAACAACCAACAAGAGCGCGTCAATGGTAGCAATTGTGCCAATGCAGGTGACGGTTTTTGCGACACGCCCGCCGATTATATTTCTTACCGTTGGCAATGTCCCTTGAGTTTCTTTTTGACTGACCCTTTGGGCGTGCAGTTCAAACCCGATGCCAGCTACTATATGTCCTACTCATCTGATGTGTGTCAAAACCAATTCAGCGAGGAGCAAATTAGTGCCATGCGAAGCTACCTCACCGAACAACATAGCGACCTTATTGGCAATCCTAATAACTTTGATGACACGGAGTTGCAAGAAACAGAGATATTTTATCCCGCGCCTAATTCTACTGCCCTCAACAACAACCAAGTTTTGTTGGCATGGAAAAACGTTGGCGCAGATAGATATTTTGTAGAAATTACGCAATATGGCTCCGCAACGGCTACCAATATCAGTACTTTTGTAGAAGACACAAGCTATATAGCCAATTTAGATGCTAACTTGACCTATTATGCTTATGTGCGTCCGCTCAATAGCGGCAACACCTGTACAGCCTCAGCGGGTGTTGTGTTTGAGACAGGAGCTGGCACGGGTATCTATATCAACAACATCAGCGCACAAATGCCTTTGTGTTATGGCGGTACTGATGCTAGTGTTAGTATTACTGCTGCGGGGGGGCAAGCGCCATATACTTATACGTGGCAAAATGGAACGGTGGCTAATCAACTCAATAATGTGGTATCGGGTATTTATAATGTAACTATTACAGATAATGCGAACAATAGCAAAGCCTTATCCGTCTATATCCCACAACCCAACTTGATAAGCGCAACACATACCCAAACAGCTAATTTCCAAGCTACTATTACTGCCAATGGCGGAACACCCAACTATACCTACAATTGGTCAAACGGAGAAAACACCGCCTCGCCTACCAATTTGGCTGTTGGCACAAATACCGTTACTGTCACCGATGCCAATGGCTGTACGTTGGAGAAGAGTTTTACTATTTTGGGTGTGCAGGAAAACTTAACGCCTATCTACTGTACAGGCGACAAAGGTAGTATAGGTTTTGTCTTGACAGGTGGCGACGAACCTTATGAATATGAGTGGTCAACCGATGACAATACGAATACTATCAACAACCTCGAAGCGGGCAACTATACAGTTACTATCACCGACCAAAGTAATGCCAAAGCCGTTTTGAGTTATACCTTAAGCGAACCCACACCTATCAATGCCACCATCAGCGTTAACCAAAACACAGCTACTGCCAACACGAACGGTGGAACACCTCCTTACAGTTATTATTGGCCCACAGGGCTTACAACGAGCAACTTCGCCACCGACCTACCACCTTTCACCTACGAAGTGATTATTTATGACAACAACAATTGTCAAAAATCGGTTAATTTTACCATTACTACCCAAGTTGGTATTGACAACCCGAATGCTAACGCTACTGTTTATGTCGCGCCAACAGTTGTGCAACGTGGCAATGATATAACTATCGTAGCTCCGCAACAAAACATTGTCCAAATGCAAGTATATAGCATGGACGGCAAAGTGGTCGACACCATAACTCCTACTGCCAATACGTGGAACACACAAAATTTGGTAAATGGAACTTATATCATCGGTATTTTGACGGATAAAAACTATTATACACAAAGATTAGTGGTCATGTAAACATTTAGAACAGACCATATACCACCCAAAGCCGCCAATTAGTGCCTATATAGCCGCTAATTGGCGGCTTTTTTGTATGCGCAGAATAAAAATGTGTAGGTGAAAGATGCAGTTTGGTTAAAATGTAGTACTTTTGTTTGACTATTTTATTTAACTTTGTCTATACAAACTGCATAGCTATTCTATAACTAAAATTATATCTCATGAAAAGAAAAGTCTCAACTATTTCTTTGATGGTATCCATCATTGTAGCATTGGTATTGGGTTATGCTCATGCCAACAACAGTAATAAGATTAACAACACCTCTGTTGCCTCTATTGTTGCTGCTTATGTTGCGCCTCAAATTGAGTGTGACACTATTGGCGTAAGCATCGCCAACAATTCGCCGCTATGTATAGGGCAAGCTGCCACGCTTACGGCTACTGCCAATGCCAACAATTATTTGTGGAGCAACGGTAGTACGCTGGCTACCATTGCTCCCACAGTGCAAGGTGTTTATACCGTTACGGTAACGAACAGTAGCACCGCTTGTACAGGTTCGGCAAGTACTATTGTAAGTTTTAACAGCGTTCCTATCGTTAACATTACCCAAAGTTCGCCTATTTGTTTAGGTGGTTCTGTAACGGTCAGTGCTTCGGGCGGTGTGAGTTATATTTGGAGCGGTCCTGCGGGTATGAGCCTCTTGGGTACTTGGACTATTAGCCAAATGTCTCCCGACAAACAAGGCGTATATTATGTGACCGTGACAGCGTCTAATGGTTGCACCGCAGTAGATAGTACTACTTTGAGCATTACTGCACCACCCACAGTAACCGCTACCAATACAGGACCCATTTGTGCGGGGAATTCTGTTACGCTCAATGCCACAGGAGGCATTGCTTATGCGTGGGCTACACAAGCAGGTGGTGCTGTAGCCAATGGAGCAAGTGTCACTATTTCGGCTTTAAATGCCACCACCACTTATTTTGTGACTGTCACAGGTGCGAATAGTTGCACCGCTACAGCTTCTACTACAGTCATTGCTAAAAAACCTTCTTTGTCCATTCAAGGTAATTCATTGATTTGCTCGGGTGGTAGCACGACTTTAACGGCTGTTAATCCCAATAGTAATATGAGCTATTTGTGGAATACAGGTGCTACTACCAATAGTATTACTGTTACAACTGTTGGTAGTTATATTGTTACGATTACCAGCGCGAGTGGTTGCACCAATGCACAAGGCACAACTGTATCTTATTACAGCAATGCAAGTGCTTCTCTACAGGCTACCGATAATTCCATTTGTGTGGGCGATAATGTACTGCTGTTTGTCCAAAATGCTATACCTAATAGCGCTTTTGTGTGGTCAACAGGAGCTACTACGGAGGCTATCAATGTTACACCTATGCAGACAACAACCTATAGTGTGACTATCACTAATAGTTGTCAGCCAACAGCAGTAGTAAAAACAACCAATATTGTAGTGAATGCTTGTGCCGCGATAGAACCTTCTCCCGATTGTGCTACACCTGTCTCGCTGTGTACCGAGCAAACTACATTTTTTGCAAGTCCGATCAATGAAGGAATTGCTGAAGGGGGTAATAATTATGGGTGTTTGCAAACACAACCTAACCCTTCCTGGTTTTATTTGAGAATAGCAACGCCGGGAGCCATACACATACAAGAAACCAATAGTGCTAATACTGATGCAGATTTTGCTTTGTGGGGACCGTTCCCAAGTCTTATTAATGCCATAGACCAGTGTGGAGATTTATTAGCCCCAATTGATTGTTCCTATTCGCCACAAGCTAATGAACAAATCGATATACCTACTGCCGCTACTACGGGCGATGTTTATTTGTTATTGATAACCAACTATGGTAATGCACTAACAGACATTACTCTGTCTGAAATATCTTCCAGCCCTGGCTCAGTAGATTGTACCGATATTGAAGATTGTTCGTCCTTTGTGGTGCAATTAAACGCGCAGAACGCTTTGTGTAACCAAGCAGGTAAGATCATCACAACTGGTTATGGTGGTTTGTTACCTTATAGTTTTGCGTGGAGCAACGGAAGTACTACTGCTAGTTTAGACCCCATTGCTCCCGGTACTTATACCGTAACGGTCACGACCAGCAACGATTGTTCACAAGTCCATAGCGCTACGGTATTGGACGAAAATCTATTTGTGCCTCCTAATGCGACAACGGTTAACATTACTGCCAATTCCGCTAAACTGCAATGGGCGGCTGTTCCAAATGCAAGCAGTTATACCGTCAAAGGAAGGTTGTTGGGGACTACTACATGGCTAACTATACCGGGAATTACCAATACGTATCGCGATATTACTACATTACCTGCCTGTACTGGTTATGAGTGGGCGGTGCGAGCGAATTGTGTGGGCGAAAGTAGTGCATATAGCTCCGTAGTTAGTTTTACTACTTTGGGTTGTGGGGCAGATGAGCGTACCAATACCTTGCCGTCCAACGAAACAGCAAGTAGTTTTAGCATTTATCCTAATCCTGCTACCGACCAAATAACGATAGAACTGAATCGTTTTATGGCACATACTGCCTTGCTCACCATTACCGACTTAACAGGACGAACGGTATTGCAGCAAACCATAAGAGGAGATAATCCTGCCGAAACTTTGTTGGTTGATACACATACTTTAGTCAAAGGTTATTATTTGGTGACGCTGAATGATGGTATAGAATCTATGCAACAGCATTTGGCAATTGTTAGATAGGAAACAATATGCCACTATTGGCTTACTGATATTGAAATTGCGATTAAAAAGAGTCTATGAACGAAAGCAGTTCGCATATTTGCGACAATGCTTTGTGTTCATAGACTCTTTTATTATGTATGTTTGTTAAGTATTTGCTCCAAAAAGCAAGGTAAATTTGATAGCGACCTTGTCTAATGGTATGAACAAAGCCTGATGGGGTGTAATGATTATAGAAAAATGAACGATGAATAGCAATAAAGCCCAAAGGAATAAAATAATGCGATGTTTTGTCGAACAATATCACCTCGTCGGGGTTTTGTGTTGATGGGTCTATTATTTTGAGGCTATAATCTTGTCACCCCGTTGGGGTTTTGTTAATGGATCTATTGTTTTGAGGCTGTAAACTTGTGGTTGTGTCAGGTTTGTTTTAATAATAAAAGTAGCATCTTTATAAGGTCGTTACCAAATTATGTATGTTTGCATTGTTACACCCTACTTAATTAAAGTGATATTTCCTTTCTGGAAGTAGGATTTATCAGGTTCGTTGAGGAAGCTGTAGGTCAGTAAATAGGCATATACTCCTATTTCTTGGCTTTGTCCTTTGTAGTTGCCGTCCCAAGTTTCGTTGATGTTTGTTGCTTCAAACACTTTTACTCCCCAGCGGTTGTAGATGGTAAGGTGCATATTTGCCATGCCCATTCCAGCAATTCCAAATAGGTCGTTAACGCCGTCCATGTTGGGCGAAAAAGCGTTAGGTATTTGGATTTTATAGGCAGGTGTGTATAGGCATTCGCAAGTGTTGGGGTCGTAGGTATCGATGGTAGCGGGGTTATTGTCGTCACACAAAGGTGTTTCTATGGCAATGTGTTCGCATTCGCACGTTTGCTCGTTGTAGGTGTCGGTGGTGTTGCACAAATTGTCGTCGCAATTAGGTGGAGTGAGGGGCGTGTGTTCGCATTCGCACGTTTGCTCGTTGTAGGTGTCGGTGGTGTTGCACAAATTGTCGTCGCAGTTGGGCGGAGTGAAAGGTTCTATGGTGAAAGTAATAGTCCCACTACAATTGTGTTCGTTGTTGACTGTGATGGTGTGTTCTCCTACTGCTAAGTCTGTAAAAATGCCATTGTTTTGCGCAATGCTATTATCTAAGTTGTATTGATAATAAAGATCGGTACTGTCTATGATGCCGACGCTCACACTTCCCAAATCGCTACAATTAGCAGCTTGGACGAGCCAGTTTATAACAAGTTCGATGGGTGTTGTATTGTCGGTGATGGTGATGGGTCTTTCTATGACACAACCGTTGGCATCGCGCGTTCGGACGATATGGTTGCCTGCGGGCAAGTTATCAAAAACGCCTGTTGTCTGCCAAGCACCGTTGTTGAGTTGGTATTCGTAGTTGGGTTCGCCCTCTTGTCCAGTTACTATTACTTTGCCTGCGCCCAAGCAATCAATGCCTTGTTGATAGATAAGGCTATCGGACATTACTTTGATGTGTGTGCTTAGGGTATCGGCGCAAACTTGGTGTAGGCTAATATCATCTAAGCCAAAGTCGTTGCCATAACTGTCAGTGGTTAGGTTGATGATTTGGATAGTGAGTTGTGAGTTGTGTGTTGTTGCCTGAACTCCAATAGATGTTACCATATTCGTCCCATACCCAAAATTGTGTAAAGGTTTGTGTTTGTGTCTGGGTTGCCATTAGTGCATCGTTGTTGGCATTGTCAATAAAATGAATTTCAAAGACGGGTGGATTAAAGTCACAGCGTGTTGCCCAAAATGAGAACTTATACAGTGTATTGGGTGTTATGTCGGTTATTGTTTGTTGCCAAAGTGTTGTTGGGGAGTTGGTGCAACCGTCTATGTGCATAAATATATTGTCGTCGGTCGGTGTGTGGTCGACGCATTCAGGGAATAAACTGCCAAACCAAGGCGTACCTACATAATAGTTACAGGGGCTGTAAGTGGCGGAGTAGTTTTGTTGGCTGGTGAAAGCAAAGTTACCATAGCTGAAATCGCTGTTTACGATTTTGTTTTCGCCCAATTTAGTAGCTATAACGGTATAGTCGGTAGTTTGAGTTGGTGTGGCGATAGGGTTTCTAATGTTGGGGTTGCTTAAGCCTGTGGTAGGCGACCATTGATAGGTTGTGAAGCCAATACTTGCTGCCAATTCGATACCTTGTCCTTGACAGAGCGTTGTATCAAGTGGGGATAGGCTCAAAGTGGGACAGGGACAGTTTTCGTCTATTAGTCCATTGTTATTGTCGTCTATAAAATTGTCGCAAAGTTCCTCGCAAATAGTAGAGCATAAGGTGTCTGATTGTGTTAAAAGGACGGAGGTTATGGTGGCTTGTTGGTTGGCTTGTATATAGTTGTTGATATTGGAGACCGTCCAAGTGGTGGTGGTTTTTTGCATTTGGGAATTGATGTCTTCTATCCCGATACTGTCGTTGTCACAACCGGGCGTAAGCAATTCGTTAT
Source organism: Chitinophagales bacterium (assembly GCA_016787295.1). Lineage (GTDB taxonomy): Bacteria > Bacteroidota > Bacteroidia > Chitinophagales > UBA2359 > JAEUUX01. The sequence goes on from JAEUUX010000273.1 coordinate 18,254, forward strand.
TGACTTTGCCGAGATAAATATCGCGCTGTTGGGCTATGGTATGAAAACCTGTCATCACATAACCGTCGTTGTTCACTTGGTCTAAGTGATAGATAGACCCATAACCCAAATAAGTGCTATTGAGTGTGCCGCCTGTGTTGGTGGTGCTGCCTATGCCAATAGCGCCGTCCATTATAGTGCCATTAATTAGGTTGGTGGCATCGTTAAAAGTGTAGACAATTTCTTGGTTAGTGGTATTATAGGTGCTTGAGGTGACAGCCGCTTGTTGGCTACCTTGTACCACAAAGTTTTTTTGCCAAATGATGTTGCCATTAGCGGGATTGAGGGTCATCAAGGTGGAACTTGCTGCTGAGGCTATGGTTGTCCAGTTTTGTAGGGCTTGTTGTGTGGTTGTCACTAAATAATTACCATTGATTATTGTGATACTTGTTACATTGTCGTTGGTGCCTGCAAAACCATTTTGTGAAAAGTATTCGCTGCTCCATATTTCGTTGCCGTTGGCATTGAGTTTCAGGACAAAAGCATTGTGGAAATTGTCGAAAGTATCGCCATGATAGGAACGGGTATAGCCAATAACCACAATATTATTGTTGTCCTCAACAAGGTCTATGCCCACGTCGGTGCTGCCGTTGGTGTTGGCAAATTGTTTGCACCAAAGTCCATTGCCATTGGCATCTACTTTCCCTATCATCATATCCACGACGGAGCAGCCATAGTTGGCAGCACCTATGAAGGCAAAACCGCCGTCAGTGGTTTCGATGGCTCGATAAGTCGTTTCGCCGTTGTCGGTATTGCCATTGATTTTGCTTACCCAAAGTGTGTTGCCCATGGCATCTAAACGCCACAAAAAGCCAAATTGTTGCGGACTGCCTTGACAAGTGGGCAAACCATTGGGATAGCTTATGCCAACGGCAAGATAGCCTCCGTCGGTGGTTTTCTTGACATCGTACAATGTCTCGTGGAGATTGTTGGTGCCTATCTTTTTGTTCCAAACAACGCTTCCTGTGGCAGATGTTTTGAACAATAGTCCGTCATTAAAGTTGGTGGGGCTAAAACTTTTGGTATAAGCTGCCACTATGTAGCCGCCGTCGCTGTCGGTGGCTACGCGTGTGCCAATGTCTTCGTTAGCCCCGCCATACGTTACCTGAAAGGTGCTGCCTGCACAGCCTACGGGTGCGCCAACGGGTGCAACGCCGATGATTTGGCAATCTGTTTTTTGACAAAAGCTGTTGGAAGCCGTGACACAGACGTAATAGTTGCCTTCGTCATCGAATTGTTGGCTGTAGGTGGGATTTGTGCCGACGTTGGTGCCGTTGAGTGTCCATTGATAGGCAGTTGCGCCTGTGATATTTGTTCCAAAGATGATGGTATTGCCTTCGTTGATGCTGGTGGCAGAGGCTATGATTTCGCCTGCGATGTTGCAGTTTACGTTTATTTGGATAGAATCAATGGCATCATAACAAAGCGGGCTGTTGCTGTATGCCTGTAGTTTGACCCAATAATTGCCAATGGCGTTGAAGGTATGCGAGGCGTTGGGTGTGTTGTTGGCAAAGGGGGCTTGGTTGTCAATGTTGTAGGTATAAACGTTGGTGTTGGTGACTGCGCCTGTAAAGTTGACGGTACTGCCAACGGTTATATTGGTGGCATCGGCGGCGAGGTTGGCAGTCAGCGGAGCAGGACAAGGCGAAAGGCAGGCGAGAGAGTTGAGCAGACAATTTTGAGTGGTTTCGAGGGTGGCTATCATGCGCGTTTTTTGTCCAGCAGTAAATCGCCAGGGCGTACAAGCGCCATAGTCCATATAGTTGTTGGTATCGTCGGGAAGGTCGGGCGAATCGGTGTTGCAGGTGTTGGCATTGCAAGCACTAAAGGTTTCATTGTCGGGCGGGGTGTCGCACACATTGTCGCCGTCCACCAAACAGTCGTTAGCGGAAACATCGCAACCATTTTGGAAGGTGTGCCATAGCCCAAAGAAGTGTCCCATTTCGTGGGCAGTGACTTGGGTGCCGTTGAAGGTGTTCCAGTATTGACTTTCTTGTACCATAAACCCACAAGAGGATCCGACGGTGGCATATCCTGCAACGCTACAGCCATAGCCTGCCCCTGTGATGTCGGTCACTAAATAGATATTGACGTATTGGCAGCAGTCCCAGAAGGCAATGTCCATCAATTGTTGTTCGTCGCCATAGTTAAAACTTGGACTGTTGCAGTCGTTTTGGTTTACAATATCGCTATAGTGTCGCAAAATACCGTTTGTGGCTTGTCCGTCGGGTGTGCGTTGTGCCAAGCAAAACTGAATGTCGGTGTTGATACCCGTTGCAGACTGGAAGTTATTGGTGTTGGCAAATGCTTCGTTGAGCATATCCAAACCTGTTGCTACTTGTGCGTCGGTAAGGTTGTTGCCTGCTCCAATGGGCGTGCCAATGGGCGAAACAATATGGACAACTACAGGAATGGTGTAGAGGTCGCGCAAATTGGTGGCGTGGTGTAGCAAATCTACTACGCGCTGATGAATGGCTTGTTGCTGTTCGTCAAAGTTTTGTTGGTACACTGCATCGCTATTGTAGCGTTGTTGGTGCAGTTGGTCGGTAAAACACCAAGGTTGTTGCGCCCAAAGGCTAACATTGGTGCAACAACATAGTACTAAGATAGTAATGTAAAAGTTTAGGTTCATAAGGGATATTTTTGTAGATGAAGCAATAGAAAATAAAACTGTTGGTCAAATAACATGGCGGTATGAAAATACTTGCCCTCCAAAGCGTTAAGTAACTGATGGATTAGCAGTTATCTTTACTTCTTTGGAGGGTGTTGCTTTTTTGGACATTTGGATTTATTAGTTCTTTAAGTTAATACTGTCAGGTGTTTGTTTTTTCCGTAGCTTGATAACAACATTAGGTGGTATTGTAAAAAGGATAACGGTAAAAATGCTAAGGCAAATAAAGCCCGAAGGGGTGAAAGGAGGGCATGTTTTAGCGAACAATATATCACGTCGTCGGGGTTTATGTTAATTATTCTACTATTTTGAAGCTATAAACGTGTCACTTCGTCGGGATTTCTATTATTTTGAGCTTGTAATCTTGTTAGCTAAGGGGGTTTGTTTTAATAATAACAAATAACACCTTGATAGGGTTGTTATCAAATTGTCATTATCAAAATATCATTTCACATTTGTCTTTTTTTTACAACAAGGCAAGTTAAAATCATTTTTTAAGGTCGTTATTAAACTATAGGGAGAAACGCTACGCGGCAAATAGGATTTAAATTCCATTATGCGGAGAAATGCTACGCAACAAAATTAAACTGAAAGGCTACTTGTGGTGTTAAGGAGTGCGGGCGAGGTGTTGGTTTAATAGGCTTTTTTTTGTGATTGTCGATGAGCAAAAATGGTAGTGGTTCGTTTTGTTTTGTTCGGTGCTATAAGGAGTGTCGGATTATTGAATAGTGGTGGTGTTGGTGCTTAGTAAAGCAGGGTGATTTGGGGTAATGACATTAGGTAGTGGTGTAGTGACAATAGCAATAAGGTGTTTGTATTGTTCGAGTGGCGAAGCGCGTTAGGGATACGGAGGGTGGCGTTAGCCAGTGCGGAGAGCAACGCAGCACCAAGCGTAGCGAAGCCCGCAGCAGCCCGACCCGCATGGGAACGCCCAAAAAATATAACTGCTTTTAAGCATATTGAGTGCCGTTTGCCTGATTCGTAATGCCATTTTTATGGTGGCATATATCGGTTTGTTGGGTGTTAGTGGTGTTTTAGCATTATTTTGGGAGTTGTAAATACGCCCGTTTAATGCTTGTTTTGCTGCTGTTGTTGTTGATTTGAAATGGGTATTGTGCATTTTTTATTCAAATTAAGTCGGCATAACGGCATACACTTATTAAATAGTGGGTGTAGGTGGTTTGGTCATGGTCGAGAATACCTTGGGCGGTGAGTGTGTTGTATTTGACATAACCAGCGGCGTGTAATATCTTTTGGTCGGGAGCTATGATGCCTACGTGGGTGATTTTTTCGCGGTCGGGTGTGCTGCTAAAGAAAGCGAGGTCGCCTATACGATGGCCTTCGAAGGCGATGGTTGTGCCACCGGTGGCTTGTTGGTGGGAGTCGCGGTTGAGTACGATTCCAATGGTGCGGTATAGTATTTGGGTTAAGCCCGAACAGTCTATGCCCCACATTGTTCGTCCGCCCCAAAGGTAGGGGGTGTCTAAAAAATAGTTGTTGGCAAGGCTAAATAGGGTTTTGGTGTTGTAGCTGTCGTTATTGGTGGTGCAGTGTCCGGTGGGTGGCAGCAGGGGGCAGAGTTGTTGGTTAACAAAACTGCCGATGCTCAACATTTTGTTGGAAGGGCGGGCATAGATGGGGACTTTGAGGCATTGTATTGGCTCGGTGATGATTTGTTGCTGTATTTGTCCGTTGGGGAGCCAGCCTTCATACAAATCATAATCGGTTTTGATGAACGACCAGTGGTCTTGTTGTTCGATGATTTGGTAGGTCTCGCCAAAGAGTAACTCACTTAGCATTTCGGAACGGTGAGAGGGTTCTTTGCGGAGGGCTATGTGGGATAGGTGGCAACGATTTTGGTAAGAAAGCATTGTAATGGTTAATTGTTAATGGTTAATTGTTAATGATATTTTGCAAAATGCGGGTTGTTTTATTGTTGATTTGGGGTTTGTTCTTGTACGATTTGTTTGAGGGCTTTTAGCCAGCGAACAATATGGTGAATATCGTCTGTGGTGCCGTCAAATCCTCTGCTGATGCTGTAGTGTTGATGATGGAGTGCCATAAAATACCAATCTCTGCCCAAGACATAGCAACCATAAACCGTTTTTGTCTCTTGGTTGAGATGTTGTCCGACAAGCATAGCCGACAGTACTTGTCCTGCTGCATCGCCTTTAAAAGCTATTTCTTTTTTAAATTCATTAAAAGCGAAATAGGGTATTTCGGGTTCTCCATAACCAGAAGCTAATATCTCATCGGGTTTTCCCATCAGGGTGATATGGGTATTTTGGACAGTTGTTAAGGTTGTTTCTATCGAACGTTGTGCAAATAAGTTGAAACGATAAGGTTCTGTAAAGTGTATTAGACTAAATATTGGACCAATAAAATGTAGGCTTAGGTCTTGTTCTTTCCAGTAAAAGGCATTGAGGTCTAATAAGTTGCGAAGATGGGTACAGGTCATTGTTTCATAGTCGGATAAAACGATGGGAGCGGCACGTTTTTCCCAGTTTTCCAAAGCAGGTAACGGACGTACCCATCGCAAACCGAAAAGTTTGTCTAATTGCGGAAGTGAGCAATCTACAAAGTTTAATACGGAAGTTTTCATATAGAGTAATGGTTAATTGTTAATGGTTAATGGTTAATTACTGTTTGTTAATGAGAGCGTGTTTGTTGGTTGGTTATTGGTTGTTGAGTGCAGGTTTTGGGGTTTTGTTTGTTGGTGTTGTGTTTTAGGTAGTTTTATTGGAATAGTAATGTTATTATGTTATAGCATCTCATAAAAATGCTCGAAGGGCGAAGCGCGTTAGGGATTGTAAGGGCAGCCGTTAGGCTGGTGCTTGCACCGTAGCGGTAGCGAAGCCCTGTAAAGCCCGACCCGCAAGGAACGCCCAAAAGAATGTATTCGATAATAGAATCTAAATGGACTTAGTAGTTCCTTATTTAATACTGTTAGATGTTTGTTTCCCCGTAACGTAGGGTTTAAACGCTACGTTACGGGGAAACGTTAACGACAAGATTAAAGTAAGGCTACTTAGTTGTCTGTTTGTTTTCCTAAAATTCACAAGCGCCTATGTCGGGTTGTGAGTCGCGTGCTTTGTTGGTGATGTCATAAAGGACGGGAGCGGGTGTGTTGGTAGAGCCTTTGTTGATGGCGGGAGAATTGTCGTTGAGGCGGAAGTCAAAGTCAAAATAACGTTGGAAAACGGTGTCTGTGGCAAGGGGATTGAAAAGGCAGTTGCTAAATAGGTTTTCGTCTATTTGTACAACATCGGTGCGGAAAAGGCAGTTATTAAAACCTATTTCGTAGGGCGTGGTGGCATCGGAGAAAGAGTTGCTTATTACTTCTTCGCGGGTGGTTTCGCCAAAGATGATGCAGTTGTAGAAATTGGCTTTGAAGGGAGCTTCGGTGTCGGTGAGGTTTTGGGTTTCGCTAATGGCAATGCCGTTTTCGAGCAAACAAATTGGGTCGCGGTGGTTGATGTGTTGGCTACTAAAATTGGCAAAAGTGTTGTGTGTGAATTGGTTGTTGCCCGACAGGGTGAGCTTGAGGTTATTGATTCCGCAAGCAAATATCATACTGTTGGTCATGGTGATGTCGGCGCCGAGGCTTTGTATGCCGTTCCAAGCCATGTCGCGAATGACGGTGTTTTCTATGTTGATTTGTGGGGCTTGGCTGATGAAGATGGTATTGTTTTCGACAAATATTTTGCTGCCCAATATGCCTGTAATGCCGTTGCGGAGTTCGGCTCCTTTGATGTTGCCTGTGCTACCGGGAAAAAACAGTATGCCGTTCCATTGTCCGGGAATGTCGGTATAGTCACTTTCTTGTTGCCAGTCGGGTAGTACGCCGCCGAGGTAGTCGTTGGCTACGTATTCGGGTTGTCCATTTTCGGTTCTTACGCCTTGGAAGCGGACGATTTGTGTGGTGTCTGCCCAGCTATCGCCATTGACCACCAAGTTGCCTTTGACAACGATGCTGCCATAGTTGTAGATATGGACACGCACGCCCTTGTCGATGGTAAGGGTGTGGAGGGAATCGATGATAATGCCGTTGAAAATGACATACGGCTTGTCGTTTGTCCAAGTAGTGTCTTGTGTGACGGCAACGTGTTCGCCTTCGGGGGTGTTGCGACCAAGGAAATGGGCATTTTGTCCCCAAGCGAGGAGGGTGAGGTATTGTTCATTGCCATTGGTGACAAAGACGATGGTGTCTTGCACCACAAAGGGGGTATTGCTGTCGTTGGGGTCTATATTGACATCAATAAACAGGTGGAGGCTATCCGACTTCCATAGTTCTATGTTTTGGAGGCTGTTGTCTTGGTTGCCATTGAGGGTTTGTCCGTTGATGTTGAGGCGAAAAAAGCGGCGGGTGTCGCCTTTGAAATATACTTGACTGACTTTAATGGCTTGGTCGTGTGGGTTGTAGAGGGTGATGCTTTTGGTGGCTGTGCCAATGGTGGTAAAAACGGTGTCGAAACTGAGGGTGTCGTTGGCAAAAGCTAATTTGGCGTCGGAGTCGGTGATAAAACCATCTTTTTGACATTGACTAAAGAGTAGGACGGCGGCGGCGGTGAGGGTAAGGACATAAAAATGAAAACGGATATGAGACATCGGTTATTTATTTTGGTTTTTTGAATAGATGCTTTTTGCGGGCATTTGGTTGCAAGAAGCAAAATTTTTTTTGTATTTTTTTAATAAAAAAGTTGGTCGGTGTTCGTGTTTGCGATAGGTAATGAGTAGTGACCGATAATTGCTGACGATAGTTGGGTTTGTTTATTAGGGTTTGTTTCGTTTATTTTTTGTAAGAAGGTGTTGCGATGCCGTTGCAGTGAGTTGTTTTTTTGGGGGCGAATGATACGCTTATTTTTTGCAAAGGTATGCTTTTTTTTGTTTGGTTTTGTCTTTGGAAAAGTCTTTTTTTTATTTGCTCTAACTATTTTTTTGTTAATTGTTATGAAATGGGGTACTACAATTTATCAATAACAAGAATGATTTCCTTGAAAGTTAAATCGTTAAAAACTCACAAAGCTTAATGTAGGTTTGTAGGATTCATTAAGCTTTGTGGGTTGGTTATATTAGTTCTTTAAGTTAATACTGTCAGGTGTTTGTTTATCGGTAGCGTATCTACGGATAAATGTTAAGGACAAGATTAAAGTGAAAGACTAATATAAAAGTTAGTTTGGTAGAGAATAGCTACATAATAACAATAGCTTTTGTTTTTGAGTTGCCGCATGTTCTTAGGCGAAGGTAATAGAGACCGTTGGGCAGGTTGGCAACGGAGTATGTTTGGGCTTCGTTGCTGGGGACGGGTAGGGTGCCGTTGTAGAGGGTGGCTACTTTGATGCCCATGCTGTTGTAGAGTTCAAGCAAAACTTGGGCGTTGCTATTGGGTGGAGTGTTGCTGCTGGTGCTGAGACGGGCGGTGGCGATGACTTGGTCGGTGACGGGGTTGCCTGCTATTAGCAAATCGCAGTTGCACAAGGCTTCGTGAATGCTGATAAGCCACGAGCCGTTGACGTTGGCAGTGGTGGTGGCTGTGCAACCGCCTGAGTCGGTGACGGTGACGGTGTAGGTGGCAGTGCCGCCGAGGGCAGTGCCGCAAAGCCCTGTTATGTGGGGAACGGTGGTAGTGCTGTTGTTGCTCCACTGATAGGTGTAGGGAGCGGTGCCGCCGAGGGCTGCTACGGAAATGGCACCATTGCAATTTCCGCTGGCAGCATAGTTAGCCGCAACTTCTGTTACATCAACGCTTAGGGGATTGGCAGGTGGTAGGGCGAAGTGTTGTTCTATATAACAGCCTGTGGCGAGGTCGTTGAGGGTTACGGTGTAGTTGCCTGCTGTGAGGCTGTCGAGGGTGTAGATGTCTGAAGAGCCGTTGATTATTTGGTTGTAGATGACTGAGGAGTCTGTGATTGCTTGATTGTAGATAATTTGGTTGTTTCGGGAGACTATATAGTGGTAACAAAAACTGCCATTGTAAGGAATGGCTAAGGTGAGGCTGCCATTGTCCTCAACGCAATTGCTGGGAGGGCTAAAACTTTCGACGGCTTCGCCGGAGATTTGGCAGTTGCCTATTTGGTGTACGCCTATGACTTTTTGGCGGGTGGTGCAACTGTTGCCGTTGGAGATATTGAGGGAGATTAGTTTTTCGCCGGGGTTAGTCCATTTGACGGTGAGTGTGCTGCTGGTGGTGGTGCCTGACAAGATGGTGGCTCCGTCTATAGACCATGTGAGGATGTAGCCGATGGGCAAGGAGGTGGTGAGGCTGAGGGTGACTTCTTGTTCGGTGGCAATGCCAAATAGGTCGGCGGTATAGGGCGAAAAAGTGGTGCAGTTGTTGGTGGCGGTGAAGTCTATGGGGGTGTTTAAGGTGGGTGTGGGGCAGAGGGAGGTGCAGCCGGGGAGAGGCGGGCGTTGTCCTGTGGGTAGGATTTGTATGGGAGCAAAAGAAGTATCGCAATTAGGGAGCGCAGCATCGCGCGTCAAAATGTAATTGACACCTGTTAAGGCAGGGTCGCCTATTAGTTGGGTGATATTGTTGAATGATTTTATGCCTGGTGACGAGTTCCAATACATCAGGGTGGAATCTATTACATGGTCTAATTGCAACAAATGTCCTAATTCGTGCAAAGCTGTTTTTTCAAAGTTATAGGCACCGCATTCTGTTGTTTGGTTGGCGAATGACCATTTGCAAATAGTATCATTAGTTCCACAAGGTTTGGAATAGCAATAAACGATATCTGCAAAAATCATGGTCGGTTGTTTGATATAGAATTGTCCGCCACATTCTTGAACGTCTATGGTGGTTTTTGCGATTGCCTCGCCAGGATAAGTAAAACAAGCTTTTTTGAAACCAACTTTTATTCGCTTGTTGAGCAGTCCATCGTTGAGACACAGCGGTTGTCCTCCACATTCTTCTGTAAAACGCACACCTGTTTCGGTTCGCCAGGTGTTGAGGGCGCGCCGAAAAGCGGCAAGGGCTAATTTGTTGTTGTAGAAGGCGGTATCATATACAAAGGTAAAGTCGCTATTGTTGCCACTACTGTCAGTGTCGTATAGGTGGACTTCGGAGTAATTAGGATAATCTACAAAATTGCTAATAGCATAAGGAATTCTTGTGTCTATTGTGTCAGTTACCCAAAATAGATAAATCGGAGATGGGAAAAATATTACAACAGGTCCTGTACCTGGTACTTTGTTTAATCCTGCATTCAAAGTGTTGCCATTATCGTAATTGTACCCACGAGATGGTAATTGTATTGTAATTAAACTGGATGTCCATGTGACAAATTGTGGATCTATTGGGCACCAATCGTATGTTGTCAATCCATAACCACCTGTATTTGCATTTGCAAAACTAATTGCTCTTTTTTGATTTCCAAAGTTTGCACCTTGAATTACAAAAGTAGACAGACTACTATCTAGCATACCAGCAGGCAATTCTGGTGTAAAATATGTAACAGAAGGTTCTGCCGTTGCTGAATCACTTCTTAAATTAGCATTATTGTGTTTTCTTTTTATTGTTTTGTATCGTTTTTTAGTAATGGTTTTGATATCTTTGAATGTTTGTTTTTCGATAGTTTCGTAACTAATTTTTTTTCCTCTATTTTCTTTTTTTAGTTGCCATTGATAAACTTGTGCTGTCATTGAATAAATCCCAACCCAGTCTTTTATGAACTCAAATACTGGATATCCATAGTTGCTGTAGTTATTTTCGTAATTTGCATTAATGAAAAATAAACAATACTCTCCCATTAAAACAGTATTGTTGTCTTCATTATAGGGTTCTAGTCTATCAGGAAAATGTATATAGGATGTTGGTTTCCCAATTTTATAATTTTGTTCTTTGTATTTTTCATTGCCCAATACAATGATGTGTTTTTTTACGCCTTTTCCTTTAAAAAGTTTGTAGACTTCCACTTCCACAGCCACTCGGTAGTGTCCGTCGTGGGTGGGTACAAAAAAACGTTTGGTGATGCTGCCTTCTATTACTACTTCGGCTTGGCGGGTGCGTTCTTCAAGGGACATGTTTGGGATGTCTTCTTGGGGGGGGGTGATGATTTTTGGGGTTCTGCTTTTGATGGTGGTGTCGGCGGTAGCACTACTGTTTCTGTTGTTGGCAGTAGCGCCTGTGGTAGTGTTTGTGATGGTCGTTGTTTGTGCAAAGATCATTGAGAAAGGGGCAACTAAGTATTCTGCGAGGCTATTACATACCAAGTATGTAAGAACAGCCGTAAATAATAGTTTTCTCATAGTTCTACGAATAATTTTTGTTTATTTTATTTAGATGAGAGATTTTGTTTGGATAGTTGTTAAGGTAGGTTTGTCTATTAGTTGGGATAAGTAAAACAAGCTCCAACTTTTATTCGCTTGTTGAGCAGTCCATCGTTGAGACACAGCGGTTGTCCTCCACATTCTTCTGTAAAACGCACGCCTGTTTCGGTTCGCCAGGTGTTGAGGGCGCGCCGAAAAGCGGCAAGGGCTAATTTGTTATTGTAGAAGGCGGTATCATATACAAAGGTAAAGTCGCTATTGTTGCCACTACTGTCAGTGTCATATAGGTGGAGTTCGGAATAGTCTACGAGGTTGGTATAGTTCGTGACGCTGTAGTTGATGACGGGGTCTTCTTGTTGGTTGGGGGTTTCTATAAATTCTACATAATAAGGTGCAGGGGCAGGAAAAGCAATTTGAAGTATTCCGCTGCCTGGTATCATGTTCTGTCCATTAATATTGTCATGGGCTGGGGTGGGGTCGGTGTAATATGAACCTCTTGAGGGTATTTTGATTACAATTGAAGTCGGTTCCCATGTAGTCACGAATTGAGGTGAAATAGGTACTAAATCCTTGGTGCCATTGCTAAAAAAGCCGCCAGAATTAGCATTGATAAGAAAAATTTGTCTTTTGGTAGTTCCTAAATTTTGTCCATGTATCGTTAGCACAGACTCTTGGTCGTTAAGATGCCCTGATGCAATAATATCAGGAGATACACTTGTTATAACAGGTATTTGGCTTTCGCTGTAGGCAGACCTAATTGTTTTGGATAGTTCGATGTATGTTTTTCTTCTTTTTAGTGTTTTAAATTTCTTGCCTGTATATTGTTGTAATTTTTTGTAATGTCTTTGATCAACGGTATCTAACTTTACCATAAATGGTACATTTCTTTCAGAAAATACAACCCCTATTGCTTCCATGTGAGATCCATATCTTCCACTATTATCGTCAATAAATTGGAAAATAGGGTAATGCTGTTTTTTTAATAGTACAGATGCCGTAGGTTGTTGTAAGAATAAGATAATAAAGCCTGAATGACAAGGTTCATCAGTAGGGCACGGCTTTAATGACTTAATAAAGTCAGGTTTGATGGAATAGGGATTATCATCTTCTTTGTACTCGTCTGTGGCGTAATCTTCATTGCCCAATACAATGATGTGTTTTTTTACGCCTTTTCCTTTAAAAAGTTTGTAGACTTCCACTTCCACAGCCACTCGGTAGTGTCCGTCGTGGGTGGGTACAAAAAAACGTTTGGTGATGCGCCCTTCTATTACTACTTCGGCTTGGCGGGTGCGTTCTTCAAGGGACATTTTTGGGATGTCTTCTTGTGGGGTGGTGATGATTTTGGGGGTTTTGCTTTTGATGGTGGTGTCGGCGGTAGCACTACTGTTCCTGTTGTTGGCAGTAGCGCCTGTGGTAGTGTTTGTGATGGTCGTTGTTTGTGCAAAGACTGTTGAGAAAGGGGCAACTAAGTATTCTGCGAGGCTATTACATACCAAGTATGTGAGAACAGCCGTAAATAATAGTTTTCTCATAGTTCTACGAATGATTTTTGTTTGTTTTATTTAGATGAGAGATTTTGTTTGAATAGTTGTTAAGGTAGTATTAGGACAATTTTACGAAAAGAGTGTAGTGATGAAGTTTTTCAGGTACATATACTATACAGTGGTAGTGGTGGTGTCGGTTGCACTGTCATCAGTGGTCGTGGTGGTGGTGGAGGAGGTAGTGGTGGTTGTTGTGGTGGTGGTAGTGGTGGTTTGGTGGTTGAGTCTTTTTAACATGCCTGCAAAAGAAAAGTTGCTTTTAGCGCTTTTGTCTATGTTGGCGCGTTGTGCAATGCTGTTGATGAAAATGATGTGGTCGTAGATGTCGTTAAGCGCAGCAACGTCTTGTTGTGTATACTGTTTGCTTTCGATTTTGGCTAACTCTTGCGTAACGTTGGCGTTTTTGAGGGTGTCGGCATATGTAAATAGGCGGTTGATGAGGTTTTCATCAGTGCCTAATGCAATAAGTTCGGCTTTGAGGTCGGGAACAAGATTGGCTTTGATGCTGTTGAGCAGTTGGACAACAGCCTCTTGGTCGCCTCTACGAATGCCGGGATAAAGACTGTTGAAGCTGAATAGCGCCAATACTTGTTGCAAACGTTGGGGACTTTTGCGGAGGTCGAACTTAATCTGTTTGTAGAAATCTACAAGGTCGGTTCGGGCGGGTTTGGAAATACTGTGCAAAGCACTGGTGGCATTGATGAGGTGCTGCTTATTGTTGATACCCAGAATGTTGATAAAGGCATCGCTAATCTTGCTTTGCAGTCCGTCTAAATACTCGTTAGTGATAGAACTTCGACGAGCGAATAGGGCATCTTGGTAGGTTTTTGCCCAAAGAACAGTAGTCTCTCCAATGGTAAGGAGGTCTACATTTTTACAACCATATTTACGTTCTTCCATTTTGCATGGGTTTTTAAATAATGAACAATATTTTTTGTGCAAAGTTAGTGTTTTTGTGATTGTTTTGTAGCATTAACGCCATTTCTTTAGTTTTATTTTGTTGTCGTTTATTTTTTTTAGTTTTTTTTGTAGTTTTTTATACAATTGGTGTTGCAAACGAAAAGATAGCCTTGTTTGATATTGCATAACAACTCACATAAGGCAGATATGGATACATTAAGTTGTTAATGGGGAGGTGGGTAATTGTTAATTGTTAATGGTTAATTGTTAATGGGGAGGTGGGTAATTGTTAATTGTTAATGGTTAATTGTTAATGCCGCATTTGTTAGGTTGTTTGTTTAGGGGATAATTTTTTTTGAAATAAAGAGTTTTTAACCCTGAAAGGGTGACACGTTTGTAGATAACAAACAATGCAAAATAATAAATGAAACCCTGAAAGGGTGATATTGTATTTTGTATAACGAACCACATAAGGCACATAAGGACACATAAGTTGAAAATGCTTTTAAGGGAATTATTGAACCCTGAAAGGGTGACAAGTT
>JAEUUX010000037.1 GCA_016787295.1 Chitinophagales bacterium
ACATCATTTCACCCCGTCGGGGTTTATGCCTTTTTTGTTCCGTTTTTTTTGCTATAAACCTATCACCCTTTCAGGGTTTATTTAAATACTTTCTTATCGTTGCTATTTTCAGAAATACCACTTAATAATGTCGCTATCAAAATTATCGGACTAATGAATATAACACCTTATCGCAAAGCCGCTTGATAGCACTCTTGATTCCATTGTTGCTGGTCTTCATAAGCTTCTTTGAAATAAATAGGTTCGTAGTAGTACTGTATTTTGTCCAAAAAACAGGGACAAAACACTTTGGGGTCTATTTTGTCACTAAGCCCTGCCATCATTTGTTCGCAATAGGACAGATGAAAATCCATATCTGATTTTTGCCAACCATCGTCAAAATGAATGGTGATGTTTTGTGCTGCACGCCTAATTTTTTTACCTGTTTTGGTGGTCACCCAATCATCGTCGGCAACAACGGGAGCAGGAGCAGAGACATTGGGAGCAGGTGTATCGTTGGTGGGAACGGACTGTTGGCAGGCTACCAAACAGCAACAAAGCCATAGAATTTTATACATAGTACCCAAAAATTTTAAAGATAATTTAATAAACACTAAGAAATTTGGCAACGAAGGTAGTAATATTTTGAGAATCTTTGTACTTTTACCCCAAAAAAAACAAACATCTTATTTTCATGAAATCCCTATATGTTATTTTAGTAAGTCTTTTTGTCAGTTGTTCGCTCTATGCACAAAGTACCTTGTCTGGCACGATATTGCATGACAATTTGGTGCGCGAATACAGTATGTATGTTCCTGCTGTTTATGACGGCACCACACCCGTCCCGCTTTTGCTGAATTTGCACGGTTATGGTTCCAACAACCTGCAACAACAATTCTATGGCGATTTTCGTTCTATTGCTGATACTGCCAATTTTATCATCGTTCACCCCAACGGAACAGAATATAATGGTAGTCGTTTTTGGAATGTGGGCTTTTTTCCTTCTACGGTAGATGACTTAGGCTTTTTGTTGGCATTGGTAGACAGTCTTTCGCAATCCTACAATATCGACCCCAAACGCATCTACTCGACAGGTATGTCTAACGGTGGTTTTATGTCTTATGAATTGGCGTGCCACTCCGACCGCATTGCGGCAATAGCTTCTGTAACAGGATCTATGACCACTATAGCTATGGAAAATTGTACCCCAACACGCGCCATACCTGCTCTTGAAATGCACGGTACTGCCGACCCTACTGTCCCCTACAATGGAGCAACGGGTATGCTCGGAATAGAACAGGTTGTTAATTATTGGGTAACGAACAACAACTGTAGTTCCGAACCAACTGTTTATGACATTACTAATAGTAACGAAACCGATGGGGCTACTGCCCAAAGATTTGTTTATAGTGGTGGCAGCAATGGCTCGACGGTGGAGTTCTACAAAATTCAGAATGGCGGTCACACATGGCCCGGTGCTGCTATTGTTATTGGCACAACTTGTATGGATTTTAGCGCCAGCCGCGAAATTTGGCGTTTCCTTAGTCAATATGATAGAGACGGTATTTTGGGTTATGAACAACTTAGTTCCACCAATACCATACCTTTCAGCCTCGCGCCTAATCCTGCTGCCAATGTTTTGCAATTCAAGAGCGCACAGCTATTTGAGCAAATAGAGATTTGTAACATACAAGGGCAAAAGGTAATAACATATCTGCCTACTTCGACCGAATGTGCTATATCAGTCGAACAATTGCCACGTGGTAATTACTATTTGCGTGCCATTGGAAAGGGGCATACCTATACACAAAAATGGGTGAAACAATAAACATGTCCCATACAACTACTTATTTATCCCCACTGATTGACGCAATGACCGTTCACGCCAATCCAACCTTGGCGGTTCCGATGGCAAAATATATGCGCGATTTGTTTCCTTTTTTGGGTATCAAAACACCTGAACGCACTGCCATAGTGAGCGATTTTTTGAAAGTAGCAGCTTTGCCACCAGCACAAGACCTGACGGACATCGTGCAACAGTTGTGGGAAATGCCACAGCGCGAATATCAATATGTGGCAATTAGTTTGGTGGAAAAATGCCAACGCAAACGCCAAACCGATGCCTCACTCACCGATTTGTTGCAATATATGATTAGCCATCGTTCTTGGTGGGACAGTGTTGATAGTATTGCTCATTTGGTAGGCAATCAATGGTTGCGCTATCCCGAACAATTGGATAAGATGATGCCCTTGTGGGTGGAGTCGGACAATCTGTGGCTCAATCGGGTGAGTATTATCTATCAATTGCACTATAAGCAAAAGACAAACGCTCAAATTCTTTTTGATAATATTCGGGTTCATGCGCAGTCCAAAGAGTTTTTTATTCAAAAAGCTATTGGTTGGGCGTTGCGTCAATATGCCTATATTGCTCCCGAAGCTGTGCGCCAGTTTGTAGATAGTTGTCCTTTGTCGGCGCTTAGTGTGCGTGAGGCACTCAAGCATATTGGGCGATAATCGGTGGCTATGTCTATCTTGGTAGCCGTTGGTTTTTTTCTTACTTTAAAAAAAATACTGCAATATACCCTACATGTCAGTTCTACAAAAACATTTGTATGGCGATAAGATGATTTGGTACATCACACTCACCTTATCTTCATTTTCTTTGTTAGCCGTTTATAGTGCAACAGCAACTTTGGCATATTCCAACAATGCGTCACCCGAATACTATTTATTGCGGCAGTTGGTGCTGTTGCTCATTGGCTTCGGAATAACCTATATTGCGCATCTTATCAATTACAACTACTATTCACGCGTGGCGCAAGTGTTGTTATATCTTTCTTTTCCTTTGTTGTTCATTACGCTTTTTGCAGGAACAGATATTAACGAGGCGAGGCGTTGGCTAAATATTCCTATTGTCAATATTTCTTTTCAAACTTCCGATTTGGCGAAGTTGGCGCTGATAATGTATACCGCTCGAATGTTGTCGAAGCGGCAACATGTGATTAAGGATTTTGATAGGGCTTTTATGCCTATGATTCTGCCGATGGTGGGCATTTGTTTGCTCATTGTGCCTGCTAATTTGTCGACAGCGTCGGTGTTGTTTATGACCAATTTGATTTTGATGTTTATTGGCAGAATCAGTTTGCGACATATTGGACTAACGCTGGGATTTGGCTTGGCGGCGTTCTTGATGTTTTTGGGCATAGCAACGCTCACGTCCTACAAAGGGCGTATTGATACATGGAAAAGCAGGATAGAAAAATATGTCAATAGCAATGATACGCCTCAAGAGGACTACCAAACAACCAATGCGTTTGTGGCAGTAGCCAATGGAGGATTAGTTCGGTTTGCGCCCGGAAAAAGTACACAATGCTACTACTTACCGCAACCTTATTCTGATTATATTTATGCTATTATTATTGAGGAGTATGGTTTGCTGGGAGGTGCTTTTGTGCTTATTCTCTATTTGTCATTTTTGTATAGGTGTATTCTTATTTTTATTAAAAGTCCGGGTGCCTTTGGGGCATTTTTGGCAGTGGGATTGAGTCTTAGCATGGTCATTCAGGCATTGATGAACATGGCTGTAACGGTTGGTCTGCTGCCTGTGACGGGTTTGCCCTTGCCTTTGGTGAGTATGGGTGGAACATCGTTGCTGTTTACGAGTTTTGCTATTGGCGTGATTTTGAGTGTAAGCCGCCAAATCGAGACGGTCAAAGAGGAGGATAATTAGTTGTTGTGTGTGGGTAAAGAAAGAAAAGCGCTGATTGACAAGGCATTAGCCGCCGCAAAAAGAGGTAGGTACAAGAGTTCGAATGGCGAAGCGCGTTAGAGATGGTAGAGGCAGCCTGTTAAGGCTGGTGCTTGCACCAAAGCGTAGCGAAGCCTCGAACAGCTCGACCCCAACGGGGAAACGCCCAAAAAATAGGCTATTTTATCGAACAAAAACAAGTGTCTGATTTTTTGGGAAGGGCAAAAAGCTCCTAATTGAGGAAATTTGTTTTAAAAAAACTAATTTTTTTTATTTTCTTTTCATGGAAAATTTACAACTGCACATCGAGGCGCTTTTGTTTGTGGCACAACAAGGCATTACGGTGGAAGAAATACAGCTTTGTTTGGAAAAATCGCTGGAAATGTCTATCGATTTGGTGGATATTTCTAATTGTATTGAACAAATTAGCCGTAAATATCGCAACGAATACTTTGCTTTTGAACTGGTAGGCATCAGCGGCGGCTATCAGTTTTTGACAAAAGCACTCTACCACAAATCTATTGCAATATATGCAAACCAAAAAGCTAAGAAAAAACTGTCGGTGGCTTCTTTAGAAACTTTAGCCATTATTGCGTATAGACAGCCGATTACAAAAGCAGAAGTGGAGCAACTTCGTGGTGTAAATTCGGATTATAGTATTCAAAAGTTATTGGAAAAAGAGTTGATTACTATTGCTGGGCGCAATAATGAATTGCCCGGTCGTCCGCTTTTGTATGCCACAGGACGGTTTTTTATGGACTACTTTGGCATTAATTCTATCAATGATTTGCCTAAACTTAAGGAGTTGTCGGCTGACGATAACTCCATTGGCGAAACCAACTAATCCCTCTATTGTTTATATGTTACATACTTTTAGGGCGTGTTTTTTTTGTGTGCTGATGCTGGTGGCTTGTTCGGTGCCGCCTATTCAAGAGGCACCTCCTAACGAAATTTTACCGCCTACGGAAAATTTGGGAAAATTTTCTACCCTAAAAATGCCTCATTATACTATCCTTGTGCGCAATGATTGGGACATAGGCCAGTCTCATGCAGGAAGTTTGCGTCTTACTGCCCAGAAAGCAGGCGCTGATGGTTTTAGAGAAAACCTAAGCGTTGATGTTTATCGCGAAAATTTTGCATACATCATCGATACTATTGTTTTTCGCTCTCGTCCAAACACGATAGATAGCATAAAAATTAACCACAGTATTGATATAGACCGATTTGCGGAGCAATACATAGAGAAAAATTATAGTCATTTTAACCAGTTGAAAATTGGTGAAATGGGGCAGATTAAACATGACAAAGAAGTAGCAAAATTCTATGTGCATGTGTATAACAACATTGCAGCCTATCAAGGTTCTCTCAAATCGCTTACCTATTTTATTCCTAACGGCACTGCCGAAGTTGTCGTTATCACAGGTACGGAGGCAGCAGAAAATTTTGTAGCTGCCCGAAAAATCTTTGAACATATTATCCAAAGTTTTCACCCTAAATAAGCAATCATTTATGAGGCTATTGTATGTTTTACTGTATTGTTGGTGTTATGCTGGTGTTGCATTGGCTCAAAATACCAATATGTTGTCGGTTTCGTCGGATCCCGAACCCGAAACAGCTACTCATGAGGCAGATTTGCGCATATTGTCGTGGAATATCTATATGCTGGAAACGCGCCATTTTATTTTTACTGCACAACAACAACGTGCTGCGCTGATTGTGGCAATGCTCGAAAAAGAAAATTATGACGTGATTGTATTTCAGGAGGCGTTTAACCCTAAGTCGCGCGACATTATTAGCGAAGGTTTGCGCGATAAATACCCTTATCAAATAGGACCTGCCAATAATCAGCAGACTTGTTTGAAAACGAATAGCGGTGTGTGGATATTGAGCAAAACACCTTTGAAATTTATCGGAGAAATACAGTTTGCGGACTGTGCGGGTTGGGATTGCATGGCAAACAAGGGAGCAATTATGGTGGAGTCGGCAAAGAATGGCAATGCTTTTCAGATTGTTGGAACGCACCTACAGGCGAGTCAAGGCAAAAAGAACGAACAAATTCGGGTTAAGCAATACCAACAGCTTACTAATGAGTTGCTGTTGTCGAATCAGCGCGAAGATGTGCCGCAATTTTTGTGTGGAGATTTTAATACCCTCAAAAAATCTCAACGCTATGTGCCAATGCTCGAAATCCTTAATGCTTCCGATGGTCCTTTTTCGGGTAGTATTACGTCGAGTTATGCCACAGATGACTACCGAAACTCAGATAGCCAAGAGGAAGGGGAAGTGTTGGATTATGTGTTGTATCGCGAAAAAAGAAAACTGAAAAAACAACAAGCCCAGATTACACGCCAAGTGCGCCGCTTCAAAACGCCTTGGGTGTTTAGAGGCAAAAAACGAAAAGATCTTTCAGACCATTATGCTGTCGAAGCTATTATTAATTGGTAAACATCAATAAAAATTAAACCCCATCGGGCGAATCAACAACAATTTGATTCGCCTGATCGGGTAATTAAACATCGCTCATAAAAACAGAGGCAAAATATAATAAAAAATACAGCTTAAGTCATTTTTTTTATACTTGAGTACTATTTGATTATACAAAAGTGGTATGTTTTGATAAAAATGAAATGAAAAGCAATGTAAAAAATTGTGCTTAAATTTGGTGATTTGGTTTTTGAGCGGTATTTTTGTGGTGAAAATAGGTAAAATTAGTTGCAATATCTTAACTTAAAGGATTTTTTTTATCCAAAACTTGACTGTACTAAAAAAAGGATTTACCTTTGCGCTCACTTTTATTTGGCGTTTTTAAATTTACGGTTGGTAACAGAAATAGAACTTTGTTACTGACGACGGCGAAGCCGTATAATAAAATCAAGGTTTATCTATAAATTATTTTTTCTTACACCTACTCCCTATTAAAAACATTGCTTTATTCTAAAAATATAATACAATTTACTATGTCTGATTATAAAAAACAACTTCGTAAAATACAAAATAAGCATTCCAAGAATCCATTGATAATTTTGTCAGAAATTAAAAAACAAGTAAACCCTGGTGAGTTTGAAAATGCTATTAACACCGATTTTCGTTTAAAGAATTTTAAAACCACAAACCTAAAATTTTCAGATATTTTAGGCATTAAACAAAGAGATGCCCTGGTTTTTACAAGTGATATAAAAAGAGAATTGTTTTGGTTGTTCTACAATTTTAAACAAGAAGCGGTTTTTCTTAATTCTTTTCTTCAAAATAAAGCAGATTTTGAAAAACTTTTTATTTTATGTCAATATGATGCAGCTCAAGATTTATTAAATGAAATTCGAAAAAACTTTGGAGAAAGTTTATGGACTCTTGAAATGACCCTTCTACTGAAAGAGTATCAATTTGAAACTAAAGAAAATTGGGTAGAACTATCTAATTTTCTTACACAAATTAAAAGCCCTTTTTATCAGTTTGTTATCAATTTTTATAGCAAACGTATTGAAGAAAATATGTCTTTTGAAAACTGTTTTATACTATTTCAAAATGACTTTAATGGGGTTAATACTTATGATTATGTGCGAGATTTTATTGTATTTAAGTGCCTCTTTATAGCAAACTTTGAATACTGTTATGAAAATTTAGACAGCGTGCTTTATATTTCAAATATATATGGGGTAATAGATCAATATCTAATTACTATTGAGGTTTTGATGAGATTGGTTTCTCAAAACTCTAATAATGATAAAACACTAATTCAATTCACAAATAAAATAAATACATATATTACAAATGATTATCGTTTGTCAAATATATTAAATTTAATTGATAAAAAAACAGATATTATATTATTGCATAGAACTGCAGTTATATTGCCGATTATTGATACTTATACGAGAGGCAATTTTGCTGACTGTCTCATACTTTGTACTAATGAATTAAAAGAATTTCCTCTTTCATTTGAGCTTTATGAATTATATGTAAAATCGCTACATAATCTTAATTTAGGTTTTAAACCAACTGATATTAGTTCATTTGTTGATAAAATTTTAGAAGTAATGTTTAAAACATTGCTTTATGATAAAGATAGTGAAAAACATAGAAACAAACTAATGAAGTATGCCATTTCTTTTTTAAGTTTTGATTTTGGTAAACAGTTATATGCTTTTGCAGCAGGTTTAGGAAATGACATAAATGCAAATATGCACACATTAATTAGTTGTTTATCATCCTCTATTAATAACCCTAGAGTATTCTCATTAAACCTTAATAAAAGAGAGTCGTTAGCCATAGAAAAATTTAAATCTTTTCAACAATCAGACTCCTTTAAAATAAATGAGTTCATTAAAGGATGCAGATCAATTAGTGAAATACTAATAAAAAATGACATTCAATCAATAACTTATCAAGCAAGATATTATTTTAATCAATCTGATTTTCAAAAAGTAATAGAGCTTACAGAACCATTTATAGAACAAAAACAATTGTCTCTTTTTTATTATGATAATATTATATTTTTATTATCAGAATCTTATTTAAAAACAAATCAACTTGTTGCTGCTATGGCTTTATCTGCAAATATTATAGCGGACAGGGTTTTTTATACAAACAAGTTAAACATCCATGGATTGGTTGCCCAAGTTAAGCATGAAGGAATAGATAAATATACTGAATATATAGATGTGCCTATTTTGTTTTCTTTAATTTCTAAAGAATATGATTTATATGAAGTTTATATTGAATTCATGCTTTGCTATGAGGAAGAATATCCAAGCAAACTTGATGTAAATTCGTTGGTAAATAAATTTTCATTAAAAAAAATAATATACTTTTTAAAAGAGGTATGTACTATTTCTACTATGGCATACTCACTTGAGTTTAACTCAATAAATGAAGTTGAGCAAGAACGTTGTAGTATTTGTGGTTTATTAAAAGAATTAGATCCCGAAAATAAAGCCTATTATGACGATGAGGTTGCAGAAATTCTTAAATCAATTGCTGTACGAAAAGCACTTAAAGAGGTAAATCAAGGTAGATTGTTTGTGAATATAGAAGGATTAAAAAACATTCAAATGAATAATATAAAGGAAAGTTTTATGAGATATAAAGAATTAGAAATTACATCAAAACATAAAGGATTGATAGGTTTTAATGTTTCAAAAGAAATGAATTGGGATAGTCAAGAGTATATATCAAAAAAATCCGATGCAAAATTTAATGATCCTGCATTTTTAGCATTTAAGTCAATATATTTTGAAACAAGAGAAAGGTTTTTATTTAATAAAGCTTATGGTTTAGATAGCTGTTTAAGTACAAACTATAGACATGGTTCAGTAAAAAATCATATTAGAAGCGTTTTTGAAAAACATAACTTAATTACATCTAAGAATAATGATAAATATATAGATAATCTATATTGGGTTGATAAAATTGCTCCTCATATAAATAATGATGTACAGGAAAAACTAAAGAAATTTTCAGAAGAAATAGATAATTATACTAAGGAGATCATAGATAATTTTATTCAAATTCAAACAGAAAGACATACAGAAAAGAAAAATGGTATTTTTAATTACTCTACGAAAGAAGAGATTCTTTGGTTGTTTTTTCAAGAACATAAGGAGAGATTTTTCTCTGTGGAAGCTATTTTGGATATAATATACGTAAATTTTATAAATCACACAATATATAATGTATATACATCAATATACAGTAATATTGTAAATGTAATAACTAAAAAATATCAAAAAATTATAGAATGTTTAAGCAAAGATTTGAAAAATATTGGGATAGGTAATGAATGTGATTTATTACATAATGTATCAAAAAGTAGCACAAATATTCAACAAGAGTTAGAGGATATTGCAGAAGGATTCTATTTAAACACAACAAATTCTGCCTCTTTATTAGATATTGAAACAATAATATATGCAAGCAAAGAATATGTAAATGGAATAAATCCATATAGTTGTATAAATCCTGAAGTTAATGTTTGGTTTCCTATGCCAGCATATAGCACTCTTATATTTGTATTTAATATACTTTTTACAAATATTATTAAACATTCCGGATTAAATAGTAGCAATGTAAAAGTAATTATCAATGTATTTATGCCTAAAAATGATTATGTAGAAATACAGGTTATTAATAATATTTCAGAAACTGTTGATACAAATAATATTCGGAATAAGTTACAAAAAGTTAAAGATAATTGGAATAATCATGAAAATATAGAACGTTCTAATATAGAAGGAGGAAGTGGTTTTGACAAAATTAAAAGATTATTATTATATGAAGTTATTGCAAAAACAGATAGATTTGAATTTTCTATAACTCCTGAAAAGGTTACTATATCATTGTTTTTGCCAGTGAAGCGAACTATGATAAATATTGAAAATATTATGAAAGTAAGTGTAGAAATTATTAAAAAAAGAATATGCCCTAATGATATGAACCATGAGATAGATGTAACACAATTAGATTGCAATTACAGTCTAAGTAATAACTTTATATCTGTATTTAGTTTAATACTAAATAATCTTACCAAATATTCCAAGGTTAATAATATCTTTATTTTATGTAAAGTTATTAAAAAATCAAGTGATAATTTTATTGAATTTAGATTTTCTAATATGTTTCCTAATAATGGAACTATTATAAATATCAATATTTTAGAACAAATTAAAAATGAATGGCATATTTTTAACTTAAAAAAAGAAATTACCAACGATTTCGATACAATAAAAGAATTATTATTTGATGAAGGTGTATTATCAAACAGCAGTTTTGAGTATTTAGTTAATAATAATGGGTTAAGCATATCTTTATTTTTACCATTTAATCAATATGACAATGCTTAGAATTTTAATTATTGAAGACGATAAAATTAAAATAGAAAAATTGGCTCTTTTTTTTGAAGGAGACGATTTGACTATTAAAGAATCATATCATAGTGGCCTAAAAGAGTTGAATAGTTTTTTTTCTAACTACGATTTTCTAATCCTTGATATGTCTATACCCTTATGGGATAAAGGGAATACAGATTTTGGAGGAAACCATGAACAATTTGGAGGCGAAAGAATACTAAGAGAAATGAAACGTAGAAAAAAAGAACTTCCTACTTTATTAGTTACAATGTTTGATATCTTTCCTGTAGAGGGTGGTAATTTAACCTTTGGAGAATTAAATCAATACTTAATGACCGAATTTCCAAATTTTTACTTAGGTGCTGTTTTCTACAACGCTTCTGAAGATGATTGGAAACAAGAAATAAAAAATCTAATACAAATAATTTCCAATAAAAATGATTAGTATCTTAATAGTTGATGATGATATAAACAAAGCATCATTTATAATATCCTCAATTAATACCTGCTACAAAGTGGATATAACGCAAGCTTCTAATGTACAGGAAGCCAAAGAAGTCCTGCAAAATAATCAGATTCATTTATTGATTACTGATTTAAAGATGCCACTAAGGTCGGGAGAAGCATCTAATGAAAATGGCGGTAAAACCTTAGTTGAGGCACTTTATAAAAGTAAACATAAAATAAATGTTCCTATTTATATTGTTGGATTAAGTCAATATGAAAATATTCATCATAATTTTAGTGGAGTTTGGAAAGTTTGGCTTTATGACGCATCTGAATCAGATTGGCAAAAAAAATTAAGAGACTTAATTTTTCATATAGAAAAAATTAACCATAAAATAGTTAAAGAAAAAAAAGAAACTCTTTTTGTTGAGGGCATAACAGATAAAGATATTATTACGCTTGCTCTTAGTTTGTTCTTTGATTCTTTTATAAATACAGTGACTATTGAAACACGAAAGAATAGTGCGGGTTCTTCTTGGGTAGAAAGACAACTTATAATATGGGCAAAAACATTGTTCAAAAAAAATGATGGAGATTATCTAATAGCTGTTGGGTTATTTGATAATGATGAAGCAGGATTGGCATCTATTCAAGCGGTAAATAAGTTTATCAATATTGATTCTGCCGAGAGCAAAACTTTTTCAACTTTAAAATTAAACAAAAATTATGCTCATCATTTGAAAGATATTTATACAGCAGGTATTGAATTGCCTATTACACTAGAAGAACTTTATAGTCCTTCTTGCTGGGAGTACGCAAAACAACAGGGTTGGCTTGTTGATAGGCCAGTATCGGAAAACTTGCTTAGACATGTGAAAAAATGGGATAAAGCAAATCAATCTTTTAAAGAACATATTCGGTCTTTGAATCTGTCCGAAGAGATTGGCTTATACTTAAATTACAAAGTTCACGGAGGACATAAAGTAGATCTTGTAAAATACATAAAAAGTATGACTAAAGAAGAACAAAAACAAGTTTTATCAGCTTTTGAACCGCTGTTAAAAGATATACTTAAAAAACTCAAACTGTTAAAGTAAACACTTTGGGATTAAAATAACAAGAATATAAGGTTTTTTGTTATTTCTAAATTTAGTGCAAACAATGAAAAAATCTAACGAATCCATTAAGTGTAGATAACAATTTAGTTATTTTATGACTCCCCAAAAAAACAAAAAAAGCTGTAGGAAAACCCTACAGCTTTTTTCAGTATACTTCAAGTCAGAACGCACTATATTTCTTTTTGCATATCTTCTAACTGTTTTGCTAAATCATCTTGTTTATATTCGCGTGCCATTCGGATAGCTGTTTGGAAAAAGTATTCGTCCATTCGCACATCATCACTGTAAGAGGCTTGTCTCCAGCGGGGCAATGAGTTGAAATATTTCAGTTCGGCGGTGGTGCGTTTGGCTACCGTTTCGATGATTTTGCGGGCTTTGTCGGGTGCGCCTGCCTGATAGTAGGCATTAATGGTTGTATAGCTATAAATATTATGGATAGCCGAATGGTCGGGCATCATTTTTTCGCTATAATCCAATACTGCAATAGCTTTTTCTTTTTCGCCGCGCTCGGTCATGGCATCTGCCAAACGAGCAAAATTGCCCCTGAAATTGTAAATCATACGGCGGTAGTCGGCATCGGCATGAACTTTGGGGTCGCTAAAATTGCCAAATTTGAATTTGTTCATCAAGTTGTCATACATGATGTCGGCATTGATAACACCGGGCATTTGGCGGCTTTCTTGTGGGTCGCGGCTGTCCAGTACAGGCACTAATCGGTAGGCTAAACCTTCCAATTGGAAGTATTTTTGTAAACCCATATAGCTACTATTATTCACCGAAATGGCGAAATAGATAGGACGCTGCCAATTGTTGGCATTGATAATGTCCAACACCATTAGGTCGTTTTTCAACAAACCGCTCTTACCTTCGGGCAGAGACCATGCTAATTGGTCGGCTATTTTTGCTTGATTTTCGGGAGCAATAGCATTGCTGCTCAACACTTTTTGTTTATCGACTTTCATGGTCAGGTTGCGTGTAGGGAAGTAGTTGAGGTCGGTGCGTTCGGGCATAATAGAACGGTCGCTGGCAATAAATTTCATCAAGTCGCTCAATTCCACTGCTTGTTCGGGAGCAATGACCGACGGATTAGCACGATAATAAACCATATCGCGGCTCGAACCCCTGATATTGGCGGGTGTCATCGTCATTGGTACGGGTGCTGCATCGTTCACTTTTCGGCGCAATTGGTTAATGTACCAATCTACACCCAACAAACTCAAATTCACCACACGCACATCGCGTCGTATATTTTCTACCTCTTGTGCATACCACAAAGGATAGGTGTCGTTGTCGCCTTGCGTGAAGATAATGGCGTTGGGCGCGCAAGAGTTTAGGTAGTTGCTCGCAAAGTCACGCGCCCCAAAGCGGTTGTGGCGGTCATGCTCGTCCCAGCCTTGCGATGCCATAAGTATGGGAGCTATGAGGCTTAGACACAAAGCTAAGGAAGCACCTACTGTGGGAGATAATTTGGTTTTGAACATATCAAACAAAGCAATTACACCCAAACCCACCCAAATAGCAAAAGCATAGAACGAACCAACGAAAATATAGTCGCGTTCGCGCGGTTCAATGGGCGGCGAATTTCCCTGAATAATCATGGCAACACCACAAAAGAAAAACAGCAATAGCACCACCAGCGCATAACGACGTTTGGTGCTAAAATGGAATACCATGCCCAACAAACCCAGAATGAACGGTATGAAATAGTAGGAATTTCGCGAAGGGTCGTTTTTGATATGGTCGGGCATTTTTGATGAATCGCCCAAACGAAAAGCGTCTAAGAAGTTGATGCCGCTTATCCAATTGCCGTCGCGCAAGTCTGCCATACCTTGTTCATCGTTTTGGCGACCCGCAAAATTCCACAGCAAATAGCGCAAATACATATGCCCGATTTGGTATTTAAAGAAAAATTTCCAGTTATCCATACCACTTGGGCTTTCGCCTGCGTTCAGGTCTAACCAGGCTTCATAGAGTTGCTGGTGTCCCGGTTCTTGTGAATAGAGGCGCGGGAAAAAGCGTTGTTCGCCTGCATACGCATAATCAATCTGTTTGCCCACCACTTCGTAACCTTTTTCGGTGCGCTGATATTTGGGTGCTCCCTCAATAATATCATCAACTTCGGCGGTATAGTCATAGCCAAACAAGAACGGACGGCTACCGTATTGTTCACGTTTGAGGTAAGACGACAAACTCACCACGTCGGTGGGGCTGTTCATGTTGATATTGGTATTGGTATTAGAACGAATTATGGTCGTTACAATAGAAGAATAACCAATCAAAATGAACATTATGCCTACCAAAGCATTGTGTAAAACGACTTTGTTTTTTTGATACGTATAATAAATACCTCCAACCAAAGCGCCAATGCCTAAGAGTGTAGAGAAAATGGCTCCGCTACCAAAAGGCAAACCAAAGCTATTGACAAACAATAATTCAAATTTAGCGGCAATACCTACAGGCCACAAAATAATTGGCACATAGATAAAACCTAAAATGAAAATAGAGCTGACAAAAGCAATGACCGTGCCGCGCATGCTTGGTGTATAACGGCGGAAATAATACAACAAAGTTAGTGCAGGAATGGTCAATAAGTTGAGCCAATGCACAAATATCGATGTTCCCATCAAAAAGCACAACAACAATAGATATTTGTCGGCATAAGGTTCATCGGCGTGTTCGTCCCATTTCATCATCAGCCATACAACCATAGCAGTAAAGAGCAAGGACATAGAATATACTTCTGCTTCGGTGGCAGAAAACCAAACAGAATCTAAGAAAATCCCAGTCAAACCTGCTACCAAACCTGCGCCCAAAATGGCGATGGTATTGGGTGTGTTAATGCTATCATCGCTACGTTCGGTCAGGATACGACGTGCCAAATGGGTAGTAATCCAGAACAAAAACATGGCAGCAGCACCCGAACAAAAGGCAGACATAAAGTTGAGGGATAGTGATACCAATTCGGGGTCGCCCATCGCAAAAATGTTGAACACACGCGCCAACATCAAAAACATGGGTGCGCCCGGCGGGTGAACCACTTGTTGTTTATAGACCGATGCCACAAACTCGCCACAGTCCCACAAACTGGCAGTGCTTTCCATAGTGAGCGTATAAACGCCTGTTCCTATGAGCAATATCAACAAACCTAATAAGTTGTTGTATCGCTTAAATTGTTGTAAGTTCATACAAATAGATGATAGTTTTACGCCCAACTTTGTTGTTTCGAAACAACTAATATATGTTGTTTGTGTTTTTTTAATTTGTTTTTATTAGCGCGCGTTCAGTAGTGTCTAATGGGGTTTATATATGACCCGAATTTTCTTGTTTTTGCGATTCGACGGATTGATTAAGAAATACTTCTAATTTTTCTGGATCGGGGCATCGCATTTTTCAAAAAAGTCTTCTTTGGCTGATATATAGCACTAAAAAAACTTTATGCAAAACAAATAATATTTGGTGACAAAGGTATAAGGGTTTGTTGATTATTGGTCAAAACAGGACACCACGATACTCTTTTTCGGCGCAAAGTTAGTTATTTTTTTCTATTTTGTTTTCTCCGATTTTAACTAAGTCCTAAAAAACGCGCAAAAATAAGCAATTTTAATGGTATTGTGCTTAATGCGAGTATTAAAAAAATGAAAAACACCTGTCATTCCATACAAAAAAGCGTACCTTTGCGGCAAAATTTGTATTTCTATGCCTATTATAGCATCTATATCAGGAATAAGAGGCACGCTTGGCGGAAAAACAGGTGACTGTCTTACGCCCGCTGCCATTAGTCGCTACACCGCTGCTTTTGCTCAACTTTGCCAAAACAAATTTCCCGACCAGCGCAATAGCATTGTAGTAGGGCGCGATGGCAGAGCATCAGGCGCTGCCATTAGTCATTTGGTTATAAGCACCCTACAAATGATGGGTATTGATGTTGTCGATTTGGATATGGCAACCACACCCACTGTCGAAATGGCTGTTACTGTCGAAAAAGCCGTTGGAGGTATTATTTTATCTGCCAGCCACAATCCTGCCCATTGGAATGCCCTTAAATTGTTGAACGAAAAAGGTGAATTTATTAGCGCTGCCGACGGCGAAACCTTGTTGCAGTTGGTTGAATCCGAGGCTATTCAATATGCAGAAGTGACCCATTTTGGCAAGGTTACTGCCAAACACCACCATTTAGACCACCACATTGAGCGCATTGTTGCCACAGATTTGGTAAACCAAACCGCCATTCGGGCGCGTCGGCTAAAAATTGTTGTTGATGGTATCAATTCTATTGGGGCTATTGCTGTACCTGCTTTGCTGAAAAGACTTGGTGTAAGAACAGATGATATTGTTGTTTTGAATGCCACACCCAACGGTCTTTTTGCGCACAATCCCGAACCCTTGGCAGAACATCTCCACGAAACCGCCGCCGCAGTAGTGGCTGCCAAAGCCGATTTGGGCATTGTTGTTGACCCTGATGTCGACCGTTTGGCTTTTATTTGTGAAGATGGCAGTATGTTTGGTGAGGAATATACCCTTGTGGCTGTTGCCGATTATGTATTGCGCTATTTTCCATCTGCAACGGTCTCAAATTTGTCTTCAACACGTGCCTTGCGCGACATTGCCGAACAATACCAATGTGACTACTATGCAGCGGCTGTTGGTGAGGTCAATGTGGTGGAACGCATGAAAGAAGTAGAAGCTGTTATTGGTGGCGAAGGCAATGGAGGGGTTATCTATGCACCTTTGCACTATGGGCGTGATGCTTTGGTCGGCATTGCGCTGTTTTTGAGCCATTTTGCACAACAACAGTACAGCATGACGCAACTCAAAAACACCTATCCTGCCTATTACATGTGCAAAGATAAAATCGAACTGCTCCCAACTACCGATGTAGCGGCTATTTTGGAACAAGTTCAAACGACATATAGCAACCACATAGACAGTACCATTGATGGTGTGAAATTGGCGTTTGACAAAGATTGGATACACCTGCGCCGCTCCAATACCGAGCCGATTATCCGTATTTATGCCGAAAGTAGTTCAGCAGAAAAAGCCGCCGAACGTGTAGCCACTATTAAAGCGATTATTGCACAAATGGCAGCCGAAAAATCAGCATAAAAATACCATATCATAACACCTTTTGACGGTTTTTTAACTTGCGAGGGGTGTTTGTTTGATTCTACAAAACATTGCTTTGCTCCACTTGAAAAGGATACACAACGCGCGACAGATACAAACCTTCGGGTGGTACAGAAAGGTTATAGGTTTTGAATTTGGGCAAAGTTTGGGCTAAAGTGGCTTCATATTCGTCCAAAGAAATCTTTTTTTCGCCCACCATCAACAAACTGCCTACAATCAGGCGCACCATACCACGCAAAAAACGGTTGGCTTCAATTTCAAAGACAATACCTTTGTGACCTATTTCCTCTTTCCATTCGGCATGTCGCACATCACAAAGATAGTGCTGCGCATCACTATCCGTTTTGCAAAACATCGGAAAATTGTTGTATTGTGGCAATAAAATAGCGGCTTTTTGCATCAATCCCAAATCGGGTAATTTTTGAGGATAATAATAACTCAAACCTTGCAAAAAAGGGTCTTTTGCAAAATGGATATGGTATTGATAAGCACGGCTACAGGCACTATAGCGGGCATGAATGTCTTGCGGAATATTATCGAGTAGCTCATAAATAACAATATCGGTCGGCAAAATTCTATTGAGGCGATATACCAAATTGGTAGGTAAATCGCCTTCGCAATCAAAATGTATATAATAGGAGCGCGCATGAACGCCCGCATCGGTGCGTCCACAACCGACAATTTCTATCTCTTGTCGCAACAATTGCTGTAAGGCGGCGGTGAGCGTTTCCTGCACGCTATTGGCATTGGGTTGTATCTGCCAACCCGAAAAGTTGGTGCCGCGATAGGTAAGGTGTAGCATATATCTGCTGGTCGTCATCACAAAAAAAGTGGGGAATTATAGGTGCAGTTGCCAAGCACCTCTGGTCGAAAGGTTATAGTATGGAATTTGGAGCGAGTCACAGGTTTTGACAAGTTGTTGAGTGCGCCAGCTTGAGTTTGACGCATCGATGAGTAGGGTATCGAACTGTATTTGTTGGCGGATTTGGGCAATATCGGCTTTGGCGTTGTGGCTCCACAGCAGATAGTTAGCAGCAATAGGTGTGGTGAGCGAGTCGGCTTGCCATTTGGAAGGTAATCGCAGTATTGTTTTATCACCAAATTGCATGATATAGCGATTGTATAACAAATTTTTGAACTGTGGGTGTGCAATAAAAGTCGAGTCTAAATCGTTATAAGTCACAGCGTAACGATTTCTGATGCCGCGTTGTTGATGGTTTTGAGCAATATAATACTGGAAATTTTGATCGCTCAATGGCGGTTCGTTGAGCAATACGGCTTTTTTGCCAGCAACAAACTCCAAGCTACTTTGTTTACCAATGGCATAAAGCGTTATACTTTGTTGGTCAAAGTGGTGAATGATGCGCCAAGCAGAAATACACCCTATTCCAATCAATGCTACCAAAACCAATTGCAAATAGCGTGGACGTATGGCATGATAGTTGCGCTCCAAAGGTAGCAAGAAAAATCGTCCGATAGCAAAAATCGCGACATACAACAAGAGCAATTGCGCTTGATTTATCATAATGGAATCGATGTTAGCAAACGGAATTTTTTGGATAGCTGCCAAACAAGTATTCATTATCGCGATGCAATAAGAAAGTATTTGTCCCAGCCAATAACCTATAAAAGGTATACAGGAGAACAAACCAAAAAATACGCCTAACCATACAATAGCCGAAGACAACGGAATCGCCACGATGTTGGAGAGCAAGAAAAACAAGGGAAATTGGTGAAAATAGTAGAGCGAAATGGGAAAAGTAAGGATTTGCGCCGCCATAGACATAGCAAAAATTTGCCATATATGGTTGGCTAACCAACTGTGTGGCGTGTATAGGCTTTCGATAGGTCTATAAAAAATAGCCAAACTCAAAATGGCAAGGTAGGACAGTTGGAAACCAAGATCATATAGAAAATTGGGGTTATATAAGAGCAAGAGAAAAGCAGACATAGCAATCACGTTGTAGTTGTTGCTATGGTAGGACACCAAACGAGCCAACAACACAAAAGTTGCCATGAAACCTGCTCGCAGCGCCGAAGGTGGTGCGCCCGATAAAAAAATAAACAACCATACAAAAAAGATGACCGATATGGTGCTAATGGTTTTCAGATTAGTGGTAGTGATACGTTGCAGCAAACCAAAGAAAAGCAACAAAAAAGCCATTACTAAACCCACATGCAAACCCGATACCGACAAAATGTGCGTTACACCTGTGGCACTGTAGGTGGTGATGATGTCGCGCTCCAAATAGTGTCGATAGCCCAACAATAAACCTATTGCCACACCAGATTCGGTCTCTCCACTCACATATTTTCGCAAGTTGTCAATAAGATATTGCCGAATAGTAAAAATAGTTTTCCAAAATGTTTTGCCGTCGTTGTAGCTCAACGTTCGCCAGTCGGTGGTTTTCAAAAAACAATTGTGAAAGATATTTTGCTTTGCTAAATACGCAGCATAGTCAAATTGATGTGGATTAAGCGGTCGGTCGATAGGTTGTATGCGGTTGTTGGCAATCACGATTTGGTCGCCATATTGGAGGCGTTGCGAAAGACTATCTTTTCGGAAATAAACCAGAAGTTTGCCCATCGTTGCTTGTTTATTACCATTGCTGTCTATGCTTGCCAAAACGCTACAAGTTGTGCTATAGGTTTTGTTGGTTTCCCGCAAAGGTTCATTGAGACGAACGAGATAGACTGCATTGGATTCGACAAAATTGAAAAAATAATTGGCTTGTAGCGAATCTGTGGCATTGTGACTCAAAAAATAACCCAAATGTATCCAGAATAATGCCACTACCACACCAAAAATCCATTTGTAGTCCAAAGCAAGATAACGCTTTAATTGCCAATGCACGATTATACCTACGAATAGATTGAACAATAAAGTAGGAACAGAAATAGGCAAACTGGGTAGGAAATGATATGACAAAATGCCAATAATGAACAAAAAAAGCAAACGCAAAAGTGTATAGGCATCCCAATGAAAAGTGGTCATACAAAGAAGTTTTAGGGTGGGGATAGTTAGGATAATAATTATACTGAATTGAAAATACTTTTCGGATTTGATAATGAACGATGTTACGTACTCGCCTCCGTCTAATGAAATATAAATAACGACAATTTGTCATTCCTCCAAATGCTACTTTCGTAAGCGAAAAATGGTGATTTAGCTGGTTTGCTCACCCAAACAGCAGCAAAAAAGGTGTTTTTTCGAGTGGATTTGTCCGGCGCGTTGTGGTCTTTGCTTAATTTTGTGGTGGCAAGCAAAATGGTGCGAAAATTGTCTGTTTTGTTGTATTAGCTACCACAAAATGTAGGTAATCGTTGAGGCAGTTTATCATTCTTGTCTGTTTGTTCGTGAATTGATGCCTCAACGACCGAAACAACACTATTTCGGACAACGAAAGTAGTGTATGCAGAGGCACGTTTTTCGCGATACTAATTATTTGTTTCAAACACTGTCAACATTTTACAAAATCCGAAGACTGTATCCAATTTAGTATAATATCACAGTGACTTATACAAATTAAAAAAATGGCAGCCATCTGAAAGAATAGGAGTTGAAGTTATGTGAAAAAAAATAAAAATTTCAATTATTTTTAAAATATTGGCTTAAAATTTGGAAATTCGCACTAAAAATAGTAACTTTGTGTTTTGATAAATTAGCATAGCCCAAAGCACCACTTCAGACAAGGAACAAAGGTAAAAAAAAAATCCATAACTTGTTGCAGATACCCCCAAAAAAATGCAATACCTTAATTTATGTTAAGGCAGATGCAAAAAACTTAAAAAAAAAAATTATATACGAACACCTTGTAAAAAAAAGTTGTACCTTTGCACCGCAAAAGAAACCTATACTAATTATTAATGATACTAATTCTGTACCTATATTTCTTTTGTTTTATATTAATAAGTATTGGTATGGGAATGGAAAAATAATTACTTATTCGTTGCACTTTTTATTTTCTGTATGCCTAGCATCATTTGTATAGAAACGTCGTCGGTTGTTTGTTCGATTGCCTTAATTAAAGATGGACGATGGGTGGGCAGTATTGATAATCATGACCACAATGTTCATGCGCAATACTTAACAACCCACATTGCCCAACTTTTGGAACAACAGCAATTGAGCATCAAACAACTCAATGCCATAGCCATTAGTAGCGGTCCTGGTTCCTATACGGGTTTGCGTATTGCTACCTCTGTTGCAAAAGGTTTGTGCTATGCTGCCAATATTCCGCTTATTGCCATTCCCACGCTAAGTGCTTTGGCACATGCCGCTCAACAACAATTTCGCAATGCAACCTATTATATTCCAATGATAGATGCGCGTCGTATGGAAGTATACACTGCCATTTTTGATACGCATTTACAAATTATCCTTGCACCACAAGCAATTATATTGCCTCATTTATTAATAAACCCCTATTTAGATAAGCCAGAAGCAGTATTTTGTGGCAATGGCGCTAACAAAATACTCTCTGTCTCCGATTTTCAAGCTACTTATATAAATACGGCTACTTTGAACTTTTCGGCTAACCATCTAACAAATTTAGCATTATTGGCATACCAAAATAAAGAATTTGTAGATATAGCTTACTTTGAGCCGTTTTATTTGAAAAATAATTATTAACTTTGCGCTTAAATTGAAAAATACTTAGTTTGTATGTCTCACTCATTCTTTTATATCTTGTCTTATTAGTAGTCATACCAAACAAATACAGATGCTTAATTTTTAACACACAACTTACTTATTATTTAGAAATAAATTGCTAAGGATATACCTATTCTAAAAAATATTTACCCTTCACAAATTTTTTTAAATTGATTACTCATGGCAAGTGCAAACCCAGACACAATAGTATTGCGGGCAAATTCTGATAGCCCCATTCATCTAGACTATATCCTTCTTCGAAAAGCCGTATTAGTGTTGCGAGCCTTAAATCATAAGCTACGTCAATCGATGATACAACTGCTGGAAGAAGGAAAAAGGCTGACTGTTACTGAAATATACGTTAAACTGCGCTTAGAGCAGTCAGTAGCCTCGCAACATTTGGCAATTTTAAGACGAGCAGGTGTTGTAGATACTTATCGAGACGGCAAATACATCTACTATACCTTAAATGTTGACCGTCTTAATGAATTGTCGGATCTTATAGAAAAAATTGTTAATAAATAATAATTATAGGCATAATTATACTATCTGTTTCTTATTTTTATATAAACCTGAGATATGGCACTGTTTAATCATCAAAATCTCCAAACTTCAAGCGAATTACTTCGTGCTATTGCGCACCCACTTCGTATGACAATATTGGAGTTTATCGACCAAAAAAAGGTGATTAATGTAAACAAAATTTACAACACCTTGAAGTTAGAGCAATCAATTACCTCCCAACATCTTCGTATTTTGCGTAACGCTGGTTTAGTTAATACCAAAAGAGAAGGTAAATTTATTTATTACTCTATTAATTACCCTAAAATAGAGCAAGTCAATAATGCGATTAAATCTTTCACTTCCAAATTGGAAGCGGTAGAATTAGACGATGACGACTTTTAGGAAAAACTTGTAACTGGTGTTACAGATAAATACATAGATAAGGCTGCTTTCGAGGGGAAAGCAGCCTTTCTTTTTGCCAATAATATGTAGGAAATACTACTCCATCAACTGGAAATCATTAATGCTTTTTTATATGCGCAACGTAACTTATCCCCTGTTTGTCATCTTGTTTTTCTTGGTACTATTATTTACGTGCAATGTGATGAACAAACAACAAAGCGAGCAACAAAAATGGTTGCATGAACAAGCCCAATTGGGCAAAGGCTATCGTTGGCTCTATCAAGACTCCCTTTTGGGAGTGCGAGCCTTAGCCAAATTGGTAGAAGGAGAATTGTTTTTTGAAAAAATGAGCATTTTTCTCCAAGATTCGGTGCGATATACTAATACTACTACACTATTTACTACACAATTTGACTTTTTACCCATCGTGCAACACCTGCCCAACAACCAACACGAAGTATTGATGGGCATAGTGGACACCAACCAAAATTACCAAATTCTACAAATCAAATTATCTCCCCAACTTCCAACGATTCTTGATACGTTGCCATTTTTTGATGGGCAAAATACAGATATAGACAAAGACGGCAAGGTAGAATTTAAGGGCTACCTTGCCGCCGATGAACCTTATTGTGCCGAGTGTGATTCGGTCTATTATAATCCGCTATTGTTTTATGAACAAGGGGAGACAGGATTTTGCTTAGATAGTGCTTTGACGCGCCAATGGTGTCAACAACACTATGGGGGGTTCAAAGGATTTTATCCCAACCGAAAATGGATAGTACCACTAAAAACCAGAGGAAACCTTGTTTGGTAAAAGACTAATGTGGTGCATGTCAACTACCAATGCCGCAATTTGATGGGGTGCCACGTTGGCAGAAAAACCAATGTTTGTTACGGCATATTCAATAACATCTTGTTTTGCCAAACGGTCGGGTAAACTTTCTTGTAGTTTTTCCCAAACAGTACTTCCTTTTAGACTTGTCCAATTGCGCAATAACGTATTGATGTCAATTGGGTTGGTGGCAAACAAGGCAATATTATGAGTGCCTATGTGGTTATCTAATTGCAAACAATAAGATGGATGTGGAATTATGATATTTAATGGTTGTTCAGAAAATAGACCCGTTGCAGAGGAATGAACCGTAGCGGTATTGTTGGCTGCAAAAGGATACAGCAAAGTTATATTTTCGGTTTCGTCAACAGACAAAACATAGACAAACATAGCAGGGTCGGGCAGACGGACTTGAATCTGGTAATTTACACCTTCATAGTTGGCTGTAAGCATTTTGTAGATACCGTCTTGTTCCAATGCTGTCATGGTGCGTAATGGTTTTCCATTGCATTGATATTCGTTAGCGACCCATTGTTGTTCCAATTCCTGAAAAAGCAAAGTTGCAGCTATGTTTTGCGTGTCAGCAGTTGCTGATGTACTGCCCACCAAACAGTAACTTTCTTTCAGGTAGCACAACAAAGTGCTATATTCTACATAAGCAAAACCTTGATCACCCCAACTATTGCCCCAAGTATTTAAAATTTCAAATTGGTGGCGAGCATCATCATAACCCACAATTACCAAACTGTGCAAAAAAGTATCCTTACTTTCTTTGGCTTCCCATACATCTGTGACAGGAATATTATCTTTCATGGCAGTAGGTAGTTGCAAAACTGCTAAAATGGGAGATTGTGTTGCTAATTTTTCTCTAAAACAATCAATAACGAAGCGGTCTATGGTGGTGTTGGAAAG
The DNA here is from genome assembly GCA_016787295.1 of Chitinophagales bacterium. Taxonomy (GTDB): domain Bacteria; phylum Bacteroidota; class Bacteroidia; order Chitinophagales; family UBA2359; genus JAEUUX01. The sequence goes on from JAEUUX010000037.1 coordinate 24,566, forward strand.
GCGCTGAAAAGCCTTAATCTTATACAAAGTATTAGGTGTTATCTTTTCTTTGGCTGATACTTTGGTACTACTTATCCACTCTGTTTGTTTGAGAGTGCCTTTTTGTTCTAATCCATGCAAGACATCAACCATACTAAAAGTTTCTTGCCCTATGGAGTTATCGATGACGATTTGTTGCAAAAATTGGGACGAAAAACCGCTTTTTCCGCGTTTATTTTTCGAGCTGCTATCTGTGTCAAACTTAGATACAATGTCCAATGCCAAACAACTTGCCACAAAAGGTTGTAAACTGTTTGGCAAAACCTTCGTCGACACCGATGAACAATAAGGTCGTAATGAGTAACGATAAGGTAGTAGTGTTGTATAGTCGGTATGCAATAGAGGAGATACCGAAACTGTTTCGTACTTAGTTTTATCTAACACAAAAGTAGGTTCGGCGGCATACAAAAAAAATGGTAGCAATAGTAGAAAAAAAATATACCTCATAATGATAATAAGGAGAGTTTGGAATGAGACGAAATGTGGATAGAACAGCAAAATTTATTCCAAGTTTAGAATTCATGCTGATACTTGATGCCAAACTCCAAAGTTCGCTATCCATTTGTAGTTTTGGAGGGTATATATAGAAGCATTTTTGCAGACATACCGCAATAAAATGCCCAAATTTTGTATTGCCATTATTCCAAAATATACTTGCATGGATAAAAAACGCTTTTTCTTGGGTAATTACACAAAAATAATAATTTTTTTTTACCTTTTCAACCTAATTTTTAGAAGCTATTCAAGGTGTTTGGATAAAAATATGATGGTTTTTTGTTTTTATAATAAGCTGTTTTTCAATGATTTATACATTGGTTTTTTTGTTTTTTGTTTTAAAAAGTCGGGTTTATTAGAATAGTGTTTAAACATTGATTTCTAATAATTGGCAAAAAAAGATTTCGTGGCTTTTATTTTTTGCTGTACCTTTGCATCGTCTTTCATTGAGAGAAAGATAAGGGTAAAAAAGTTAGTGTAGTGTATTAAATTAGAGAATTTGGTGTAATTAATAAATTGACAAGACAGGAAAGTTTATTGCAGCGAATAGGGGTATTAACTGCATGAACGTTTTGTTGGTTGTTATTTGCGTCAAAAAATCCGCAAGTCTGAAAAAGACTTGCGGATTTCTCTATTTTGGTACAATACTATTTATGGCTGTATATTTTTGGCGACATTATTTGCGCAATGACAAGAAAAAAATTATTTCATCAAATTTTTTGCCTTTTCAACCTAATGTTTAATAGCTATTCAAGGTGTTTGAACAAAAATATGGTATTTTTTGATTTTGTATAAGAGGCTGTTTTTCAATGATTTATACATTGGTTTTTTTGTTTTTTGTTTGAAAAAGTCGTATTTGTTAGAATGATGTTTAAACATTGATTTCTAATAATTGGCAAAAAAAGATTTGGTGGTTTTTATTTTTTGTTGTACCTTTGCACTGTCTTTCATGAGAAAGATAAGGGTAAAAAAGTTAGTGTAGTGTATTAAATTAGAGAATTTGGTGTATTTAATAAATTGACAAGACAGGAAAGTTTATTGCAGCGAATAGGGGTATTAACTGCATGAACGTTTTGTTGGTTGTTATTTGCGTCAAAAAATCCGCAAGTCTAAAAAAGACTTGCGGATTTCTCTATTTTGGCATTATGTAATAATTTCTCAGGCGAAGTATAAAAAAAACACCAAAAAACCTTACCTTTGCCTCCAATACTACTCCCAACACGTTTAATTATTGTTGTTTTTTCTATTTGCTTCCATGACCCAGCCCACCGACCGTCAATTGATTGACGAAACACTTGCAGGCAACCAACGAGCCTTTGCCCATCTTGTGGCTCGCCATAGCCCCCAAGTTGCCACAACAATCATTAGCATGTTGGGCAAAGGAATGGCAGCCGACGATGTGGGGCAAGAAGTATTCATACGACTATACCGTTCGCTACCTAATTTTCGCCACGAATCGAGCCTTAGTACCTACCTCACGCGAATTGCCATCAATTTGTGCCTCAACGAACTTAAACGCCGCCGATTACAACAACAGCGTTTCCGTTTTTTATCTTTCTCCAACAACAGTAACGACACCGACGAAACACCCTCCGACCTTCAAATTCCTGACCTTAACCAAAACTATGCAGAACAATTAGCCGACCAAGAACTACTTCACAAAGCCCTGCAAAACTTAGACGACAACCTTAAAGCTGTGGTGGTGTTGCGACTTGTCGAAGGATACTCTACCCAAGAAACTGCCGACCTTCTGCACATTCCACTCGGCACAGTGCTGTCGCGCCTTGCACGCGCGCAAACCAAACTAAGACAACTCCTTCACAGCGAACAATAACCAAATAAATTCCATTATTATATGAATGCTCAACATTACCAACTGCTTTTGCGGTCTTTTGATGCCGAACTTAGCACTGTTGAACAAACTCAATTGCAAACAGCTTTGGAGCAAGATGCCCAACTGCGCGCCGAGCAGCAATATCTACAGCAATTGAGACAACAATTGGGACAACAGCAGTTTCAGTTTGGTGCAGATTTTGCAGACCAAGTACTCCAAAAAATTGGAAACACGACCCGAACCTATCAAACAGCCGACTATATAACACAATTGTTTCCGCCGATTGCCATTAGCGCTGCTGCTGCCATTTTGTTGCTCATCGGTTTTGCCTACTACCAAGAAGGCAATATCTCTTTGCGCACCTTAGCGGGCATTATCCTCGACGACCAAACTATTTTGATGTATTATGGGAGTTAGAAAGCCTACATAGTGGTTTTTTGACAGAAGAAAACCCATCTTTTTCCAAAAAAGTATTCGAAATTAACAATAAATGCAACAAAAAGCTATTTTCATATTACTATTTACCTTATGTTTGGGCTTTGGTTTGGGTTTCCTGACCAATGGCTACCTCGTGCGCCAAGATATGAACAAAGTCAAAAAATTTGCTACCCAGAATGGTTTTGAAAACATGATAAACGACCTTCATTTAGCTGATTCACAAAAACAAAAAATACAACCACTCATAGATAGTAATTACGAACTTATACAATGGTACAACGATATGTATCGCCAAGATTTGCAGGATATGCAGGATAGTTTATACACCGCCATTTCGCAAGTCCTCAGTACGGAACAACAACAAAAGTTGGCGAAAGAAAAAGCTACTTTTGAACAGCGCATACAAAAAAGCCAACAAGAGAAAAAAACTAACAACTCCACTTCCGCCACACCTACCAACAAAACAAACACGGCTACCTCCGCCACTGCTCCTTCCACTGCTTCACCAAGCACCAACAGCACTTCGCCCTCAAACGAGAAAGCAACATCTAATACTCCTGCCACTGCGCCTGATGCTTCCACATCGCCGCCGCCCCTTCGACCTCCGCCTCCACATTTTCCACCACCACCACACCATCGTCCCCCACCTTTCCCGCCCGCCGATTCGCTGGCGATGCTACCCAAAGCCGAGCGTGACAGCATTATTCGGCTTCGCTATGAAAGACTGCAACGGTATATGCGCCGCAACGACATGGACACCTCCGATTTGCGCCCCGCCCAAAAGCGACTCTACCAATGGTATGAACAGTATCTTTCGGGTGACACACTCAGTTCTCCACCTCGCTTGTTGCACAAACACCCTCCGAGACCGAGATTCTAAAATAACTATAAACGTAAAAAAAAAGTGCTTAAACAGTTGCTGTTTAGGCACTTTTTTTGTTTTTTTGGGAGAGGAAGTTTGCGAAAGTATTTCCTAACAATCCAATAAAAACCCTCCCTCCGAAGGTTTTTGAACTATGGAGGGAGGTGAATTTTTATAAGCAAAATTTGGCAAAATTTAATTTGGTTATAGCAAAAAATCAATAGTATTTGTTCGCTATTACTTTTGACAATATCTTGTTAGCGATCAAGTGTTGTTTTTTATCAGTCAATTCCACCGCTGTCTTTATATTTTTGTTGGTATTCAATTTGTTTTTCTATTCTCCCAAGTTGTTCATAAAGCTGTGCTAATTCCCAGAAAATGTATTTAGAAGATGGTTCGTATTCTGCGCTAACTATAAATGCTTCGATAGCTTCTTCAATGCTCCCTTCGTCACGCAATATGTAAGCAAGGTCTTCTGCTACTATATTTTTGTTAGCTGCTTTGGATAGTCCATTTTTTAAAATATTAATCCCAATTTGTGGATTTTCCTTTGCATAAAATAGATTATAATCACCAAAACAATCTGAAGCAATTGCTGGAATAATAGTCTTTTGTTGCACATAAATACTTTCGGCTTTTATTTGTCCGTTTGAATTTTGTTTGATTACAGTTTCTGTTATTCGTTCTGGTGTTAGGATTCCGATATAACAGTCCCTTGTATCGTTTTTTGAAACCTCAAACGCTTTGACGAAATAATAATTTTCTTCTTCTGGTATAAATTCAAAGTCGGTTGGCTCAATTATCCAATTAAGTTCATTATTATCGTCTTGGTTTGTCACAACGAAAACTTTTGTGGTTTGGTTGATATAAATATCGTTTAATTTCATTATGATTATTTTGCGTGCCATCAATTATTAAAAAATATTATCTACTTCATCACTCTACTTGCAACAAGTAGAACAACAATTTCGACGACAAAGATACGCATTTTTTTCTCACATAGTCAAGCTTTTTGAAAAAAAACGGCGTGTTCCTAAAGCAGTTATTTCTGTTGGACAGTTTGGAGATGTAATACTGACAATATCGGGTCAAATAGTATCATTTGCCACAATAGTTAGCTTAATTTAGCGTTATTTTTGCTTTTTCTGTCCAACGGTTTTAGGAACACACCAAAAACACTTCTCCGCATCAAATAAAAATCCCTTCTCCAGAAAACCGAAGAAGGGATGTAAAAGGTGAGTAAATATTATTTTATCTAATCAAAGTCAGATTACCGCGATAAGTCTGTTCTTTCCCATTGTCAAAACGCACCCAAATGGCATAGACATAAGTCCCCATTTCATAATAACTACCATCTTTATTGCGCTGCCCCATCCAGCCCGATGTGGGGTCTTGGGTCTCAAACAAGGTATTACCCCAACGGTCATGGATACGCATCGTAAAGTCTTCTATGTGGTAGCCGCGCACCTTAAACACATCGTTCACATCATCGTCATTGGGCGAAAAAGCATTGGGTATTACCAAATCATAGAACAATTTTTTGGTGACAATAACAGAGGTTTGGTTCGTACAACCATTGTCGTCAGTTATCAAGAGGCTATAAACGCCGCCTTCGGTAAGGTGTATATTGTCTGTTGTGTCGCCCGTCGACCATTGGTAGTGTGTCATGCCCACATTGCCAAACAGTTGCGTACTACCACCTTCATTAAACAAAGTTGCTCCACCAATGCTAACTTCGGGCAGTTCGTTCATCGCCACCGTCACCATTCCCGACCCTGTGCAACCGTTGTCGTCGCTAACTGTCACGGTATAAGTACCTGCTTGTGAAAGATAGCTTGTTGCGTTGTTGTCGCCATGACTCCATATATAATCGGCATAGCTTTCGCCAATCTGCAAAGTAGTGCCGCTATTTTCACAAAAAGTCAAGTCTCCGACAATGCTGGGCGTGAGATAACTTTGTTCGCTTAATGTCATTGTTGTACTTCCAACACAACCTATAGCATCAGTAACGGTCACACTCACCACTCCTGACGTGCCGAAGGTAGCGGTGTTTGCTGCTGTTCCGTTGCTCCAAACATAATTGCTATAGTTTTCCGCAACGTTTAAAGTGGTGGAATTGCCCGTGCAAAACACACTTGAGCCTGTAATGGTTGGAGCAGGCGTAGTGTGTTCCGTTACACTAACGTTTGCAGTACCAGAGCAGCCATTTGCATCGGTCACGGTCACGGTGACACCTGTAGCTGAAGCGTCAAAACTTTGAGAAGCGGTATTGCTGCCCGAACTCCAAGCATAGCTTGCAAAACTGCCGTCAACGCTCAAAGTGGTATTGCTGCCTTCGCAAAAATCGGTATTGCCCGAAATGGTAGGTTGTAAAAAGTTGGTT
>JAEUUX010000050.1 GCA_016787295.1 Chitinophagales bacterium
CTTTTGCTAAACATACACAATCCGTGCGACCAGGGCGTTCTAACAAACGCAAAAAAAAGCCATATAGAGCAGTTAATAACTACACCCTTGTAAACTATAAACGGGTGGCGTAAGTGCTTACCCTAACTTAATGACATTGCCCGTTGGGGTTATTGGATAATACAAAAATAACGCTTTATTAATGTCGTTATCAAATTTATGCTACATATTGGGTTACTGTTTTTATGCAGCAAAAAACAGTATGGCAGAAAAAATGCTTACTTCTTTGGACGATATAGGACTGTTTAGTTTTTTGAATCGCCTTTGTTGTTGTGTGCCAAACAAACAGTTACTATGCTTATTTGTTGTATGATTTATTGCGACAAAGGTACAAATTTTGTGGGATATAGGGAGAAAATTGTTTATTTTATGGTTTTGGCAATAAACAAGAATGATAAACGTTTGTTTTATTGAAATAATAAGCTTTCCACCAAAATTTCATTATCGTTTAATCCCACCATATTCCAATGATTTCCAAAATCTTAGGGTTGTTATTTTTTAGTTATCTATGCTGTTCGGCGGTTGCGAATGCCAAAGACAATCCAACTGCCATTTGGATAACATTTAAGGTTCATCAAATAGACTCAAACCACATCAGTCTGTTAATTGATTTGCCCCACAACATGGTGCAAACATTGACCTTATCTACTCGTCACACCCAAAATACGCCTATCATTGTTAATCAACAAACCATTGGCAGTTGCCAACTTAGCCGTCCTGTGGTAGATAGTCTAAGGCTAAACATCTATTTAATGCCCGACGCTCCTGTTTATGCCGATTTGCTTGTTAAAAGTCTTCCTTATTGTCCCCTAAAATTACAGTTGTCTGCCTCCTCAAAATCTTATGTTATCGCACCTAACAATCCTGTTGGACTATTGCTCAAAACTAATATAGCAACAACACCATTATCTAAGGTGTATGTTACTATGAGTAGTATTTCTGACAATGATGCTGTTGGAACATACCAAGATCCAAACACAAAATTGAAAGGTTTGGCGGATAAAGCAGGTAATGTTATACATCAAGCTATTTATGATGACGTTTTAGTCCTTTCAAAACATTGCTTATTTATCCATAATAACAAAGTTGCTATAACGGACAAAGATGGACAATTGTTGAGTAGTTGGCAATACAAAAACGTTGGCACTCTCGATAAAAACACTTTATTGCTTACTTTGATGAATGATAGTATAGCCGTTGCCAACATCAAAGGAGAGGTTTTTCCTGCTTTTTCTGCGAATGCCCCAACGTATTATTATCAATTAAGTCCACAAAAATTCATAGTATGCACTCAACAAGGTATGGGTTTGATAGATGAAAAAGGTAAAGTGCTTGTTCCGTTCGATTATACTTCGGTGCAATTGTGCGGCAATCATTGTGTTGTTGTACAAAAAAATAATTTGCTGTATGGACTAATAGACCTCAATAGTGGTAAAGAAATACTTCCTGTTCAATACGATTCTATCCAAAGTAGTACTGCATATCCAATTGTCAATGACAGCATTTTTATTGTTCAATATCAACATTTATGGGGGCTTGTGCGGTGTGATAATAGTTTCTTATTAGCTCTGCGCTACCAATATCCTATCATTAGCAACGGAAAGTATTGGTATAGTACCAACAATATTGACCGCACTTTTGTTATAGATAGTCTTGGGCATGAGATTTTATCTTTGCCCTACGCCATCTTAAATGAAGGTTTTACACCTCCACGAACAGGAATAATGTTTAATAATAAATATGGTCTTATTGATGCCGATGGCAAAGAAATTATACCTTGTATAGCCGATATTCCGCTATTGTTTTATTATACGAACGAACAAGGAAAACGCACGCCAAGTCCTGTTTCCTTAATTATACAAAATAGAAAATCGGGTATTATTGACACAAATGGATATTTTAGAGTGTCTGCTATTTATGACAATATACTGCCCAAATCACACATTTCAACTTTTGCGCCTATCAACTACGAGGCTGATTACTATGCAGTCACTATGAATCAAAAAGCGGGTATTATTGATTCAAAAGGCAAAGTAAGCATTCCTATCGAATACGATGCAGTAAGTTTTGCTTGTAACAATCTTGTGAGGTTATACAAAGATAGAGATAGGAAATGCGGTTGGGCAACAACAGCAGGAAAAATATACATACAACCAAGTCTGCCAACACAAACTTGTACATACAAAGAAAATAAAGTACTTACCTATCCTACCTCACTGCCTTGTTATTATACTGAACCACCTTGCGATGAAGTAGTTTTGCCTTGTTTTCAATGCGAAAAAGAATGTCCCGATGAAACATGGTTACAACAGTTGTTGGAGGATAAGTAAATGAAAAAGTTTTGTTTTTTTTCGTACAACAAAACAATGTTGGTCTAAATGACCTTAACATCATAAAAAAACAAACCCAATAGGAAATCTAAATAAGACAAGAATACTTAGTAAAGTGTTGCAGACGTGGTATTATTTTGTGTTTGATTAAATAATACCACGTCTGCAAAAGTATTTATTCCTTCCACAAAAGTATTTATTCTTTGCCCAAAAGTATTTATTCTTTCCACAAAAAATAACCCCAACGGGGTGGAATGTTTATAGCACTAAACAATTCAAATAATTTAACATAAACCCCGACGGGGTGATATTATTCAAAAAATATAGCATATGGTTATGGTATTTATTCCTTCCTCAAAAGTATTTATTCCTTCCTCAAAAGTATTTATTCTTTGCCCAAAAGTATTTATTCTTTCTCCGAAAATAACCCTAATTTGATAACAAGCTTATAGCCTTAAAACAATAAAATTATCAATAAAAACCACGATATGGTGATAAGTTTATAGCACAAAATAGTCCCAGTAATAGTGCGAAAGCCCGACAAGGTGAAATTATTTAACAAAACGTACAATAATTTCACTCCATCGGACTTTATTCCTATTTATAGCTATGGTATTTAAACAGCACTAGTATATACAACTTTCGCCAAAGATCTTAATCTTTAATAATATCCCTTTTTTCATAAAATTAAACATTTAAATACCTTTTAGTTGTCCAACTATTGCATTTTTCAAACAAAACACCTACCTTTGCAGTCTATATCAATTAAACAATAAACAAAAAATTATGGGGCTAAACGTTAGCGGCATTGCCATTGATAATAATTTTGGCAAGGATATACACCAATTAGCACAATATATTGGTCAAATTTGGCAACCAACAAAAGACGTATCATTTAGGGCGGCTACTTCTTTTAAGAGCGGAAAATGGGTAGATGTGTATTTTACCGAAAAAGGAGTTTTGTTATTCAATGACAATCCTTTTATCATACAAGCCGACAATACATCAAACAAAATAATACTTAGTTTTGGCATTTTAGAAATAGCAGAATCCTATACCTTTGAACTATTTAGTAATGGCAGTTCAATACGGTCTATGGTGGTGTCAGATGGTGAAATGGCAGAAAACGAGGGCGATGCCTTATCTTATGAAACACACCTCACCCCACCAAGCGATATGTCAACAGAAGATATTGACGAACTATCCGAAGCATATATCGGATACGAAGACTATATAGGCAACCTAATATGGGCTATTGTAGGCGATATAATAGGCGAAGATGTTTGGAAAAATAAACCTACTTTCCAGCGTTGTATAGTATTATAAACCCAAAGCTAATCCTAATACCATTTTCTAATTTCATTAAATACCTTAATTTCTTATCCAATGACCTTTAAGTACAAGCATTTAATCATCAAAAGTTGGTGTTTATTATGCCTCATCATGGCTACCAACTATCCTGTTTTTGCACAAACCCATGCAAAAATGCTAAAGTTAGCTCAAAAATTGGGTTATCCGCTTACCGAACAAGCTGAACTATTGCAGTGTAAAGAAAACTATATTTTCGAACGTGTTGCAGAAAATCAATACGTAGAAAGTTTTTTTTACTCAAACAGCACACAAGTCGGAGAAATGACTACCTATCAAGATGAAAAACGACAAATAAGACACGGCAAAACAGGTGTATGGAACAAAGACGGTAAACCCATATACGAGGGAGCTTATGACAATAATGAATTGTCGGGCGAATGGAAATACTATTATCCAAATACTAATCAATTGCAATTCTTTGGCGAATATGTGCAAGGCGAACATAAAGGAACTTGGACGTGCTTAGACCCACAAGGCAATACAGAAATTAAGTATTTCTATGATAAACCCGACCATATCGCCGAAGTACAATTGTTTAATCTGCAAGGTGTTGTCATACAAAAAAAAACGCATGAAAAAGATAAAGGGCAAAAAATAGATTATTACGACGACGAAGGTAAGTTGTTAGAAACAGAGATATTAGGGCAAAATCAGTCAAAATATTCTGCTACCCATAGTTGTTCTACAGCACAACAACTTAAAACAAAGGAAGAAATTGATGTGTGTGGCGAACGCGAAATATATAAGTTTTTAGGGGAAAATATAAGCTATCCCAACTATGCCAAAGAGAACGGCATTATGGGCAAAGTGTATATAAGTTTTGTTGTTCGTGCCGATGGTAGTTTGGGTAGTATGATGAGCATTAGAAAAATTGACAACAGTTTAATGTTCGAAGCCATGCGAGTTGTTTCTATGATGACAAGATGGAAACCCATACAGTTAGATGGCAAATCTCGTCCCACCTTATTTACCTTACCTGTTAATTTTAAATTGCAATAATAACCCAGTATTAGACACAGCCATATAGCCTTATTGCACAAAAAAATACACCTTAATCCAAGATGCTCCGTAAAGTAAGTTATTAAAACTACTTTACGGAGCATTGCTGTAAATAGTCAAGGGATAATTGCCAAAACTACTATTTGGCGTACTTTGCAAAACCACCTACTTTTGCATTATCAAAACCAGCAAACAGTCAAACACCACACAAACCTACAAAAATATCGCGTCTTGTTGTGCTGTTTTTATCCAAATTACACAAACCATTCAAACCTATTCTTCACCCCAAACACACTATCTTCCAACACAAGACCACACGTCGCTACACTCCAATTCGTTTTATTAAACAATTCCTTTTCTAACCCAAAACCAGTTACAATATGAAATTAAAAAAACTACGTTGTAAATAGTCAAGGGATAATTAGCAAAACTACTATTTGGCGTACTTTGCAAAACGACCTACTTTTGCATTATCAAAACCAACAAACAGTCAAACACCACACAAACCTACAAAAATATCGCGTCTTGTTGTGCTGTTTTTATCCAAATTACATAAACCATTCAAACCTATTCTTCACCCCAAACACACTATCTTCCAACACAAGACCACACGTCGCTACACTCCAACTCGTTTTATTAAACAATTCCTTTTTTAACCAAAATTATTTACAGTATGAAACAAAGAAACTTTTACTTATCCATTGTATCTATCTGCACCACACTATTAGCCTTGATGACTTATGTATTCCCATCTGTAGCGGCAACAAAATTTCAGAAAACCACTATTCAAAAATCCTATCACAGAGAGGCGTATTCTCCTTCTAATCACACTACCACCAACAACACTGTCACACCTACATTAGCTATACCACAGTATGGTGATGATGTAGCCGTAAGACTATTGAGCAGCATTGCTCCTGTTGTTAAACCTGTCGACACCGAGCCTATTCCCAAAGACGAAGAGCCCGGCAGATAGTAAAAATGTACGTTCTTTTTAACACAACAACCAACCCCTTCGAAAGTTCAAAACCTTTGAGGGGGTTTTGGTATATAAACCTCTCTCTAATGGCAATTAGAAAGACTTTGGGGACGAGTAAAAATAATACAAACATTCCTCCAAAACATCGCTTCTGCTATTGAGTAAGCTGAAAGGTGTTTTCAATTTACTATAAATAAAGGTCATTCTATTTTAAGGCAAGGTTTAAGCCCTACCTTGCGGAGATTTTAGTATTGACCAACAAAAAAACACCCAAACTCTTTGCCAATATCCACAAAAACACTACCTTTACGCGGCTAATTTACAATTAAACACAGTTTGATTATGAAGACTAAATACTTTTTTACGATTTTGGTAGCGCTGTATAGCATAATGACTGCTACACTGACTGCTAATGCGCAAACCACCTTTGGTGAGCAGCAACTTATTGAATATACTGAAGCAAATGGAGTAACTGGTGTTCATGCCGCCGATTTAGATGGCGATGGAGACATGGATATTCTGTCGGCTTCTAGTGGTGATGACAAGATAGCATGGTATGAAAATAACGGCAGCGGCAACTTTGGAGAACAACAAATTATTACAACAGACGCTGATGGTACCAATGATGTTTATGCCGCTGATTTGGATAATGATGGGGATGTGGATGTTTTGTCGGTTTCTCCTATTGATCATAAAATAACTTGGTATGAAAACGATGGCAGCGGCAACTTTGGAGAACAACAAATTATTACAACAGACACTGATGGTACCAATGATGTTTATGCCGCCGATTTAGATAATGATGGAGATATAGATGTATTGTCGGCTTCTGCTTTTGATAATAAAATAGCATGGTACGAAAACGATGGTAGTGGCAACTTTGGAACGCAGCAAATTATTACAACAAATGCTATCGGTGCGTGGTCGGTCTATGCCGCTGATTTGGATAATGATGGAGATATAGATGTGCTGTCGGCTTCTTATAATGATGACAAAATAGCATGGTACGAAAACGATGGTAGTGGCAACTTTGGAACGCAGCAAATTATTACAACAAATGCTATCGGTGCGTGGTCGGTCTATGCTACTGATTTGGATAATGATGGAGATATAGATGTTTTGTCAGCTTCTGAATGGGATAACAAAATAGCTTGGTACGAAAATGATGGTAGTGGCAATTTTGCAACGCAGCAAATTATTACAACAAATGCTAATAGTGCAAATTCTGTCTATGCCGCTGATTTGGATAATGATGGAGATATAGATGTTCTATCTGCTTCTGGTGTTGATGATAAGATAGCATGGTATGAAAACGATGGCAGTGGTAACTTCGGCACTCAACAAATCATTACAACAAATGCTGATGGTGCAAATTCTGTCTATGCCGTTGATTTGGATAATGATGGAGATATAGATGTTCTATCTGCTTCTGGTCTTGATGATAAGATAGCATGGTACGAAAACGATGGCAGTGGTAACTTCGGAACGCAACAAGTCATTACCACATCTGCTGCTGGTGCAAATTCTGTCTATGCCACAGATTTGGATAATGATGGGGATATAGATGTATTGTCAGCTTCTTATGGGGATAATAAAATAGCATGGTATGAAAATGATGGTAGCGGCAATTTTGGTACGCAACAAATCATTACAACGGCTGTTTATTATGCAAGGTCTGTCTATGTCGCTGATTTGGATAATGATGGAGATATAGATGTATTATCAGCTTCTATTAGTGATAACAAAATAGCATGGTATGAAAATGATGGTAATGGTAACTTTGGTGTCCAGCAAATCATTACAACTGCTGCCAACGGAGCAAGGTCTGTCTACGCTGCTGATTTAGATAATGATGGAGATATAGATGTATTGTCGGCTTCTGTTCTTGATAATAAAATAGCATGGTATGAAAATGATGGTAGCGGCAATTTTGGTCCGCAACAAATCATTACAACGGCTGCTGATGATGCAAATTCTGTCTATGCTACTGATTTGGATAATGATGGGGATATAGATGTATTGTCTGCTTCTGGTGATGATGACAAGATAGCATGGTATGAAAATAACGGCAGCGGTAACTTTGGCACTCAACAAACTATTACAATGGCTGCTGATGATGCAAATTCTGTCTATGCTACTGATTTGGATAATGATGGGGATATAGATGTATTGTCTGCTTCTGGTATTGATGATAAGATAGCATGGTATGAAAATGATGGTAGCGGCAACTTTGGTGTGCAACAAATTATTACAACGAATGCTAACTATGCCCAATCTGTTTATGCCTCTGATTTGGATAATGATGGGGATATAGATGTCCTGTCAGCTTCTTATTGGGATGATAAAATAGCTTGGTATGAAAATGATGGTAGCGGTAGCTTTGGCACTCAACAAACTATTACAATGGCTGCCGATGGTGCCCATTCTGTCTATGCCGCTGATTTGGATAATGATGGGGATATAGATGTTCTATCTGCTTCTGGTGCTGACAACAAAATAGCTTGGTATGAGAATCTATTGGCTTTTAATGCCCAAGCATCGGTTAATAATCTGCCTTGTATTGGTGCTAATAATGGCTCTATTTGGGTGAAGGCTTCGGGAGATAATGCAGAGCTTATCCCCCCATATAATTATATATGGTCATTAGAGGGCAGCTCGCTCACGGGCAGCGGCACCAGCAACGAGGAGTTATTTACCATTGACAATCTGGGAACGGGTACTTATCAAATCATTGTGAATAATGCAGTAGGTGACGTAGATACTACAAGTATTACGCTTAATGAAGTATCAGGTAGTATCTTTGAAATCATTGATATTACTACCACCAACAGTAGCAACGCTTTTCCAAATGGCACTATACAATTGAGCATTGACGGAGGTGCAGCGCCTTTTGCCCTTGTTTGGAGTGGTATGAGTGGTGGGTCTTATAGCAGTAGTGACAGTGTTTTTGTTATTGGCAATTTGTTCGCTGGTACTTATAATGTCACTATTACCGATGCCGAAGGGCGAACAGTAGGGCATATCATTACTTTGTTGGACGAAACAACACCTTCCAGTACTTGTAATGGTCCCTTAGATATTGTTATTCTCAATGATAGTTCGGGTTCGGTTGATGCTACGGAATATGAAGAGTCTAAGCAGTTTTTTGTAGATTTTATGAATGCCCTCAATATCGGTACTGCCGACACCCAAAGCCGTGCCGCTATTGTTGAATGGTCTTCGAGCGGACAGCAACAAATCCGTATTCCCATGACAGGCGACGAAGCAAGCCTGCAAACTTATACCTCTTACAGCCGTGCTTTTAGCGATGGCACCAACCCCAACGATGCCCTCTCCTTTGGGCATGATTATTTGGCAGGTATTGCTCGACCACAAGCCATTAAAGTATTAGTATTGAGTACCGATGGCAGTTCTGGTCAGGTTAGCGGTTCTTTGGTGGCATTGGCAGAAACCTACAAAGCACAAGGCTACATCATCGTGACCATTGCTTTTGATGCGTCTTTTGCGGATAACGGTGTGCGAGATTTGCTCACCCAAGCCGCTTCTCTGCCCTTGTTAGCACCCGGCGCACCCGCTTATTCCATGCTTACCCCCAACTTAGCCTACAATATCGTCAATCTATACGTCTGTCCATCTGACCCCGGCAGTAGCAATACCTACTATTTCTACCGCGATGGTGCCATAGATATTACAGGCTACACCCCAGACGGTTTTTGTCCCACTCCGCAAAATGTAACGCTAACCTACACCGTCACCGCCCAACAACAACTGTCTTTGCCCGCTGGCACACCCATCACTTTCTACTACAACAATCCCGCTTTGTTTAGTAGCACACCCATCTTAACCACCTATATTCCCTGTGCCATTCCCGCAGGCAGTTCGGAGGTCTTGAGTACTACTTTGCCAATTACAGGTGCTGCCAACATTTGGGCTGTATTGAACGACGATGGCACACAACAACCGCCCATCGTTTTGCCCGTCACCAACATTGATGAGCATGTGTATGTCAACAATATGGACAACATAGCCGTTTGCACCGAACCTTTGCCCACTTTATCTGCCCTGCAATACACCACCACTCCACAACCCATTTGCGGCAATACGGTCATTTATACCGTTGATGTGTGCAATATCAGCAACTTAGCTGCCTCCCAAGTGAGCATCAATCACCAAGCCCCTGCTGGTTTTACTTTTTTGAGCCAAAGTGTCAACTACAACAATTGCGCAACAGACGGAACAACAGGTGCCATTACCTACAATATTCCCGCGGGCTGTTGTGTGTCTATTACATATGAATACGACGCTACCAACGCTGCCAACGGTGTTTACAATGATGTTGATGTAGCATTGTCGGGCATGGGCGGGCAGATTTATTTGTCCTACGATGGTGCAAGTTCGTCCGCCGAAGACGTGACCATTGACGGCACGGTGAATTGTCCCTCAACAGTCGTCACGTTCAACAAAACGGTCAATACCACCGAAATTTGCGAAGAAAGTTTTGTGAGTTATACCTTCACCATAGCCAACGAAACTGATGTAGCCCTGCAAAACATATCGTTTAGCGACCATCTGCCCGCCAATGTAATATGGGCAGCCGAGCCTTATTTGGTCAATGGCATGAGCATGGGACAAACGGGTATTACGGGTTCGTCTAATGCCGATTTCACCATTGCCGAAGTGCCTGCTAACAGTGTAGGTAGTTTTACCTTAGATGCTTATTTGGGCGATTGGACAGACAACGGCACTATCACCAATACCGCAATACTGAGCAACTTACCCGCTTTTGTGAATGACAATGGCAGTACTTTAACGGCTACGGCTGCCACTGTGACGGTCAATGCACTGCCACAGGTTGATGCCATAAATTTGGTAAATATCTCCGACATCCAAACCGCACAACTATCTGCCACCGCGCCTGCGGGAACATTGATTAGCTGGGTGAGTTCGGGCGATGGGGTGTTTGACAATGCCAACACCCTACAGCCCACCTATACGCCGGGCGAGCAGGATATTGCCAATGGCAGCGTACATTTTACGGTAGCAGCAGTGTCTCCTTTCAATGAATGCGGGCAGGATATCGATACGGTATTGTTGCTTATCCAAGCCACACCACCGCCATTACCCATCGAGCTACTCTACCTTGAAGCCAACAGTCAGCCGCATGGCAACCTCTTGCGTTGGGCAACCACCACCGAAATCAATAACGACCATTTTGTATTGTGGCGTTCGGAGAATGGCATAGATTTCAAACCTATTGCCCAAGTAGCCGCCAAAAACAATGGCAATAGCCACACCACCCAAAGCTATCAATATACTGACCAATATGTGCA
>JAEUUX010000121.1 GCA_016787295.1 Chitinophagales bacterium
AAAACACTTGCTTTTTTAAAAAAACATTTGATTTTGGTTAAAAAACATTTGATTTTGGTTAAAAAACATTTGATTTTGGTTAAAAAACATTTGATTTTGGTTAAAAAACATTTGATTTTGGTTAAAAAACACTTGATTTTGGTTAAAAAACATTTGATTTTGGTTAAAAAACACTTGATTTTGGTTAAAAAACACTTGATTTTGGTTAAAAAACACTTGATTTTTGAAAAAAAACACTTGATTTTGGTTAAAAAACATTTGATTTTGGTTGAAAAACATTTGATTTTGGTTGAAAAACACTTGATTTTGGACAGAAAACATTTGATTTTGAAAAAAAACACTTGATTTTGGACAGAAAACATTTGATTTTGGTTGAAAAACATTTGATTTTGGTTGAAAAACACTTGATTTTGAAAAAAAACACTTGCTTTCGGAAAAAAACACTTGCTTTCGGAAAAAAACACTTGCTTTTGGACGGAAAACATTTGCTTTTTAAAAAAAAACACTTGATTTTGGTTGAAAAACAATTGATTTTGGACAGAAAACGCAAAATTATAACAATAACCTACCAAGCATTACAACCCAAACAAAAAAACTTTTTATAATGCAAACCCATATCCAACTTTCTCAACACACCTACACCATTAATCTATCACAACCGCTTAACATTGCCATTCCTTTGAAGGCAGGCATGGAAACCGTCAATTGTTTTTATGCACCGCCTTTGGATATTTCGCCTGTTCGCATGGGCGATTTTGTGGGTGATGTGACGCAAGGAGGCGTGGTGAATTTCAAGAACGTGCAATTAAACCCACATGGTAATGGCACGCACACCGAATGTGTAGGACACATTGCACCTGTTCCTTACACTATCAATCAATGTTTAACAGAGTTTTTTGTGTTGGCACAACTTATCAGCCTATATCCACAAAAAATGGAGAATGGTGACCGCCTCATCACCTTGTCACAACTGCAAGAACATTGGCAAAACAACAACGACTGCAAGGCTATTGTCATTCGTACCCTCCCCAACGATGAATGGAAATTGCGTACCCACTATTCGGGCAGCAATCCACCCTATTTGTCCGCCGAAGCAGCGCAGTTTTTGGTGGACAAAGGCATCGAACACCTACTTATCGACCTTCCGTCGGTGGATAGAGAAATTGATGGCGGCATGTTGGCAGCACACCATATCTTTTGGCAATATCCCCACGACATTCGTTTGGGTGCCAGCATTAGCGAGTTGATATATGTTCCCAACGATTTGCAAGATGGTTGGTATTTTGTCAATTTGATGATTTGCAGCTTAGAATTGGACGCAGCACCGAGCAAACCCATTTTGTATAAAGTAGAAAGTATTCATTAAAACATTCTCTTGCGTCTTGTTTTGTGACTATATTGTTTTGTTGGAGTCATATAACAAAATGTTCGTGGCAAGCCCCAAAAGAAAAAACAGTACCTTTGAGAAAATTTGATAAAAATGAAATTACCACATCCAATACCATATCAAGGAAGTAAGCGGAATTTGGCAGATAAGATATTGTCTTACTTTCCCTTAAAAGTAAACAGACTTTTTGAACCTTTCGCAGGTTCAGCGGCTATAACAATTGCTTCTGCATACCATTGCAAGGCAAATCACTTCGTTATAAATGACATAAACGAGCCTCTTATAAATTTGTGGGATAAAATCATTAACTATCCGGAGCAATTAATAAACGAATATCATTTCATTTGGAATAGCCAAATCGGAAGAGAGGAAGCGTATTACTATGAGGCAAGGGAAATTTTTAATAATACTCAAAAACCAGAATACCTGCTTTTTATGTTGGCGAAATGTGTTAAAGCCGCTGTTCGCTATAATTCGAATGGAGAGTTTAACCAAAGCCCAGATAAAAGGCGATTAGGTAGAACCCCATCTAATATGCGTGAAGATATACTTAACGTTTCGCAGTTGCTTAAAAATAAAGTTACACTTCTTTCATTGGATTATGATGAGGTGATAGCAACGGCAAGTAAAGATGATTTAATTTATCTTGACCCACCCTATCAAGGAACAGGTCAGACTGGCGGATTTAGGTATATGCAAGATTTAAAACATGACGATTTTGTGCTTTCACTTTTTCAACTGAATAAAAGAAACATTCCTTTTTTGTTGAGTTATGATGGGCGCACAGGTGATAAACATTTTGGAAAACCGTTACCCGATGCGCTAAATTTAACCAAAATTGAAATTGATGCAGGCAGATCATCAATAGCAACACTACTAAACAGGGTTGAAAATACATACGAAGCCTTATATTTGTCGCCTTCATTACTAAACCAAATTCACTTTAAACCACAACCTTCATTTATACAAACATCGTTCAAGAGCAGCAAGGGACGTGAGAGAAGCAGGAATACCACTTGAAACATTCAACGTAAAGTCAGAAGCAGGAAAATCAATAGCCGCCTACAAATTTGGAGACCTAACTAAAATACTGTGGGTCTTGTAATAGAGCAAAATCATGGTCTTGTGAACATTGCGACAATTGGACTGGGCAAAAGGAAATGGAACTTTGCCTCAAATGTTATTGGGGTAATCCAACTAATTATGACCATATTGCTCTACAAGAAATTAGAATATTAGCGTTAATCTGGCAAGACAACGAAATAACGTTCTTTGAAGCCTTACAAAAAGAAGCAGAAAAGGACAAATTGCAGTTAGCAGAACACGTTAAAAATTTAATCGAAAAACATTTGAAGAAAAAATAAATACCACGAACAAAATACTGCCGCCCACAGCCCAATCCGCAAAGCCAACGCAGGGCTGTGTAACAGTTTCCTCTCCCAAACTGATTTCTGTAATCTCTTAATTTTATTATAAAGCTATAGATAAACAAAAGTTTCGTAACTTTGCGGAAAAAATGTACTATGCAGATAGTAACTGGAAAAACGGCATCCAGAAAAACCAAAAACATTATTCGATTAAATGAGGTTTATCGGAAATAAAGAAAATTTGATAGCCTATTGGAATTAACTCTCTCCCAAACTATCCTCCCCATCCCACAAAAAAATCCCATACCACAAATGACCAATTCACACCTAATAGACACCTCCTTAGAACAATACAAAAGTGTTGTTGACGATTTGTTCAAAGAGCTGCACGATTTGACCGAGCGACTTCGCTTAGAAAAAATGGCAGAGACAGTCGACGAAATTCGGACACGCCTCAACGAACCTTTTTTGTTTGTCATTGTCGGCGAGGTGAAAGTGGGCAAAAGTAGCTTTGTCAATGCCTTGCTCGAATCGAGCCAAGAAATTTGCAAAGTAGCTCCCGACCCTTGTACCGATACCATACAACAAATTGTATATGGCGATGAGGAAAAAGTAATTCCTATCAACGCACATTTGCGCAAAATCACCATGCCCGCCGACATCCTCCAATACATCGCTATTGTAGATACGCCCGGCACCAACACCATCATCACCGAACATACCGAAATTACGGAACGCTTTATTCCGATTAGCGATTTGATTATTTTTGTTTTCGAAGCCAAAAATCCTTATCGACAATCGGCATGGCAATTCTTTGATTTCATTAGCAAAGAATGGCGCAAAAAAGTGGTGTTTGTCCTCCAGCAAGCCGATTTGATGGAGCCAGAAGACTTGGAAGTCAACATAAAAGGCGTAATAGAATACGCCCAAAAACGCGGTATTGAAAAGCCACAATTGTTTTGTGTATCCGCAAAATTGGAACAAAAAGGCTTCACCGACCGCAGTGGTTTCAAAGACATCAGACAATATATCCACGACAACGTGACAGGTGGAAATGTGGTGCGCCTCAAAATGCAAAGCCTCCTCAACACCTCCAAACCCATTATGGACACCCTAAAACAGGGCGTTCATTTCCGAGCCGAACAAATGAAAGCTGATACCGCTTTTCGCTCCCGCATTGGCATATTGTTGGACGGTGCCGAAAAACGTTCTGCCGAGCAAGTCGAAAGTTTAGACAAAGAACTTTTGAACGAATATGACCGCATCACAGACAGCATTCAGCGCGAGTTTGAAGAAGGTTTAGGTTTCTTTAATTTGCTCAAAAAATCGTTTTTATCCATTTTCGACTCGTCCGAAGGCATGAAAGAATGGTCAAACCGCATCATCGGACGCATAGAAAGTGAACTTCGACCCGCCTTAGAAAACAAAATGCGCGAAGGTTTGAGCAGTCTTGCCGACAGCATTCAATACATGGCAACGAGCATCGATAACGAAATTTTGAAAAGCAAAGTAGGCATCAAAAGCAACAACCAAGTCTTTGCAGACATTGCTAACAAACGCCAAGAAAAATTCGAACAACTGCACCGCAACCTCACCGAGTGGGCAAACGATGCTAACAATTTCGTGGCTTCCGACTTGCTCCACCAAAGCAACAGCTTATTGCCACAAATGCAAGCAGGTGGAGCGTTGGCAGTCATTGGCGGCGTGTTGGCAGCCATCACACACGGCACATTCTTGGACATCACTGGCGGCATATTGTCCGTAGCAGGTTTGGCAATTGCAGGTGTGGCAGCAGCGTTTAGCAAAAACAAAATCATCAGCCAGTTTGCCGACGAAATCGCCAAAGGCAGACGCAAATTGGACGACCAATTGGAGGAAAAACTAAAAAGTTATGTGCGCGAAATCAAAAACAAAATCAACCACAACTTTTTCGAATTTGACACCTTCCTTGCCGAAGAACGCCGTCAGTTGGACGAACTAATGACGACCTACACACAGTTAGACACCAAATTCACCAATTTGGAGAAAGAACTATCATAGACCAATAACTGCCATTTTCGGCTTTCGATACCACCCAATAAAAGCGGGCAACCTATCCAATAGGCTGCCCGCTTTTGCGTGTTATCACCATTCAAATTTGATTTGCTTGTCAATGTCGGCGTGAAGACTGTACATAACAGGACAAGTTTTAGCCGCATTTTCCAACATACGGCGTTCTTTGTCGCTATACGTTTTCCCTTCAGGCATTCGGAACGTGATATGTATGCCACCAATACGGCGCGGGTTGCTCTCCATAATTTTTTGCACTGCCACTTTTGTTCCCACCAAATCGATGTTTTCGCGGCGTGCCAAAATACCCATAATCGTCAGCATACAACTCCCAAGTGCCGTTGCTACCAAATCCGTAGGTGAAAAAGCCGCGCCTTGTCCTTGGTTATCTTTGGGTGCGTCGGTAATAATAGCTGTTTGCGACTCGATATGCACACACTCCGTTCGCAGGTCGCCCAAATAAGTAATTTCGGAAGTCATCATGATTTTGTTTTTATTGTTGGTCTAAAAATTTTTGTTGAATGATTATTTTTTGGGCGTTCCCTGGCGGGCGGGCTGCTATGGGCTTCGCTTTGCTGCGGTGCTTCGACAAGCTACGCACTGGCTAACGCCACCCTCCGCATCCCTAACGCGCTTCGCCACTTGGCAAAAAAGACGTTTTTTGCTTTTTCAGATGCTTGAAATTTTTGAAAAATTTGTTTCTCTACCCCAAAATCACCAATCCTTATCCGTCTCACTATTTTGTCGTCTTCCTTGAGCTTTTTTCAGTTTTTGCTGCACCTTCAACTCTTCGTTTTTCAAAGCCTCCAAAATGCGTGTTGCTTCCTGTAGGCTCATCTTTCTCACTTCTCCTTTCCTGCCTTCGCCCTCTTTTCCTCCCACAGCCGAGCTGGCATTCTCTCCCTCTTTTCCCGCTTCTCCTTTAGCTTGTCCTTGTTGACTTTGATTTTGCTGTTGTTGGTCTTGCTGCTGATTTTGTTGTTGGTTTTTATCTTGCTGCTGCTGTTGGTCTTGATTTTGTTGGTTTTGTTGATTTTGTTTGTTCTGCTGGTCTTGGTTTTGTTGTTGCTGGTTTTGTTCGTTTTGTTCGTTTTGTTGTTCGTTTTGTTGTTGATTTTGTTGGTCTTGATTTTGTTCGTTTTGTTGCTGTTGATTTTTATCTTGTTGTTGTTCGTTCTGTTGATTTTGCTGTTGTTGTGCATACGCCAAATTGTATTTAGCATCAGCATCATTAGGCTGCAAGCGCAACGATTTTTTATAGGCTTCGATACATTCTGCTGTTTTTTGTTGTTTCAATAAGGCATTACCCAAGTTGTAATAGGCTAGTGCTTTGGTGGCATAGTAAGGCGATTCGATCGCAACGCGTTCGAATAATTGGGCGGCTTCGGCATATTTTTCTTGTGCATACAAAGCATCTGCCCAATTGAACCAAGCAGTTATTTGCCATTCGTTATTTTTGTTGGCGGCGGCTTCGTATTGGTCGGCGGCGGCAGTCCATTGTTGTTGTGCATAGTACTGATTACCTTGATACAACAAAGTACTCGCAGCGGTCAAAAAAGCAAAAACACTCCAAATAACTAAGTATTTCATTGGCGAAAAAAGGTTTAGAAGGGGCAAAGATAAGGTTTTTATAACAAAATTGTGCCACATACAAGCAATTGTGTTGGAAAAATTAGCTTTTATTACTACCTTTGCCACGAATACGCCCGTATTTGCAAAACTGTCAACTGTATGTGTACTGTCACTTTTGTGCCTACTTCGGCAAATTCGTTCTTGCTCACATCTAATAGGGACGAGTATCGCTTGCGACCCACTTTGCCACCACAGTTATACGAGTGGAATGGTGAAATTTTGTGTTTCCCGAAAGACCAACAGGCAGGTGGCACCTGGATTGTGACTCACCCCCAATTTACTTTGTGTTTGCTAAATGGTGCTTTTGAGACACATGTTCGCAAAGAAAGTTATCGTCAAAGCAGAGGCAAAATTTTGCTCGATTTTTTTGAGTATCGCTCCGTAAACCTTTTTTTACAAAACTATCGTTGGGAGGGTATCGAGCCGTTTACCTTGTTGTTGATAGAACATAACCATAAACAACTCACCGAAGTTCGCTGGGACGAGACGGAGCAACTGCATGTTCGGACATTGCCCACCAATGTAGCCCACATTTGGTCGTCGGCAACGCTATATGCGGCTTCTGTGCGGCAGTTGCGCCAAAAATGGTTCGAGGCTTGGCTATTGGAATATACACAACCAACAGTGACAAGCATTATACAGTTTCACCGATTTGGAGGCAATGGCGACTCTTCTAACGACTTGGTGATGAACCGCGCCAATATCGTGCAAACCCTAAGCACGACTTGCATCGATTTCGTGCCGCACCAGCACCATACTGTTTATTATCGTGAGTATTTGCAGCCCACTTTATTGGAGCAACATTTGCCCATAGCCTTGTAAAAAAACTGCTACTGTTTTGAACACTCAATAACACTATTTTAAAAAGCAGCATATCTTGCTCATAAACTCCGACAATGTTTTTCCGCAAAAAAGACAAAATTGTAGAACACCTTCTCCCGCAAAACCCTAACCGCACTTATTGGCAGGAGGTGGCATATCGTTTCAGAAAAAATCGCATGGCTGTTTGGGCTTTGCGCTGCCTTTATGTGCTTATTTTTGTAGCACTTTTTGCAGACTTTTTAGCCAACGAAAAACCAATTGTGTGCCAACTGAACCAGAAGGTGTATTTTCCTATTGCTAAATCTTATTTTGTAGATTTGGGTTTGGCAAAGTGGGACGCAACTCTCCTCAATGTTGATTGGCAAAACCTGAACTATGATTGGAAAATTTTGCCTCCGATTGCCTATTCCGACAATACGATGGACAAGTTGAATATGAACTATGTAAGCCCATTGGGTAGACAAACGGGTATTAGGTCTTGGCACTACAAACACTGGTTAGGCACCGACGAATTGGGGCATGATGTGTTGGCGGGCATGATTCATGGCACACGCATAGCCGTTTCGGTGGGTATCGTTGCCATGTCTATTGCTGCTTTGATTGGCATCTTTTTGGGTACTTTGGCGGGCTTTTGGGGTGACCACCAACTGCGCATTTCGCGCAGCCAAATCATTTTTAGTTTGTTAGGTTTGGTAATTGGATTTTTCTATAGTTTCATTGCAGGTACTTCGAGTGGCGAAACGGCAATGAGTAGTTTATTGTTCATGTTGTTCAAAACAGCAGGTATGTTGTTGCTTGGTGTTTTGCTGGGCAATGTGGTGGGTTTGCTGTTCAACAAACTGCCATGGTTAGGCAAAAAAATAGCGATTCCTGCCGATTTGTTGGTAATGCGCCTTATTGAAATCATTAATTCCATTCCGCCTTTATTGCTGATTTTGTGTATTGTGGCAGTCACGCGCCCGTCGGTGGTAAATGTTATGGTCATCATTGGTTTGATTTCTTGGACAAGCATTGCGCGTTTTGTGCGTGCCGAGTTGTTGAAAGTTCGCAATTTGGAATACATCGAAGCGGCACAAGCGATGGGTTTTTCTGACCTTCGCATTGTGTTGCGCCATGCCTTGCCTAATGCTCTTACGCCCGTGTTAATTGCCATTGCGTTTGGGGTAGCTTCTGCCATTTTGACCGAGTCGTTTCTGTCGTTTTTGAGTGTGGGCGTTGCCGCCGATACCGTTACTTGGGGTTCTTTGCTCAATATGGCACGCAGCAATTTCGGGGCGTGGTGGTTGGCTTTGTTTCCCGGTTTGGCAATTTTTTTGACCGTCACAATTTTTAATCTCATTGGCGAGGGTTTGACCGATGCTCTTGACCCGCGCTTGAAATTGTAATCTTTGCTGCTATTTTTTTAGTGCTAAAAAATGATATAAAGTATTTTGATTTTTTGGTATCAAAATGTTATAAAAAAATAACCCCCTTCAAAAGTTTCATGCTTTCGAAGGGGGTTTTAATTGGTGTTTATTTTCGAATGATGAGGTGATTGGATTTTGTTGGATAGGTGACTGATAGAAAAATTTAACGCACCAAACTCACATTGCCTTTAAATGCCTCTTCGGTGTTGTCGGTATAAATGACTTTGCCTTGGTAGACATAGACACCCATCTCTTGAGCTACACCTTTGTAGGTGCCGTCCCAGCGTTGGTTAATATTGTCGGAACTAAATACTCTTTGTCCCCAACGATTAAATATCTCAACACTGTAGCTTATTACGTTTTTGGTGGTAGCCCCAAAGTCGTCGTTTACGGAGTCGTTGTTGGGCGAAAAAGCGGAGGGAAACAAAACGGCTTTTGACGGAATGAGGTCGAGGATGGCAGCCGCTGTTCCTTTGCAATCGTTGGCATCGGTGACGGTGACACTATAGGTTTCTTCTTCAGCAACGGTAATGCTGGGTGTGGTGGCACTGTTTGACCAAATATATTGGGGAAAAGTAGGCGAGACGCTCCAAGTGGTAGATGTAAATTCGGGTATATCACGTTCTCCTATGATAGATGGTGTAGGATTAGGGTTTTCGATGATGGTAATGCTGGTAATGGTACTGCAATCGTTGGCATCGGTGACCGTAACGCTATAGGTGCCGCCATTGGTGTTGAGTGTGGCAGTGGTAGCATTGTTTGACCACAGATATTGTGAATAGGAGTCAGCGAGACTCAAGGTGGTGGTTTCACCTTCACAAATTTCGGTATCACCTGTTAAGTTGGCAACAATGTCTTGCACCGTGACGGTCGCAGAAGCAGTACTAATGCAGCCGAGCGGATTGGTGGCGGTGACAGTATAGGTATTAGCAGCACTTACGCCAATGCTGGAGGTGGTAGCACCGTTTGACCAAAGGTAGGAGAGGGCGTTGTTGGTTATTGCGGAGAGTTGGGTGTCGCTGTCAAAACAAATGTTCACGATTCCGTCGATGCTGGTAGTGTCGGCGGGATTTACGACAATCATCATTTGGTCGGTGGCGGTGCAACCGAGTATGGTGGTGATAGTGGCAGTATAGATGGTGGTTTCGGTAGGAAAAGCGTTGGGGCTGACAACGGTTGAGTCGTCCAAGCTATTACCCGGTGACCACACTAAGTTGGCATTCGGGTCGAGAATAGGGTTAAGTAGAACAGTATCGCCCAAGCAAATAAGTAGATTGTTGGGTAGTTCGAGGCTTCCGTTGTCCACTACGATGGTGACGGTGGACGTATCGGCACAACCAGATAGCGAATTGCTGGCGATGAGGGTATAGGTCAAGGTATGGAGAGGGGTGATAGTCGGATTGAGGCTATTGGGGTCGCTGAGTCCCACCGTTGGCATCCATTGGAAGGTGTTAGCCCCAAAAACTTCGCCTTGTATGGTAACAGATTCGCCAAGGCAGATGGTATCGTTCCCCGATATGGTGACTAAGGCTGTTTGTGCCAAAACGATTTGACAGTTGGTTACGTTAAACTGAAAATCGCGTTTATTGGTACTTAACAATACGCCGTCGCGGTATTCGCTCACACAAATTCCAACGACAAACAAACCGATTTGGTTGGGAAAAGCAGTGAGTTCGCCTGTGACGGGGTCGATAGATATGGGAGGCGAGCCGCCTAATTGGTTAGTAGCACTATAAGGTGGATTCCAACTAACATCGCTGTAAGGATAAGGTGTCGAAGGCTGTGGGTCGAGATCGTTAGCACCGTTAAAAGGTTCACAAATGCTATAAACTAAAGAATCTCCATCAGAATCAGTGGCAGAGTGGTCAAAAATAAGCGGATTGTTGGCACAAATAACAATAGGTGGATAGTTGTCAAAAACGGGACTACTGTTGTTACAGTTGTTATTTGTATAGGGCGGAATATCGAGGACATAAGTAGAACCTGTGGCATCAGGATTAATGAGATTCACAATACCCGGGTTGCGACAACAACGTTGATACACAAGTTGATAACTAGTAGAACCATTAGGGATATTGACAATAGTAGTATAGTAACCACGCTCTACACACACATCAGGTATGTTTTCTGCACAAAGCCCATCTGTGGTAATTTCTAGTTGTTCTATTGTAGGGTTAAACACCTGCAATTGTTGAGCTATGTCACCGTTGCTGTCATATAAAAAAATATTGGCTGGACTATCAAAACCTGCTCCGCCAGAATTGCAGTCGCGATAAATGTACATATTAAATCTGATGTCTCCATTAGATAGACATTCGTAGCTCATTTCTCCACCTATTAGGTGAAGGGCACTTACTGACATTGAATACAAATAACTCAAAGCGATGATTAGGGTAAATAATTTTTTCATGGGCTGTTATTATTGGTTTTAAGGATTAAGGAGGAGGGAAAGTCGATAACAAAACGGTTTAGACTTTCCAGATGTGTAACATTCGGCCTTTTCCATTGAGGTCTTGCCGCAGTTCGGTATTGCAATAGCCTTTGTCGTGGCACAAAGCTACTATTTTTTGTGCAAAATTTTCATGTAGTTCAAAAAAAATATGTCCTTTGGGGGCTAAATGAGTGTCGGCGAACTGCAAAATGGCTTCATAAAAGAGCGTAGGTTGGTCGTTGGGGGTGAATAATGCTTGGTGTGGCTCATAATTCACCACATTGACACCAAGAGATTCTTTTTCGGAGAGAGGAATGTAGGGCGGGTTGCTCACAATGAGGTTATATGTTGTAAAGAGGTCATATTGTTGGATATCTGTAATGTCTACACGAATAAATTGTATGTTTTGTTGGTATTGCTTTGCATTTTGTTGCGCAATTGATAGGGCATCGGCGCTAATGTCGGCGGCGGTCATGCTCCAAAGTGGGAAAAGTTGTTGTAAAGCAATGGCAATACACCCACTTCCTGTGCCAATATCAATGGCGCGGAAGGTGGTTTCTTTGGTAAAAGTTTGTTGTATCCATGCGACGAGTTCTTCTGTTTCGGGTCGGGGGATAAGCACAGCGGGCGAAACAAGTAGTTTTAAGTTCCAAAAATAACTTTCGCCCAAAACGTATTGCAATGGTTTTTGTTGTAGGAGTTCGGCTAACAAAGACTGTGCTTGTTGTATTTGTGACTCGGTGAGTGGGGTGTTTTCTAAGCGTTGTTGGAGTGGGGAGCAGCCTGTTAGATATTCCACTAACCATTGAGCGATGTTTTGTGCTTCGCGCGGGTCGTAGACGGTGGAAAGTTGTTGGCTAATGTCGGCAGTTGTCATGGAAAAAGAGATTTTGGGAGATATAGGGCGCAAAATACGGCAAATTTTGGGGTATTTCAAAATTTGCCGCAATATCATTTATTGGGTCACATTATACTATGATAGTCGTAGCGATGCTTTTTTAGAGGCTATTTTTGTAATAGTCAATTATACATTGAAAAACACCCAATAATTCATTGACTTCACCCAAATAGTACTTTTTTTCATCGATATAGATTTTATCAGTATATTCTATGAACTGCCAAACATCACCTGTTGTAGTACAACCATATAGTTTGTCTATGGCTATACCCTTTTTTTCATTGTATTTTTTAGCTCCTACTAATTGCGCAGAGCATTGTTTGATACCTTCTTCTAAATCGTTGCGTTTGGCTTCAACTATTTGGAAGATGGGAATGCTAATTTCATAAGATTGAGTGTCTTTTGTTAGAATAAAATCACATTCGCCCACTAAACCCATCTCTTTGTCTGCTATTAAAGTTTCGCCTGAATAGATAGTAAAAAATTTGTTGTTTCGCCAACGCAATTCTTTGAGGATGGGCACAACTATCCATTCACTTCTTGCCTTTTCGGTTTTGATGGGCATTTCTACACTTTCGTCCAACTCAAAACGCAATCTTTCACTGGGTTCGATAGGTAAGACTGTGAATTGTAAACGTTTGCGCTGGTGTTTTACGCCAAACTTTTCTTCCAAATTCGATAAGGTAAAGTCGGAATATGCCATTTATTTAGTGTTTATATTGTTTAAAGATGGTTTTTGAACTTACTATTGCGCAAAAATACGGCAAATTTTGTAAATCCCAAAATTTGCCGTATTTTGTACGTATTACTATTTAGGATTAACCACACCCAATTTCGGGTCGGTTAGTAATAAAAATTCCGTGCGGCGGTTAGCCGCTCTTCCTTCGGGTGTCGTGTTTGGAGCGATGGGGCGGGAGCTACCATAGCCTTTATAGTTCAGCCGTTGTGGTGCGATGTTTTGGCTCACCAAGTAGTCATATACTGCTTTGGCACGGTCGGTCGAGAGTTGTTGGTTGAGGCTGGCAGTACCAATACTGTCTGTGTGTCCGCTGATTTCTATTCGCACTTGCTCGTTTTCTTGCAACAATGCTGCCAATTTGTTCAGTTCTGTATAAGATTCGGGTTTGAGGGTATAGTCACCTGTTTCGAAAAACACATTTTTCAGCACCATTGCTTTGCCTGCTGTCCAAGTCGGGTCGGTGGCTTTCGGAATGCTTTGCAAACCGATTTGCAACAGATATGGTTTGGTGGCATCGTCGGGATTGTTTTGTAGCGCAAAATGCTCCGAATAAAACAAATAACCACTTTTCGACACATTGTACATATAATTTTTTCCGCTCGGCAGCGTAAGCAAAAAATCACCGGTCACACTATCCGAAATGGTCTGGAACGCCACTTTGCCGCTCTCCAAATCGATAAGTTCTATATTGGCACTTAGCTTTTGTTTGGGTTTTTGGGCATCAAAGATAGTCCCCTTCACATATGTCACTAACTGAGGCTTGGCGGTCACGGGTAGGTCAAAATAAAAAATATCTAAACCTGTTTCAGGACGAAAAGACGAATAGTAGGCGCGTTTGCCATCGGCAGTCACCATCAAACCGTTTTCGTTGCCTGATGTGTTGATAGGATAGCCCAAGTTTTCTGCTTTGCCCCAACTGCCGTCGACATTGCGGCGCGACACATACAAATCGGCATCGCCCATACCCACATGCCCATTGGACGAAAAATAGAGTGTTTGACCGTCGGGGTGAATGAAAGGCGATTGTTCGTCACCTGTCGTATTGATTTGTTTGCCCAAATTGACTGGTGCAGTCCAGAAATTATTCACCAAACGGCTCATCCAAATATCTATTTTTCCTTCGCTGCCTTTTCTTTTGGAACAAAAATAGAGTTCTTTGCCATCGGCAGAGATGCTCGGCTGCGACTCCCAGCCGCCTGTATTGACAGGCTCACCCAAATTGTAGGGACCCACCCAATCGTTGTCCGATTTGAGGCAATAGTACAAATCAAAATTGCCTAAACCGTCGCGGCGTTCGCTGGCAGCAAAAAATAAGCGTTTGCCGTCGGGCGAAATGCAAATAGCTCCTTCGTCGCCGGGTGTATTGATGGGGTTTTGCATCGGCACCGACAACTCCCAATGGCTCGTGTCATGGGTTTTATAGGTATAATAAAAATCTTCGTTCGCCAGAAAATCGCCTCCCAAACGACGCGTGAACACCAAAATACCTTCGTCGGCGGTGGTCATGGGCAGGTATTCGTCATAGCTCGAATTGACTGACGAATCTAACGGCATAGGGTTGAAATTGACGGGGTGTGTGGTGGCATATTGAGCAAAGGCGGCATTGTCCATCAGGCGCTGCACTTTTTGCTGCAAATTAGTCGATTTCAGCACCTTGTCTTTGTATGAAAGTGATTTTTGTGCCAATTTTTGGGCTTCGCTATATTGTGCCTGCTCAAATTTGATGTTACCCAAATAGTAGTTCACATACATCAAATTGAGCGGAGCAGGAAACAAATCTGCCGTTTTTTGGTAAGTTTGTTCTGCCAAAGCATAATTTTTTTGCTCCCAAGCTATGTTTGCCAAGCGTTTGTAGGCTTCTTCATAGCGGGGATATTTTTTGATAGCCTTTTGGAGGAAATCAATAGCCTCGTCATAGCGTTGGTATTGGTAGCTTTGTGTGGCTTGAACAAAGTACTTTTGCGCACGTTTGGGTATGTGCGAAGTTGTGCTTTTTTTCTGCGCTATTGCGTCTTGTGTCACACTACAGCAAAGCACCAAACACCAGAACGATACGATTAGAATTTTCATGCAGGCGGGTTTTTGGTTTGTAATAGGGAGAGTGGGTGTGCTGGAAAAGTGGCATTTTGCTATAGAACGCTCTTGGATAATGGATTATTGTATGGAAAGGTTTTTTTCGTAACAAAATCTTATCGTTATCAAAAAACTATTTGCTTTTGATAGACTTCGTTTTGTGGTATGTGGTTTATATTTTTTCCTCCAAACGAAACCCAACTCCATGAATGTTTTCGATGGTCAAACGCTGGTCTTGTTTGAGGTATTTGCGGAGGCGCGAAATAAAAACGTCCATACTTCGTCCCAAAAAATAGTCATCTTCTCCCCACAGTTGGGTCAAAATGCGCGACCTTTTGACGACTTGGTTTTTGTTTTCGAACAACAAAAGCAACAAATCGGCTTCTTTTTGGGTGAGACTTTGGCGTTGCTCGTTCCAAATCAGCGACAAATTGGGATAATCAAATACATATTGCCCAATGCGATGCACACCAACAGCTTCGGCAGGCGGAGGCGTGGGTGTAGTGGCATGAATGACTTGTGTTCGGCGCAAAAAAACTTGGATTTTCAGCACCAATTCTTCGATGCTATATGGTTTGGTGATATAGTCATCGGCTCCAATTTGTAAACCCTTAATGCGGTCTTCTTTCATCGACCTTGCACTCAAAAAAAGAATAGGCACATGTGCGTTGTGTTGGCGAATGTGTTGAGCAATAGAGAAACCGTCAATTTTGGGCAGCATCACGTCAAGAATACAAAGGTCAAAATCGTATTGGTCAAACGTGTTGATAGCCGTTTCGCCATCCATGCAATGAGTGATTTGATAACCTTTGAGTTCGAGGTTGTCTTTGGTGACAAAACCAAGCGAAACATCGTCTTCTACATATAGAATATGGGTGGGTTTGGTAGTCATAGCACATATTTTGGCAGCAAAGGTACAATAAAATTGTCATACTATATACATAAAAAAAACATCGATTCTGTATTTAACAAAATCGATGTTTTTTGAGTTAGCACAAGTGAGCTTATTTTACACGTGTCCAAGTATCGGATTTGCCGAGCCAACGAATGCCCAATACATAACCTTTTAGGAATAAAGTGCCATTGGCGTTCAATTGCATATAACCACTATAGGTTTTTCCGTCGCGGGTATTGTAGAGGCTACCGCCGCTCCATTCATTGTTTTTGGAATCGTATGCAAAATTGTTCATCAATTGTACCCCCACTACGTCGCGGGTGCGAAGTTTGGTGTCGGGATTAAACTTATCGGTGCGTTTTTCAGATGTCCAAATGATTTTGCCGCAATATTTGTTGCCGCATTTAAAGATTTCAACTTTGGCATCTTTTTCACCCACCAACCAAGTACCAACTACAGCATCAGGATTGCCATTGATACCAGCAATACCTGTACCTGCAAAACCAACCAAAAAGGCTACAATAGCAAAAAAAGCAAAAACTTTAGAAAACATAGCTTGTTGTTATTTTTTTTAGATGAAAAAAGGTAAGGAAATACGATTTGTAAGACTATAGAACAGTAAAAAAGTTTAAATAGCGTAATAATTTATGCGCTAAACAAACAGTGATTTAAGTTGGGTAGCTTCTTGGGGTTTGAGTTTGCCTGCCAAAATGAGGCGCATTTCGCGTCGTCGCAAGGCACCTTCGAACTGTTGTTGTTCTTTTTCTGTTTCGGGTTGCAGTTGTGGCAGGCTAAGTTTGTTGCCCCATTCGTCGAGTCCCACAAAGGTAAAATAGGCATAATTGCACGGTCTCCGTTTGGTGGTATCGCTACCTTCGGCTGCCACGCTAATATAAACCTCAAGAGAAGTATTGAAAACGCGCGTCACTTCGGCAGTAATCGTCACTATTTCGCCCATGCGTATGGGGCTGTCAAAAGAGACGTTGTCGACCGAGGCAGTAACGCAAATGCAGCCCGAATGGCGACGCGAACAAATGCCGCCTGCAATGTCCATCCAACGCATCAAGTTACCACCCATTAGGTTGTGCAAAGGATTGGTGTCGTTGGGCATGACCAACTCGGTCATAACGGTGCGCGATTCGCGCGGGTGTTTGATAAGCATGGTAATTATTTCAGTATTTGTCCCGACGGAGAAAGCGTTACCGTCATTTTTTGCCCATTTTTGGTAAAAGTTGCTTGATAGTTGCTGCCTTTGTTTTTCCAAACGGTATTAACGGCACCAGGATAATTTTTGATGAGCGAACCCACCACATCTTGAGGTACTTGTTTAGGAGAGAGACTTTTGGAGCAAGCCATGGTACCGATAGCAATGCTCAACGCCAATAGCGCAAGGCGGAATTGTTTCATTGTGTTATAAATTATGGTTAAATTTAGGGCAAAGATAGGTTTTTTGCTGCAATTTTTGGTCATCTGAAAAAAAAAAATTACTTTTGTGCAAAGAAAACGCCTTATTAGGCAGTATTTTGACAATAATCTATACCATTTTTAGGCAGTTGGGGGCAAGATCAATGCCCGCTAACACTAAATTATTGCGAAATGGTACAAACCGTATACCTATACTTATTGCATGTATGACTATCACGAACCCGTCCTTTTAGCCGAAAGCCTTGAGGGTTTGGCACTAAAAAAAGACGGTATTTATGTAGATGCCACTTTTGGCGGCGGCGGGCATTCGCGCGCCATTTTGCCGTTTTTGGACGGAGGCACTTTGTTGGCATTTGACCAAGATCCTGATGCCGAAGCCAACACGCGCGACGCTGTTTTTCGTTCTGAGGCGTTTAGTTTTATTCCTGCCAACTTTCGCTATCTCAAACGTTATTTGCGCTTAGAGGGAGTGACGCAAGTTGATGGCATTCTGGCAGATTTGGGTGTGTCGTGGCACCAGTTCAAAACACCACAGCGCGGTTTTTCTATTCATGCCAACGAAGCCAAGTTGGATATGCGCATGGACAAAAATAGCGACCAAAGCACCACAGCCCGATCTATCCTAAACACCTACTACGAAGATGATTTGGCACAACTGTTTGAGCAATATGGCGAACTACCCAAGTCGCGCCGCTTGGCACAAGCTATTGTGCGGGAGCGCCGTTTGCGTCCTTTCAAGACCATCGAGCAGCTCAAAATAATCGCAGAACCTTTCGCAGCTAATCCTGCACAAGTAAACAAATATTTCGCCCAATTGTTTCAGGCATTGCGAATCGAAGTGAACGAAGAGATAGCTGCCTTGCAAGAATTATTGACCCAAGCCAGCGAACTTCTGTCGCCCGAAGGCAGATTGGTCATTATTGCCTATCATTCGTTGGAAGACCGCATCGTAAAAAACTATATCAAACGAGGCGCTTTTGACGACGGCGACCACCGCGATATGTATGGCAATAGCTACAAACCTTTTAGGGCGGTTAACAAAAAAGTGATAACGCCCAGCAACGAAGAACTAAAACGCAACCCCAAGTCGAGTAGTGCTAAACTGCGCATCGGCGAACGGATTAAGGAGTGAGATGTTTATGGTATAATAAAACAAACAAGCAATAGCAGGCTGTATGGTTTGCTATTGCTTGTTTGCTTTAGGTTTGTTTTGTGAGATGATGTGGTTGAGAAAAGCGGGTTTTTATGATGGAAATGTAGTCACTTAAGACCATTCCACATACCCCAAAGGCAATTCGTTGAGTTCTGCCCTTGCCTCGCGCCAAGTGGGATAAAATTTGCTCATCAGCGCAACAAAGCGGTCGTTATGGGTGGGTTCTATGAGGTGTAACAATTCATGAACAATCACATATTCCACCAAGTCTTTGGGTTTTTTGACAAGTTCGGTATTAAGGCGAATGTTTTTGGCTTGATAATTACAACTGCCCCATCTTGTTTTCATTTTTTGTACAAAAAAAGCATTGATTTTCACGCCCAAAATAGGCTCCCATTTAGCGACGATTTTTTTTATGAAGGCACGTAACAAGTTTTTTTGCCATTCATACAATACTGCTGCTTTTTTTTCTTTTGTGCTATTAGCTTTTATGTATAGGTTGATGTCTTGGTGCCCGAGTTCGATGTGTGCTGCTTCGTTGCTATTTATGACATTGAGCAAATATCGCCGTCCCCAAAGATAATGCGACTCGCGGGTTACATATTCGCGTGGTGTTTCGCGCTCTTGGTTGATCAATTTTTCTTGTTGTTGTTGTATCCAAGATAGTTTGGAGATAGCATATGCTCGCGCCACTTCTAAACGCACATGGGTAGGTGCAACCAAACTTACCCGTCCATCGGGCGGATGAACGGACAAATGGATATTTTTTACCGCTTTTCGGGTTACCTCTATAGCGATATTGCCCAACTGAATGAAGTCTTTCATGCGTATCCTTTCATGTTTTTGAGGAGATTAAAAATTGCTTGAGTGGCTGCTTTGTTTCGTTTCATAATATCAAACAAAACGTTTTGGATTTGCCTTTCTCTTGTCTCGTGACCACGCCAATCACCATGAGCTTGTTCGCGCATGGTAGTATCTATTTTCAATGCCAAATTTACCAACGAATCGCTTCCATAGTCTGCCGCTGGTTCATTTGCACCAGCGGCAGACGTTTTTGCTAAAATGTCGGACAAATTGTTATAGATAACAATGGCTGCTGCTTTACCTTTTAGGGCAATTGGCACTTGGTCGGTATTGTGTCCTTTGTCCAATTTTTGTACCAATTCTTCCGCTTTTTTCAAAAACGCCTCGTATTCTTCGGCACTCGTGCGTTTTTGTGTTATCAAATCGTCCAAAAGTTGAGACATTTCGCTATAAAAACGCGGGTCGGTCAGTTGTTCGCGGATGATGGTTTTCCTAATGTTGTTAATAATGCCTTCTGCTACTGCATTGTTTGATAAATTGCTTTTTTCGTTGAGTTTGCGAGCAATGGCATCATGGATACCCGTTTCCACAATCAGGTCTACCAAAGAGTAATTGTCCATTTCGCCCAATTTCGCCGCATCTTCGGCTCTGATATAGGTGTTTATCAAATAACGCATATCGCCCTCGTAAGGCTTGATATCCAACTCCTCGCCTGAATAGTATTTGATATCGGAGCGAATACTAGCATAAAAAACGGTTTCTTGTTCTATTGCCGCTGCTTCGGCGAGCGTATAACCTGCCTCCAAAAGATGTTGTGCAATATCGCTATACGCCCTGATATAGCTTGCGGTCATTTTGTAGAATGAAATGCGCAAGACTTCTGTTTCGCTTAAGGACAAAGGACTATTGGCATCACCACAAAAATACACCAAAAACTGCTCTGTTTGTTGAGGTGGAGCAACAGGCTCGCACAAATGTTTTAGTTTCTCTCGGGTCATGTCTAAGTGTCTTTTGCCCTCTACCAACCAATTTTTTATTTCAATATTATTGCCCATTTCGCCTGCGCCTTCGGTGTCCAATTCATCGGAAGAATAAACTGCTATGGCATCTTGCACATCTTTGAAAAGTTCCTTAAAATCCACAATATAACCATATTCTTTGTCGTCACCATCGAGGCGGTTGGTGCGGCATATTGCCTGAAAAAGCGTGTGGTCGTGCAGTTCGTTGTCCAAATAAATATAGGTACAACTTGGCGCATCAAAACCTGTCAATAATTTGCTGACCACAATAAGCAGTTTGCAATTATTAGGCTCGTCTCTAAAGCGCCGTTTCATTTCCTCCTCATATTGCGTCGTAGTCTGTCCATCTTGAAGCACATGATTAGTATAGGTGTCAAACTTGTATCGTTCGTCGCTGCCTTTGGGTTCGCGGGAGATGTTGTTTTGGTTGGGTTCGTAGGAGGTGATGATGGCACAATAACTACCAAAATCGTTGTTTATTTGGAACAAACGGAAATAATGACAAGCATCATAGATAGAGGCTGCTACCAATATTGCCGTACCTCTATTGCCTTCGTTGTTGATGTCTAAACGGGGCTTGGTATTAAAGTCTTCGATAATGCTGGCGATAATGCGGTTTTTGCGTTCGCTCGAACTCATTAGCTTTTCCATATTCGCCCATTTTTTGCGCAAAACGGCTTTTTGGAAATTGTTGAGGTTCTTGGTTTTGAGTGCAAACCAATCATCTATTTTTTGGCGCGACGTAAGTTGTTGCGGCACATCACGCGCTTCGTATTTCAGATCCAAAACCACCTTATCTGCCACAGCTTGCGGAAATTTGTAGGTATGGATATAGGTACCAAACACCTCGCGGGTAGTTTGCTTGTCTTTGCGCAATAGCGGCGTACCGGTGAAGCCAATAAAAATGGCATTCGGTAGCCAACGTTTCATTTGTTTGTTCATATCGCCGCCTTGAGTGCGGTGGCATTCATCTACAAACACATAGAACTTGCCATTGACCTTGGGAGGCGTGCCTGTGAGGTCGGTGGTGTCAAACTTGTGTATGAGGGAGCAAAGCAGGCGTGGAGCACTTGCCGATATGCTTCGCACAAATTGCTCGCGCGAAGTGATGCGAACACTATTCGTATTTTCGTCAATAATACCCGTTTTTTGCATTACGCCTTCTATTTGCCTGTCCAATTCGTCGCGGTCGGTGATGATTAAAACGCGCCCATCAGGATCATATTCCAAAATCCACTTTGCCAAAAGCACCATCAAAATGCTCTTGCCGCTGCCTTGTGTGTGCCATATTACGCCACCTTCGCGCCGACGAATGCGCTCTTGTGCCGCTTTGAAGCCATCGTACTGGTGTTGACGTGGCACTTTTTTGTAGCCACCATCAAAGATTACACAATGCCGAATAAGGTCTAACAAAGTGTTTTTGTTGCACATTTGCACCAAAGGCTTGTCCAAAAATTCGCCCACTACGGGTGTCGTATAACTCGGACTTTGGTCTTTCCACTGCACAAAAAACTGTTCGGGCGTGCCAACGGTGCCATACCACAAACCTTGCGAATCGTTGCCCGCAAACACCAACTGCACAGTCGTAAAAAAGAAAGGGTTAAAACTTTCTTCTTGGTTAGTGATGAGTTGTCGTATGCCTTCTGCTATGTTCACCGAGCTGCGCTTGAGTTCTATAATGCCCACCGCTATGCCATTGATATAGAGTACCAAATCGGGGCGGCGCTCATAACCTTCATTTTTTAGGGTTACTTCTTCGGCTATGCCAAAATCGTTGTTATCCATATTGTCCCAATCTATGAGGCGAATGCTCTGATAGGGCTCATCTATGGCGGTTTTTATGCTTATCGGATAGCGAAGCAAAGGGTAGGTGCGCCTATTGGCGTTGTATAGCGTGGTGCCAGTGCAATCGGAGGCTTTGGCTAACTCCTCCAATACTGCCGAAACCTGCGCGGCTGTATAGCCCCGTCTTAGCAGGTTGTTGCGCAGCATTGCTGTTTCTATTGGGCGGTTATGGTTGCGTTTTGACCAGTCACCCAAATAGGTGTAGCCTAACGACTCAAATAAAGCGATGACGCGCTTTTGCGTCTGGCGTTCGTTGCGTGGGCTTGGTATCATAATAGCCTGATTTTACCGGTTAATAATGCTTGCATCATGCCTTGCTTCTGTAAACGCAATTTGGCTATCTTGCGAGATAGACTCAATAGCTCCAAATCCGCATCGCTTAGTATTGTTGCTATGTGGGTCTGCTCGGCAAGAGGAGGGAAGGGGATTTTTACCTCGCCAAACTCTTTTTTTGATAAAATTAGCGTTGCAGTAATTCCAGCATTACCCACAAGTATTCCCTTGTGGTGTTCTATTGTATAATATAGAAAATCAACATTAGATTCATTTGTGGGTATTATAGCATTTATTTGCTGGTTACTAGCACCAATTTTTCTCAGTATTGCATTTTTACCAATACTGGCAATACAAGTAACAAGTAATGTGTGTTTAGGTAATTTTCTAATGATGGACAATCCTTTCATGGTAATTTCCCTTTCACTAGTATAGATATCTTTATTGGTAGTTATATCTGTTGGTGTAACCCAAGGGATGTCTCCATTCCAATACTCTTTTATATGTGTAGGCGGGGTACTACCAGTAATAATTGTTCCTATATCTTTCAACTTTTTCACTTCCCAATCTTCTTTGGGTTGTAATAGTTTTTGCATAAGGGCTTGTTTGAGGTTTTGTTTCTTGTGTAGTAGTTGTTCTGTGTGCGCAATAAGTGCGTCCATATCCGATAGGGCTTCGGCTATGCGGGTTTGCTCGGCAAGAGGAGGGAGGGGGAAGTTTGCATTTTTTAAAATACTGTTATATAATCTTTGGATTGTTCCTCCTTCTGTGTTGTATTTTATAACTTGCAGCACATGGTATAAATAACCATTTAGAACAATAGTACTGTCATTATCAATCCATACAATATTTGAATCTTGAAAGTACGCGGGTTCTCCTTGATAGATAATTGTTCTTCCAATTGTCCCTGATGCCGAGATTAAAATATCACCTTTTTTAGGAAAGGAGAATTGTTGACGATATTCATTGTATAATTCTTCTGAAATATACGCATCTGCTTTTTTTCCGAATGTTCCGATTTTATAAAATGGAATTAACCCAACAGGCTTTGTTTGATAACTAAATACCCTTCTGCACATTCTGACTTCTCCTATTTCCCCCAACTTCTTCACTTCCCAATCTTCTGGGATTAGTCCGATGTTGGTATGTTTAAAATTTTGATGCACGTTTAAATTTTTTAAAAATTGTAAAAATGGGTGTTTAATTTTGATAATGCCATTAAGCAAGCGTTGTTTGTTATTTTGATAACGACATTATTAAGTGGTATTTCTGAAAATAGCAACGATAAGAAAGTGTTTAAATAAACCCTGAAAGGGTGATAGGTTTATAGCAAAAAAACGGAACAAAAAAGGCATAAACCCCGACGGGGTGAAATGATGTCATGTTTTGTCGAATAATGGTGTCACCCCATCGGGGTTTATGTTAATTATTCTATTGTTTCTGGGCTATAAACTTGTCACCCCGTTGGGGTTATTATTGTTTTTAACTTGTAATCTTGTCAGCTAATTGGTTTGTTTTGATAGTAACAAATAAGGACTTGATAAGGTACTTACCAGATTGTCGTTATCAAATATCAGGCATTTGTCATTTTTTTAGAACAACACAAGCTAAAACTACTTTTTAATGTCGTTATCAAATTATCAAAACAAGCCACAATGGGAGAGAATTGTTAGAACGTTGTTTTGTTGAGATAGGCGAATGAACGAAATGCGGGCGTATTTGAACGAAAAGTGCGAACACAAAAGACAAAAGTGCTGGCAAAAAATAAAAAATGCGGACACAAAAGGAAAAAATGCGGACACAAAAGGAAAAAATGCGGACACAAACGACAAAAGTGCTGGCAAAAAATAAAAAATGCGGACACAAAAGGAAAAAATGCGGACACAAAAGGAAAAAGTGCTGGCAAAAAATAAAAAATGCGGACACAAAAGGAAAAAGTGCGAACACAAAAGGAAAAAGTGCTGTCAAAAAATAAAAAATGCTTGCACAAAACGAAACATTGCTGGCGAAAAATTAAAAATTGCTGGCACAAAACGAAAAATTGCTGTCGAAAAACGAAAAAGTGCTGGCTAAAAATGAAAATGTGCTGGCAAAAAATAAAAACTGCTGGCTAAAAATTAAAAATGCTGGCACAAAACGAAAAAGTGCTGGCGAAAAACGAAAAAGTGCTGGCGAAAAATGAAAAAGTGCTGGCAAAAAATAAAAAATGCTGGCGAAAAATGAAAAATGCTGGCACAAAACGAAAAAGTGCTGGCGAAAAACGAAAAAGTGCTGGCGAAAAATGAAAAAGTGCTGGCAAAAAATAAAAAATGCTGGCGAAAAATGAAAAATGCGGACGAAATTTTTAAACCCGCATTCCGCACCCATCTGCAAAAAAACGTGGATTTAGCTATTTGTGCATAAAAAATGTAGAGAACGGCGGTGCAGAGGGGTGTGTATCGCGAGGACATGTACGTATTTTTCGTCATAAAACCTATACAACAATTTGATAACCACATTATTAGGAGGTATTTCAGAAAATAGCAACAATGATAAAACATTCAAACAAACCCTGAAAGGGTGATAGGTTTATAGCAAAAAAAACGGAGCAAAAAAAGCATAAACCCCGACGGGGTGGTATTATGCCCGCATTCCGCACCCATCTGCAAAAAAACGTGGATTTAGCTATTTGTGCATAAAAAAATGGAGAGAACGGCGGTTTAAACATCGGATGTTTATGGCTATAAGCCGTTATAGATTGTTTTTACATTACCAAGTTGGGTTTTTGCTGCTCAAATATCTTGTTTCTCCTAAATATTGAAAATGGAAGGGAAGGAGTGCGGAATGCGGGTTTAAAATAAGTAGCATTAATTAGAATGACATTTCGCTCTCCAAATCGTTGTTGTGGTTCGACTATCGTTCAAATATTTTTGTTGGTGCAAAAACAATGATAGCTCCAAATCCAGCGATATTTTCTATTATACTAAATTGAATACAGTATTCGGATTTTGTAAAATGTTGACAGCCGAATAATTGTGGTCACAAAAAACGCACATCTGCTTACACTATTTTCGCTGTCCGAAATAGTGCTGTTTCGGTCGTTGAGGCATGAAAGTCACAGCTAAACAGACAAAAAGCGATAAAGTGCCTCAACGATTGCCTACATTTTGTGGTAGCTAATACGGTAAAACAAACAAAATACTTACTAATTTGCTTGCTACCACAAAATTAAGCAAAGACCACAGCACGCCGGACGAAGCCACTCGAAAAAAGAACACCCTTTTTTGCTATTGTTGCAGGGTGAGCAAACCAGCTAAATCACCATTTGTCACTTACGGTAATAGCATTTGGAAGAACGGCAAATGGTCGTTAATTGATGTTACATTTTGGAGCGAGTGAGTAACATCGTCTATTGTCAAATCCGAAAAGTATTTTCAATTCAGTATAATTAGTTTTTATAGCATGTATAAAGTTGACAAAGGCGATTTTTCTACTAAAATATCGTATTTCCCAACAATTTTCTATGACAACTATGTAAGACTCCACAAAATTCACTTACCTTTGCAACACCTATTAATTCACCCAAAAGGTAGCACAAATGAGCAATAACTCTTCCACGAAACTCTCGCTATTGGACTCCAGCATGATTATTATGGGGTCGATGATTGGGTCGGGTATTTTTATCGTTTCGGCTGATATTGCCCGCCAAGTCGAAACGCCCGGCATGTTGTTGTTGGCATGGATAGTCACCACCATTATTACTGTATTTGGTGCGTTGAGCTATGGCGAATTGGCAGCAGCAATGCCCAAAGCAGGTGGGCAATATGTCTATTTGCGCGAAGCCTACAGCCCTATGTTTGGTTTTTTATATGGTTGGACGGTTTTTTCGGTCATACAAACAGGCACTATAGCGGCTGTTGGTGTGGCTTTTGCGAAGTATACGGGCATTTTGTTTCCTATCATATCCGACCAAAATATTTTGCTGCAAATAGGCAGTTTTTCGGTCAGTACGCAGCAACTGTTGGGTATTGTAGCCATTATGCTGCTCACTTTCTATAATTTCCGCGATGTGAAAATGGGAGCTTTGTTGCAAAATATTTTCACATTCACCAAAATTTTCGCCCTTTTGTTAATGGTTATCTTGGG
This sequence comes from Chitinophagales bacterium, assembly GCA_016787295.1. Taxonomy (GTDB): domain Bacteria; phylum Bacteroidota; class Bacteroidia; order Chitinophagales; family UBA2359; genus JAEUUX01. The sequence continues at coordinate 26,344 of JAEUUX010000121.1, forward strand.
TTTATATTTTGGTCTAACGGGCATGGGCAGTTGGGCTAACTTTTCGCCTGCTTTGCCGTCGGTTGTCACCCTTGCCACGATTGGCATATTTGGGTCTGCCCTCACGGGTTCGCTTTTTTCTGCCGATGCTTGGAACAACATTACCTATACAGCAGGCGAGGTCGAAAATCCACAACGCAACATTCCTTTGTCGCTCATCATGGGAACAACATCGGTATTGGCTTTATACTTGCTTGCCAACATCACCTATCTATATATTTTGCCCATAGAACAAATAAAAACCGCCGAAAATGACCGTGTAGCCGCGCTCTTGATGCAGACCATTTTGGGCAATAGTGGCAAAACATTTATGGCAGTGATGATTATGATTTCCACTTTTGGTTGTTTAAACGGCATTATTTTAGCAGGTTCGCGCGTCTATTATGCGATGGCAAAAGACGGTTTTTTCTTTCCACAAGCGGCTCGCCTCAACGCCAACCACGTACCTGCCAATTCCTTACTTATGCAAGGAGCGTGGGCATCTTTGTTGTGCTTGAGCGGTTCGTATGGACAATTATTGGACTACATTATGTTTGCCGTTATGCTGTTCTATATCCTCACCGTTGGCGCGGTGTTTATTTTACGCAAAAAACGCCCCGATATGGAGCGTCCCTACAAAGCATGGGGCTATCCGCTGGTGCCTGCCCTCTATATCATCATGGCGGTTTATGTGATGTTAAGCATTTTTATCTATAAGCGTGACTATGCGATGTATGGTCTAATCATCATTTTGTTGGGCATTCCTATCTACTTTTTGTTCAAAAAATATAGCCGAAAACCTATAGAAGGGGCATAATTTTGATAACGACATTAAAAAGTAGTTTTAGCTTGTGTTGTTCTAAAAAAATGACAAATGCGAAACAATATTTGATAATGACAATCTGATAAGTACCTTATCAAGTCCTTATTTGTTATTATCCAAACAACCCAATTAGCTGACAAGATTACCAGCTCAAAATAATAAAAACCCCGATGGGGTGACACATTATTCGACAAAACATGACATCATTTCACCCCGTCGGGGTTTATGCCTTTTTTGTTCGGTTTTTTTTGCTATAAACCTATCACCCTTTCAGGGTTTATTAAATACTTTCTTATCGTTGCTATTTTCAAAAATACCACTTAATAATGTCGCTATCAAATTGCTACCGAATAGGTTGCCAAAACTGCACCACATTGTCCTCCAAACGATTTGAAGCGTGACAATAGGCTTTGGGTAAAAACGGCGCTGCTATGCCATCGTCCCAGTTGGTTGCGCCAATAAAAATGCGGGCTTCGTCCCAGCATTGTTGCGCTATAAAAGCCGTTAAAACTTGCTGCCCGCCTTCGACTATGATCGATTGTATGTTGGCAGCATGGAGGTGTTGTAATAGTTGCGACAGGGGATTTTGTGCAGCATCGAGGCGAATATATTGCAAATTTGGATTGTCGGTATCCTGTTTTTGGTGGTTGACTATCCAAGTTGGTTGCGTTTGGTCAAATAGGTGCAAGGTTTCGGGCAGTTGCAGATGACTATCCAATACGAGGCGCAAAGGCTGCCGCTGTCCGCCCCATGCTCGGTTGTTGAGGCGCGGATTGTCAATAGCTGCTGTTCGTCGTCCCACCAAAATAGCTTGTTCTTCGCTTCGCCAGCGGTGTGCGAGGGTTTGGCACAAATGGTTGCTTATCCATTGTTGTTTGGCTTCGTGTGGTGCAAAATAACCGTTGCGGGTTTGCGCCCATTTCAAAATGATATATGGGCGATGTTGTTGGTGAAAAGTCAAAAAACGGCGATTCAGGTAGCGGGCTTCGGCTTCCATCTCACCCACCAAGACCTCTACACCCGCCTCGCGCAAACGTGCAATGCCCCTGCCCGCCACCAACGGAAAAGGGTCGGTCATGGCAACCACCACCCGCCCAATACCTGCCTCTAAAATGGCATTGGTGCAAGGGGGAGTTTTGCCAAAGTGCGAACAAGGCTCCAAACTGACATACAAAGTAGCTTTGGGCAGCCGCCAACGGTCGTCGGGACGCACCGCTGCAATGGCATTGACTTCGGCATGTGCTTTGCCAAATTCTTGGTGAAAACCTTCGCCAATGATTCGGTCGTCATGCACCAATACTGCTCCTACTAAGGGGTTGGGTGCTACATTACCCAAACCGTGTGCCGCCAAATCGAGGCAGCGTTGCATATAGATAGACATACTTTATTTAGTGTACAAAAAATGTTGATCAATAATGAAAGCATTAATTTTAGTAGATATACAAAACGATTTTGTCGAAGGAGGCGCTTTGGCAGTACCCGATGGCAATGCAGTGGTATCGATTGCCAACCGTTTGCAAAAAGTTTTTCCGTTGGTGGTTGCCACCCAAGACTTTCACCCCTCCGACCATGCAAGTTTTGCGGCTAATCATAGCGGCAGTGAGATTGGCGATGTGATTGATCTTTATGGTTTGTTACAAATTTTGTGGCCCGTGCATTGCGTACAAGGCACCGCAGGGGCAGCATTTGTAGATAGTTTGGACATGAGCGCCGTGCAAGCCATTTTCCCCAAAGGCACAGACCCAAGCATCGACAGTTATAGCGGTTTTTTTGATAATGGCAAACGAAAAGCCACAGGACTGCACGAGTATTTGCAAGAAAAAGGTGTTACAGAAGTATATGTGGTGGGATTGGCGACAGACTATTGCGTGAAATATACAGCTTTGGATAGTGCCGCTTTGGGCTACCAAACATTTGTGGTAGTTGATGCCTGTAGAGGTGTTAATATACAACCCAATGACTCGGACGATGCTTTGCGGGTGATGGAAGCAGCAGGCATTCAGTTGGTCAATAGTCAAGATATTTTGGAAGGTTAGCGGATGAAGTCTGCTATTTATTGACTACATTTGAGACTTTTATAGCACAATATTATAATCCTGCCACTCCATCTGGGCAGTTTCTTTCCTGAAACGGCGTGTTAGGTGGGGATATAGAGCAGTAATTTTGCCTTTTTTGTTCTGATACCAACTTTGACAGCCCGATGCCCACACAGTATTGCCAAATGCTTTTTGGATAGAATCGTTGTATTGTTTTTGTACGAAGGGCTTGAGCTCGAAATACTTGGCTTTGCTTTGTTGTAGTTTTTGCCAATAGTCCATGACATAGTTCATTTGTGAATCCATGATATGTACCACCGAATTATGTCCTAATCCTGTGTTGGGTCCCAACAAAAAGAATAAATTGGGATAGTCCGCAACGGTAGTGCCGCGATAAGCCGAAACACTTTCTTCTGCCCACAACTGTATCAAATCTTTACCCGATTTGCCATGAATTTGCATGGTCATTACCACATCGGCTGCTTCAAAGCCTGTTGCAAACACCACCACATCGCAGTCATAGATATTGCCATCTGTGGTTTGAATGCCTTGCGGTACAAAAGACGCTATTGAATCGGTAATAAGAGATACATTGGGGCGGTTAAAGGTGGGATAATAGTCGTCTGATTTCAAAATGCGTTTGCAACCAATAACATAGTTGGGCTGTAATTTTTGGCGCACAACGGGGTCTCTGACTTCTTTTTGTAGTTTTTTGACAGACATTTGCTGCACCAAACGGTTAAACCACCAATGCCCAACAAAAGACAAACCGATGAGTTCGTTATACCAATAAATCATTTCGCGCCGAATACGTTGCAAGAGCGGAATTTTGGCATACAATTTTTGCATCAATGGGCTGATTGAACCGTTGAAACGGTGTGTTACCCACGCACCTGTTCGCTGAAACACCCACAATTGCTCGACTTGGGGTGCAATGCTCGGTATGATTTGAATGGCGCTGGCTCCTGTGCCAATAATTGCTACTTTTTTGTCTTTCAAATCGATATTTTTCTGCCACCTTGCCGAATGAAAATACATACCTTTGAAATCTTCTATACCTGCAAAAGCGGGCAACACTGGACGGTTGAGTGGTCCCCATGCAGATATGACCATGCGAGCGCTATGGTTGTTCCCATTTTGGTCAGTTAAGTGCCAAACGCCTTCAGTGGCATCGAAACGTAGCTTTTTGATTTCGGTTTGATATTGTATATAGTTTTCCAAATGTCTTTTGTTGACAACTGATTGCATGTATTGCCAAATCTCCTCTTGTTCCGAATAATTTTGTGTCCAATAAGGATTAGGTTCGTCGGCAAAACAATAGAGATGTGATTGAACATCACAGGCACAACCAGGATAGATATTGTCGCGCCATGTACCACCTATTGCGTTGGCGCGCTCAAAGAGAATAAAGTTTGTTTCTCCCGATTTTTGTAGGCGCAGAGCAGCCGTCAAACCGCCAAACCCTGCTCCGATGATAGCAAAATTGTATAACATAATTTAAAAATAGGGTAAAATTGGGAGCAAAGGTAGCATAAAAACATTAAAAAACCCCTTTTTCCTTGATTAAAACAAGAAAAAAGGGATTTGAGGGACATCGCAAATTTTTATCCACAAACCAAATAGTCTTCAATTAGTGCCATGATGCTACTATTGTGTTGCAGGTGTGGTATGAGACTAAAAAACAGCGTGTATTTATGACAATTTACTGACAATGCGTCATGTAAATATTCATAGCCTTCCAAAGTTTTATTGAGCCTATAGCAACAAGCTGCGAGCAAATACAACAGGTCTGCCGACAATTTATTATTTATAAGCATGGCTTTTTGTATGACCTGATAACAACTTTGCCAGTTATGAAAATCATAATGCCAGAAAGCTAAATTGTACCAAGCCTGCAAATTTTTGGGTTGTATTGCCACAATTTGAGCATAAACACCCTCAACTTGCTTGTGTAAATCCATTTTTGTATATAGTTGAGCTAAATAATCAAGGTACTGCACATTATTAGGTTGTATTTGCAATGCTTTTTTACAATACTGTAAGGCAGCAGTATATGCAAATTCTTTTTCATATCCTTGTGCTTGCAAAAACAATGCTTCTTCGGGTTCTGTTGCCAAGAGTTCTGCTTTATAGGCATATTGTATGGCTTGTTGATAGTTGCCCAATGCCATTGCACAACGCCCCAATAGTAGCCAAATTTCGTCGTCGGGTTCGCCGTATTCCATTGCCAATAAAAAATAATTTTCGGCAAGTTTATACTCCTCCAATGCCATATAGCATATAGCAATATTGCGATAGGCATCTTCGTCATCTTCCAGAATGGCGGGTACAAATTCGTAGGCATCAATGGCTTTTTCATATAGACCGATTTCCATATATGCAGTTCCTAAGTTGTACCAAACCAAGTGACAATAGGGATTTTGGTCTAATAAGTGATGATAAATGCGAATTGCTTCGTCTTGTTTACCCAATTCAGATACCAAACCAGCCATGCGTTCCAAAGCTCCTTCGTGGCAAGGTGCTATCTTGAGGGCGTGTTTAATGAAGCGATAGGCTTTGGTGGGTTGTCCTAAATTATCGAATAAATCGGCGGTAAACAGGTAAACATCGGCTTTTTCGTTTGAATGACTGCGCAACAATAAGCAACGCAATTTTTGTAGCGCTAACGAATACCTACCCAAACCACAATAAATATCTGCTTCTAAGGCAGCTACTTCGTTGTTATCAATTAATAGAATCGGGCATGTATGCAAGTATTTTAGCGCCTTTTGGTACTGGTTATCCTCAACCAAAAGTTGCACTTTTTTTAGATGAAATTGGCTTGAATATGGATATTGTTGTATGGCATAATCCAACACCAAAAGTGCTTTTTTGTTGTCGATTTCGTGTTGTTGATAGTAGTCTAAAAGATACTCGAAATTGTCTACACTAAAAAAGCAGGTATGTGTTTTGGCGAGCATTGCCTCAAATTGTCTTGCCAATTGACGGGCTTTTTGATAGTCGTGATACGGATTGTGGGCGTTTTCTGCATTCATAGAACAAGAATAATAAAGGGACTTAAATAATGTGACTGCCAAAGGTAAGCATATTATCCCGCAAAACCTATTTGCAATTTGTAATTTTACTTTTCTATTACAATTTATGGAACGTTCAAATAGAGCTTATACTTGAATATAATACGCTTGTTTGGTGGGTCATTTTATAAGAAAAATAGGTAGAAAAACACAGGGTTTGATTTACACAAAGTTACGCCGAAAATTCGAAACCACCTATAGTTTTACCACTCATACAGCTTTCTGTTAAAAAGTATGCTATATATATGCCTTATCAAAATGCTATTCAAATCGTACAAAATGCTACAATAATCCATAGAAACTTGCTCGATAAGATTAAAAAAAATAAAATATAGCAACCACTAATACCACCTCCCTAACCACAGAAATATGCCGATTAGCGGCAAATGACAATTTTTTTGTATAGTGAATGAACCTTTTTAGCTTATCTAAACACTTTTTATTGCTAAAAAAATGTTTTTCTCCTTTTTTATGCTTGGCTTATGCTATGCAAATGAAAAAGAAAAAAACATACGTCAATTGTCAATCATCATGCAAAGCCACACATCTTGCCAAAACTTGCTGCTTTTAATCGGGCAATGCCTGCAAGTTGGAAACCTTTTTAATAGCCTAAAAAAAATCTATACGCATTATTTGCTCTTATATACCCACATTCTTAAGAAAAACCACTACATTTGTGGGTCAATATGCCACATTATACAAACCTTTTCTATGCGATATTTTTTACTGTTGGTATGCACAGCTTTTTTGCTGTTTTCAAATGGTCTTTTTGCTCAAGGTAGCGACTGTAGCACCTTGTCGGCAGGCACATATAGTTCTTGCGACAATTTTAGTGATAGCGATTTTAGCACCAATCCTGCTTGGCAGGGCAATAGCGACCAATTTATCGTCAATACAAATCAACAATTACAACTCAATAGCGCCGCCGCTGATACGAGCTATCTCTCTACTGCCATAAGCATGGGTAAAGAATGGCGCTTATATTTCAAAATGCCTTTTGCTCCGTCCGACAACAACCGTTTGCGCTATTATTTGGCTTCGGACCAAAGCGATTTGACAGCTCCGCTCAATGGTTATTTTTTGCTCATTGGCGAAAATGGCTCCGCCGACCCTTTGCAGCTATACCGTCAAGATGGCAATACCCTTAGCTTGTTGGCATCGGGCAATGCAGGCACTGTAGCCAATAATCCCGACATGACCCTCAAAGTGACGCGCGACAATAGCGGTAATTGGACAGTTTATACGGGTAGTGTCTTGGGTACAGATTTTAACTTAGACCTACAAGCCACCGACAATACCTATAGCACCACCAATTTTGCGGGTGTGTGGTGTAAATATACGTCGAGCAATATCAACAAATTCTATTTCGACAATTTCTATGTTGGCGACCCATTGGTAGACAATACTCCTCCAACGGTCATCTCACAAGAAATCTTAGACAATACCACTTTGCAAGTGTGTTTTTCGGAAATCGTGAGCGCCATAGAGGGCGAAAATCCCGATAATTATGTGCTTAACGGCTCGATTCATCCTACCACAGTAATCGTCGATGCCTCCGAAACCTGCTATACGTTGACCTTTGCCACGCCTTTTGGACAAGGGAACAATACACTACAAATCAGCAATTTGCAGGACTCCAATGGTAACACCATGTTGCCCTACAGCGGCAATTTTGTGATATATACACCCCAAAATGGTGATGTTATCATCAACGAATTGTTTGCCGACCCAACGCCAAGCGTAGGCTTACCTGAATATGAATTTGTGGAACTCTACAATACCCGCAATTTTCCTATTACGCTCACCAATTGGCATTTGAGCGATGATTATCCCAACAGCAACGGCGGCACCATCTTAGATTTGGTGATTCCTGCCAATGGTTATGCCGTTATCTGTCCTACTGGAACTGCCTTGACTGCCTATCAAGCCCTCAGTTTGGGTGCTTTGGCGGGTGTCACTTCTTTTCCATCATTGAACAACACTGGCGAAACCATCACCCTCGCCGACCCCGATGGTGTGTTTATTAATGCAGTGACTTATAGCGACGCATGGTACAACGATTCGGAGAAAAAAGATGGTGGTTATACCTTAGAACTTATCGACTATACTATTCCCTGCAATGGCGCTGCCAACTGGAGTGCTTCGATGGCAACTATTGGCGGAACACCGGGCGCACAAAATTCTATTTTCCAACAACCTACCGACACCACACCGCCTTTCTTGTTGGGCGCTACCATCAGCAGTAGCAATACCGTCACCCTTGCCTTTTCTGAAGCCCTCAACAATCCCGACAACGCTATCATTACTTTCAACAACAATATTAGTGTGGTCGATGTTAGCGACGAGGGCAACGGACAATTGTTGCTCACCTTAGACAATGATTTGCAAGCAGGAACTATCTATACCATTACGGTAGTGGGTGCTGCTGACTGCCTGAACAATATTGCCAACACGCAAACCGCCCAAATTGCCTTGCCACAACCTTCGGGAGTTTTTGATGTATTGATAAGCGAAATTTTTGCAGACCCCGATGCCCCTGCTGAATATGATTTGCCTACCATGACGCTTATTCGCGAAAAATATGTAGAAGTTTACAATCGCAGCAACAAAGTAATTAGCCTCGAAGGTTGGCAGTTTCGCGACGGAGCCGATACATCTTTCTTAGAACAATACACCCTTTTGCCACAAGGACGCGTCTTGTTGTGTGCCACCAGCAGCGCAAGTTTGTTTGCTGCCGCTGGCATTCCTGCTTTGGGCGTGAGTAGTTTTCCTGAACCCAACACCACCTCCGATTTCTTATCGTTGGTCAATGAACAAGGCATTATTATTCATACCGTGAATTATGACAATACATGGTATCGCAACGAAATTAAAGCCAAAGGTGGTTGGACGCTCGAAATGATAGACCCAAATAATCCATGCGCAGGTGCCGAAAATTGGCGAGCCTCCGAAAATCCGACAGGTGGCACACCCGCCGCCCAAAACTCCGTGAATGGCACGCAAGCCGACACCGCTCTGCCCCAAATCATACACGCCGAAGTAGCCACAACCACATCGGTTTGGTTATTTTTTAACGAAAGTTTAGACCGTTCCACTGCCAGCAATATCAGCAATTATACTATAGATAATGGCGTACAAATTGCAACTGCCAATGCCATTGCTCCCGAATTTAAAACTGTGGTGTTGGAACTCACCGCGCCGCTCAACGAAGGCACTATTTATAATATACAAATCGGGCAAGTGACCGACTGTGTTGGCAACGCAACAGGCATGTACAACACAGCGCCTTTTGGAATTGCCTCCACGCCCGAAGTAGGCGAATTGGTGATTAACGAAATTTTGTTTGATCCCACCACAGGTGGTTACGATTATGTAGAACTTTATAACAATAGCAACAAAGTTTTGTCGTTGGGATTCCGCTTTTTTGCCAATGTAGATGTGGATAGCAGCGCACTTGTGTGGGACGAAATTCTGCCCGTTAGCAACGAATTGTATAGTATTTTGCCACAACAATATTTGGCATTTACCGAAAATCCCGATTTTGTGCGTCAGCATTATGGTGCTTGCAACAACAATATTCCCTACAATGGCATTATTCAAACAGCATTACCCAGCTATTCGAGTGTGGGTGTGGTGGGACTTATCGATTTGTTTGGTAATATTGTTGATGGCGTATTATATGACGAAAATATGCACAATCCTTTGTTGGACGATACCGATGGCGTGTCGTTGGAGCGCATCAGTGCCAACGAAGCCTCCGACAAACGCAGCAATTGGCAGTCGGCAGCCGCAAGTTTTTGCTACGGCACACCGGGCTACCGCAATTCGCAATCGTTTGAAGGTGCAGGCAATGGTAGCGAAATCACGGTTGAACCTGCTGTTTTTTCACCCAATAGCGACGGTAATGCCGATTTCACGACTATCCACTACCAATTTGACCAACCCAACTACACGGTCAATGTGACTGTCTATGACGAGCGCGGACGCACCATCAAACGCATCGAGAACAACGAAACCACCAGCACCGAAGGCTTTTTTGTGTGGGACGGCTCAACCGACGACAACCGCAAAGCTCCCATTGGGATATATGTCGTTTATATCCAAGCCTATAATGCCGACGGTCTCAGCAAATCTTTCAAAAAAACCGTGACCGTAGCTGGTCGTTTAGATTAGTCAAACATCACAAGTTTTCTTTTCTCCCAAACCTATTACAATCCCAGTATTTATGAAGTATCTACCTTTGATGTATATAGCACTCCTCACTATAGGGTGTGTAAAAAAACAGCCTCCTCCCATCGAAGCCACCACCTCTAAAACGGCTGCGGTGGATACGAGCATGACAGCCCCCGCCCAAAAATTGGTGGTAGATGTTGTTACTATCGACACAGCACGCATACAACCACCCGAAGGCAGCCCGACAAGCCGCTCGACAAACGGACAGACAGAAATAGCCAAAGAACCTTTGCACCAATTGCAAATCAAAGACAACACGGGTAAAATGTTGCGTGAGTTCAATCCGACCGATTTCAAAGCCCTTAATCTTTCTGCCCTTCGCTGGCTGAACGACCAAGAGTTGTTGTTTATTTCATCGGGTTTGTTTGATGTAAGCGGTTTTTGGATATACCAAGTTCCACAAAACAAAGTATTGCCTGTCGAATACGATCAAGGTATGGCGATTTTTGAGGCATCACAAACCCACAAAACATTGGAGTGGACAATGCGCAACGATTCGGTGGTGGGTTTTGTAGCTCGATAATACATTATTGTTAATCCTTTCGTAAGTTTTGACTTGCGGAGGGATTTTTTTTTTGAAAAACTTGCTAAATAGTCAAGAAAATACATACCTTTGCGCCTAATTTATCAATCCATCTATTTAGGGTAGTTTAGTAGCATTTCTGTTACTGATGACAGGGAAGCTGTGGGTAGAAAGGAAGTAGAATTGGTTTGAAAATAGTTTTTTACTAAATAATACTTGGGTTGCATTTATACTAAATTGAAAATACTTTTCGGATTTGATAATGAACGATGTTACGTACTCGTCTCAAAATGCAACATCAATTAACAGCAATTTGCCATTCCTCGAAATACTATTATCGTAAGCATCAAATCGTGATTCCGCTTTTTTGCTCACCCAAAAAGCAACAAAAAAGGGTGTTCTTTTTCGAGTGGATTCTTCTGGCGTGCGGTGGTCTTTGCCTACATTTTGTGGTAGCAAGCAAAATGGTGCGAAAATTGTCTGTTTTGTTGTATTAGCTACCACAAAATGTAGGCAATCGTTGAGGCAGTTTATCAGTCTTTGTCTGTTCATTCGTGAATTGATGCCTCAACGACCGAAACAGCACTATTTCGGACAGCGAAAATAGTGTAGGCAGAGGCACGTTTTTTGTGACCGCAATTATTCGACTGTCAACATTTTACAAAATCCGAAGGCTGTATTCAATTTAGTATAATAACAATTAGCAACAATAAATATGAATGAAAATACTGAAAATAATACACGGCTATCCGCCAAATTATAATGCAGGGTCAGAGGTGTATAGCCAATCTATCTGTGAAGAATTGGCAAAACGCCATCAAATTATTGTTTTTACACGCGAAGAGAATTTTTATATCGCGGATCATAGTATCAGAAAAGAGTATAGACATAATATTGTATTTTATATTGTTAATAAGGCTCGTGAAAAAGATACATATTGTCATAATGACTTAGATAGGTTATTTGCTGAAATTATACAGACAGAACAACCTGACGTTGCTCACATTGGGCATCTAAATCACCTTTCGACGGGTTTGGTTGAGGAATTGAAAAAGCAAAATATACCAATAGTATTTACCTTACACGATTTTTGGCTGATGTGTCCACGGGGGCAATTTTTGCAAGTAAATTTTGCCAATCCTGATTTTCATCAACTTTGTGATGGGCAGGAAAACAGAAAATGTGCTATAAATTGTTATAACCGTTGTTTTTCAGGTAAATCCGAAAACTACGATGCTGATTTACAGTACTGGGAAAATTGGATTGGCAGTAGAATGAATGAAACAAGGCAAATGATTGATTTAGTAGATATTTTTATTGCTCCATCAAGATATTTACTTAATCGTTTTGTCATAGATTTTGGAGTGCCGGCACCCAAAATACTATATTTAGATTATGGTTTTCCACTTCATTATTTATCACCGATAGTGGCTAAAAATAAAACCTATTTTACATTTGGCTATATTGGCACGCATATTCCTTCAAAAGGCATTGACTTACTACTTAATGCATTTTCAAAAATAACAGAAAAAAGTAGGTTAAAAATTTGGGGACGCGAAAATGGACAGAGTACGCAAAGCTTGAAAATAATGGCAAGTAATTCTATAAACGAAGTACATTTTATGGGCGAATATATTAACAGTAATCTTGTACATGAGGTTTTTATTAATATAGATTGTATTGTAGTTCCTAGTATTTGGGGTGAAAACTCTCCATTGGTTATTCATGAGGCACAAGCCTGCAAAATACCAGTTATTACAGCTAACTTTGGTGGTATGTCAGAATATGTACAGCACTTGATAAATGGACTTCTCTTTCAACATCGCAATGTAGATGATTTAGCTGAAAAAATGCTTTGGGCTTTGCAAAATCCTAACAAAATGCGAGAGTTAGGCGAAAAAGGCTACTTATACGATAAAAATGGAAGCGTCCCTGATATTGAAAAACATTGTACAACTTTAGAAATAATCTACCAAAAATTAATAGATGACAAAGTGTAATATTTGGCGTTTGACGCTTGACACCAATCCCGAGGACTGCAACCTTTCTTGTACTATGTGCGAAGAGCATAGTCCTTTTTCTACATATATTAAAGAAAAGTTAGGAGGCAAACATCGTCGTATGCCCAAAGAATGGTTGGAGCCTATTTTTCAACAAGCTCAAGCAATGGGGGTAACAGAAATAATTCCCTCAACCATGGGCGAACCATTGATTTATAAACATTTTGCTCTGTTTGTAGAACTTTGTTACAAATATGGCATCAGAATGAATCTTACAACCAATGGTACTTTTCCAAAAACAACCGAAAAAACCGTAACAGAATGGGCAAAACTTATTGTTCCGATAACTACAGATATTAAAATTTCTTGGAATGGAGCATCAAGTATTATTGCACAAGAAGTTATGCTTGGCATTGATTTTGAACAAACAATAATCAATGTCAAGGAACTTGTGCTGATACGCAACGAACATTACAAGGTAACTGGGCATTATTGTCGTATCACATTTCAGCTTACTTTTATGCAAAACAATATGCACGAACTATCAGACATTATAAAATTGGCTGCACAATTAGATATTGACCGTGTAAAGGGACATCAACTGTGGACTCATTTTAATGAAATAAGGCATCTTTCATTTCGCCAAAACACAGAGAGTATTGCCATTTGGAATAATTTTGTTCGGCAAGCACATGAAACGGCGGAGTTGCACCGCAAGCCTAACGGACAAAGAGTCTTACTAGAAAATATCATTCCACTCCAACAACAAGAGACAAAAGAAATTCCTGAAAACTATGAATGTCCTTTTCTCAATAAAGAGCTATGGATTTCAGCAACAGGTAAAATTTCACCTTGTTGCGCTCCCGATGAGTTGCGCAATACATTAGGAGATTTGGGTAATTTTAAGGTCAATACTATTACAGAAAGTGTGGAAAGTGCAAGCTATCAAAATTTACTCAAAAACTATAAAAATATCCCTTTGTGTAAAACTTGCAATATGCGAAAACCGATATGAAATACAATGAACTAATATTATCCTTTGACCAAACCCATTTTACTTACAAAGGAGAAAATATCTTTGGGAAAACCTTTCTACAAGCCTTGAAATTTCATAAAGAAGGTTTGGCAGCAGTATGCGATTATTCGGGTTGGTATCATATTACTATGCAAGGTTGTTGTTTATACGATGCACGTTACTCGCGCACTTTTGGCTATTATTGTCAGCGTTCGGCAGTAGTAGATGCTCAATCTTGGTATCATATTGATATTGTTGGAAAACGCGTGTACTCTGAAAGCTACGTTTGGTGCGGAAATTATCAAGAAAACATTTGTACTGTTAGATGCGATGATAATAGATATTTTCATATAGACCTGAATGGAAAACCCGCCTATCCTGAAAAATATCACTATGCAGGCGATTTTAAAGACGGTTTTGCTTGTGTTAGATTGCCGAACGGTTTATATAAACATATTGACATGAAAGGAAACTTTTTGAACAATAAAATGTTCCTTGATTTGGGAGTATTTCATAAAGGTATTGCCAATGCAAAAGACGAAAATGGGTGGTTTCATTCAGACAAAAATGGCAAGGAACTATACCCACAACGATACCAACAAATAGAAGTTTTTTACAATGGCTTCGCATTGACTGAAACTTTTGATAACCAAAAAATAATCATTAATGAACAAGGTAAAACTATTCTTAATCTATGATTTTGTATTTAGTTCGTCATGCTGAACCTCAAATCGCAGAATACTCCGGTTTTCCAGGTCCCCAACTAGGAACAATTGGCAAAAAACAAGCCATTGCTATAGCTAATTTTTTGAAAAATAGACCTATTCAACAAATAATTGCAAGTGACTATACAAGGGTTCTGGAGACTATAGAACCTTATCAAATACTTGCCCAAAAACCATTGTATAATTTACCTGAATTAAGGGAACGTGAAAATGAAATAGAAACTCATGAAGAATTAGTGACCAGAGTACAAACTTGGTTTAGATTGTTTTTAACAAATAATAGGTATAATACAGTTATTGTCAGTCATTGCGGACCCATAAATATGATACTTTGGGAATTAGATTATGACCAGACTATATTAAACTATCCTTTTGAGTGCAAATATTTATGCCTTACTCCAAAAGCAGGAATCTGGGAATTACAGATCGATAACCAAATTTTAATATCAGGCAGATTGATAATGGAATGTTGTTAACACAAAAAATATCAACTATAAAACAACATTTTTCAAAAACACTATACAAAACTCATACAAGGAAACTTCCCTCATCAGATAACTTTAAGTTTCTGATGGGGGAAATTAATTTTAAGGATCACCACAAATTTTCTTGCTGCCTTAAAAGGTACTTTTATTAATTTTTTGTCTCACTAATTTCGCTTTTTTTGTAACCTCCTGACCATAAAACGCTAATATAATTGTATTTTTACAACTATATCTAAAATAAGCCCTAAATTAAAAACTACAGAAACTCAATATTTGTTACTTGCAGTAATAGTATACCATCCCCAACCCAACATGCCTTTTTTATAGCGCAAAGTGGCATGGCTTTTAGAGACAAGTTGTTTGTAAAGTTTAGGAGAAATTGTTGTTCGTTCAGGTTGTAGTACTTTTTCCCATGCTCCTAATTCTATGCTGTAGTTTGAGGGATTAGGAAATTTATTAAGTATTTTTACATAATGTATTTCCTCATGGGAAGTATCAAAAAAACAATTGATATAAGTTAAACTTAAATTACTATAGCAAAAGAGCATGATATATATTCCTACAATCGGGAAGAAGGAATTAGTTTTAAGGTGCTGAAATTCTTTATTTCTCCATAACAAAAAAATTAAAAGGAATATGGCTATAATGGCACTTATAAGGTTGAAATTGTTGGGTTTTATAAGTTCATACATTGCTTGTACCTTGAATATATTAATGAATATCAAAAAACCTATAGTGTAACCTATATGTTTATACGTGTATTTGGTGTCTAAAATGTACAAAAAGCCATTATATACTTTCAAAGCAGCAATGCTAATAAGTGGCAATATTACGATTGCAGAGACATCTATTATTCCAAAATTTGGATCAAATACCGTCACAATAGCTAAAATTATACTTATGTAATTGATAAAAATAGCTATATTTGTTGCATGATAATAATGTGCAAAATTGGCACCAGTAGCAGTAATATGCTGTACTTCTTCTAAAAACTCATTAATAGCTAAATCAGGAAAAGTTGTAACCAACCATTCTGCGATTTCGTACTCATTTTCGAGATTAGGGAGATGAATGGCACCTTTCTTATATTCTATTTCGATATGGTCGGTAATGCGATAACCTACAATATCTTCGAGGTAAATTTTTGTCGTTTTTATTACTCCTACATAACAAATTTGGGTCTGCGTTAAAAAACATCTTATCCTAAATATAGACCAATTGGTGATTGAAAGGTATGCCAAAACGAGCATTTCAAAAGGCGAGATAATGCCCAATAAATAGTTGCTAGGCGGAATAACGTGGTAATAAACATTCCACAAACTACGCCCTAAGATATACAACATGAAAAGGAAAGTTACTACTACAAAAAATAACTTTATGTTTTTATTAAATGTATATATTTTCAAGATATTTTTACAGGCTAATTATGGGTATACGAAAAGGCTTTAGTCAAATAATCAATTAGGATAATGACTAAAGCCATAATAAAAAATATAGACAAAAGTGACAAAAACATCTCCCCCCCAAAAAAAAACGCTACCCCCCCACAGGCAAATCGTCAACTTGCGATTCTATGGCTTGCTGCACATCTAACGGCAGCAGATTAAAGAAATCAAAACCCGTTAGGTCTTCCAATTCGTCGACACTTATGCGATAATCGCCCCACGAATCGTTGCCTACTCCTTGAGTGTTGGGAATATCCACTGCAATAACGCGCGTGCTTGTGTTGATGCGTGCCAAATCGTTGCTACCATTCGGCAAAACGACAATGGCTTTCCAGACTGCCGAAGGTACACGCACTTTGCCGCCATCTACTGTTTGCGAAACACCACCATTTGAACCCATTCCGCCGCTGCCGCGTGGTCCCGATACGATATAAAGCTCGTTGCCCGCTGCTGCCAAAGTGCGACAGTATTCTTCCAGCAAACGCCAAATTTGTTGATTCTGCTGCGGAGCTTGTGGCACCATATTAGTCATCAAAAAGGTGGCAGAATTGTCCTCCACACTGCCGTCGCGGTCGGCAGAAGGGCAAAGGTGTCCGCGGTCGAATCCCGAACCCGAATAGCTGTATTCATGTACCTGATACCAACCACTTGGCAAATCGGGATTGGCACGAAAATCGTCTTGGCGTGGTGTATCACCGAGCCACGCATTGTTCAAATGCCAACTCACCCAGTTGGCAGTAGCCGTACTGCGGTTGTATGACATACTGTATTGGGGCAAGGTCATCAAGTAATTATTTTCGCTAATAATATCGGAGATAGCATTGCTCGGATTGCCCAAACCCAAATTGTTGTCGCGTCCGGTGTTGTTATTGCCCGTGCTACCTGTGGTCGTATAAACGCTAAAATCGTCCACATTCAGGCGACGATTGGGCGTAAAAGAGGTATTGCGAATCTGAAAACGCACCTCACCCGCAGGAATAGTTGTGTTCAGTTCCAAAGGAGTGAGTTGTATGGCATCGGTGGTCAGGGGTCCCGAAAGTGTTTCCCAAGTATTGCCAGCATCGGACGAAAACCAAATTTCGTAGCTCACTGTGCCGTCAGTGCCATATACACCCACATCGAGACTTACTTTTTCGATGGGTACATTAACGTCAAACAGCATCGTCAAATCGCCTTGTTCTTTGATACGCACCGATTTGACATCGTTTTTCAAATCGTTGGCGCTTGTACCAATCAGGGCATTATCTAACAGCCATGCTCCACTGCCCAAAACGAGCGTTGCTGCCTCGTAGCTGCTTTTGCTACCCGCCTCAAAACCTTCAGGGAAACCTGATATAAGTTCCAAATCTGGTTCGGTATCGATGGGCAGATCATCTTCGCAACCCCACAAAAACATCGCCAAAAGCATGGCGAACAAATAGTATAATCTTGTCATGTTGGTTTATTTTGGCGGTAAAGTTACTATCTTTTGGGGAATTTTCTGCCAATAATGGTTTTTGACCTATTTTTTCTTTCATTGTGGCATAGATGACGAAAAAAAATGCTATAACTTGCCTCCAATTTAGCCACAATAGCGCACAATTTGACCAAATATGCTTACATTTGCGGCATAGGAAACATCATAAATTAGCAAATCGTAAATATGGATTTTTTATCTTGGCAAGAGTTTGAGCGCGTCGATATGCGTGTTGGTACTATTCTCTCAGTGGCTGATTTTCCCAAAGCTCGCAAACCAGCTTATCAATTAACCATCGATTTTGGCGATGAGTTGGGTATCAAACGCTCATCGGCACAAATCACTAATTTGTATCAAGCCAACGATTTGGTGGGCAAACAGGTGATTGCGGTAGTGAATTTCCCGCCCAAACAAATTGCCAATTTCATTTCAGAATGTTTGGTGCTGGGTGTGGTGGGTGACGAACGAGGAGTTATTTTGTTGCAACCCGACCAAAAAGTGACAAACGGCTACCGTATTGCTTAATACCGCATTTTTCACACCTAAAAAATTTATCGCAGCATGAAACTAACTGCTTTTTTCAGCAAATATGCTCCCATGCTTTTTTTGAGTGCGCTCTATGTTGTTTTGACGATTATCTATTATTTTTGGCGCGGACAATACAATGCCATGGCAGACGACCAAGCCGATTTTCATCGCATTGCTCTCAATGTTTTGTCAGGCAAAGGTTTTGATGAAAAAGGGTTTCGCTGTTTTTTGCAACCTGCTTATTTAGCAACTATTTATGCACTTTTTGGAGTATCGAGCAAAGCAGTTTTTGCGGTCAACACCTTGTTGGGCATTGTTAGTTTGTGGTTAGTCAACGAATTGGGACATCGCATTTTTGTGTCGCGCCAAGTGGGTTATCTGAGTGCCTTTTTGTTGTGTTGCAACCTTCCAAGCATAGCCGCCAACACGACTTTGTTTTCAGAAGTTACGTTCGTTTTCACGCTTTTGGTGGCAGTTTGGGCAATAATGCGCCACTATTTTTCGCCCCAAAACTGGCAATACTTAGTGCTTTCTGCTTTTAGTCTCGGTTTAGCAACGCTTTGTCGCGAATGGATACAATATATATTGGTGTTTGCTATTCCCCTTACAGCATGGCAATACAAATCACAATGGCACTCGTATACGGTGCGAATGGTGTTGTTTTTGCTCATCTGGTCAGCTACATTGTTGCCTTGGATATGGCGAAACTATCAGTTATATGACCGTTTTCTGGTAGGAACAACACGCACAGGTTTGTTATTATATAGCGCCGCCAATCCCATTAATGGCAATATTTATGGCATCAATGTTACCGATTCGTTAACGCAATATGCCGACACGCATTTTAGCAATCCTGTTGAGGGGAGCGATTTTTTGGTGCAAAAAACCAAAGAACAATTGTTGGCAAATCCTAAGCGGATTCCTTATTTGTTGGCACTCAAAACGCTATATTTCTTTTTGTTCATAGACTACGAACTCACCCAGCAACGAACCATTAACTTAAGCTATTTGTTGTGGTTTCCGTTTTTTCTTTATGGTTTATGGCAATTGTTTCGACAGCGAAATCATATCCAGCATTGGCTTTTGGTAGCCTTGCTTATCGGTATTTTTTTCTTGAATTATGCCATTTGTCTAATTACCTACGGTTCGCCGCGCTTCCGCTATTCAACCGAGATTTATGCCATAATGGTAGCCGCCTTTGGGGTGTATTATGCCTATCGGCGCTATTTTATTGGTGCGCGCGAGTAGTATTTTTTTGTGGAAAAGCACATTTTTACTATATTTTTTCAGAACAACACCAAAGTACTTATTTTCTAACATTAAAAAAAGCACTATGAAAACACACAGTCATTTAGTTTGGTGTAGTTTAATGGTATGCGGGTTATTATTGAGTCACTTTGGAATGGCACAAAGCCTCATTCCGCATCGTATTTACAGTCCAAGTGCAGAAGGAGAATTCCTAATGGACATCGACAACGACACATTCGCCGATTTTTTGTATACCTCAAATGATACAAATTGGTATTTACACAACGACGGTATGGGTAATTTTGCAACACCCAAAGTAACTAATCTTCCTATGAGCATTCGCCAAATGGCAGATATTGACCATGATGGCGACTTGGACGGTTGGTATGCGTATCGCACCCTCTCAAATAGATGGGAAGATCTAAGTTGGTATGAAAACGATGGTAGCGACACTGTTTTTATAGCGCATCCACTTACCACAACAGTCAGTCAATTTTTCAAACAACAACTTATCGATATCAACAACGATACTTGGATAGACGTAGTAGCCTTTGAGTCTGATGGTTACAACACTGCCAAAGTTTGGTGGTTGCTGAACGACGGAACAGGTAATTTTACAGAATCATCTTCCCAACAAATTCAGTTTCAAGATTTACAGATGGTTACTATCAGCGATTTGCATGTGGCTCACCTTGATTCTGATGAGCATCTTGATTTTGCTTTTCTTTATAGTAGATATGACACTAAAGACTCCTTGTATATGTTTAAGGCAATGAACGATGGCACGGGGAACTTTAGTGAACCAAGTTCTCTGGCTATGTTTTATACCAATGTATTTAATTCAACATGGTTTGAAAACTTGCAATTTGCTGCCTCTTCCTTTGCCGATGTCAACCAAGATGGTTACGATGATTTATTGCTAACAACATATGTGATGTTTTTTGAATCTAGTGTTACGGAAGTCTTTTGGTACCTCAACGAAAATGGCAATGCTTTTGCACAGCAAGAGTTTATAAGAACGGAATATACAGAAATATTTAGTAATACATACGTAACTATTGTCATGGCATATCCATATGACTTAAATAGAGATGGTTTATTAGATGTTATTGTAAAATACCAATATCAATCCGACTATACTATTTATGGTAATGTAACAGATGTTTTTGGGTTTGCTGCCTATCTCAATCAAGGCAATAATATGCCGCTGATAGAAACATTCTCTTTGCCACAACTAAGTTATTGCTCTTCAAGGGATTATTTACAAAATGCCTATCCTGCTCGCATCGATTCTATTGGAGCAGATGACTGGGCAACTTTTACAAAAATCTATGGTCAAGGTTGGAATGCCAACTATATCAATAATACAGAAAGGCAAGAACCTTTGATGCCAATAGAAGCGTATGGATATGTGCATACAATCAACGATTTTGATAACAATGGACAAGTCGATTGGTTATTTTCCAAATCAGGAAGATTGTACATGGCAACCGTTGTTGAGGATAGCGCTATTGGTGTACATCATATAAATACATTTTGTGAGGGAGCCGCTATTTATCCAACTGATTTGGAAGGAGATGGAGATATGGACATTATCCAAATATATACATACCATCCCCTACCTGGCAATTACTATTCAGCTGGTCCTTTTTTTGTCACTATGGCAAACAACGGCATAGGGACATTTGAAGAAATAAGTAGTTGTGGTAATGGGATTCCTATAGTATCACCTATTAAATACGATGTAATAGACTTTGACAATAATGGCAGAAAAGATATTGTATTCAAAGGAGACAAGTCCATCCGTGTGGGTTTGCAGGACGAAACAGGAGATATGAATACTCAAGTATTAATAAGTTATACTTCTCTTCTGCCGCCTGGTTATGCCAACGATCACACTAACCATTGGATAGGAGACCTTGACAATGACGGTCGCTACGAAATTGTATTGTGTTTGTATAATGAAGGGGAAATTTATATAGCTGAACAAGAAAACGGTACTATTTTTTCGCCCCTTAGTCTGGTTTATATAGGCGATGTAAATACCATAAATGCCATTGATGTAGATGCTGATGGCAAAAAAGACATTATAGCAATTTATGAAGACGAACGATATATACTACACAATGATGGCAACAATAGTTTTTCGTTAGTACAAACTCTGTCAAACATAGCTACTTCTTTTGAAAGTGATTTTAATAATGATGGTTATATAGATTTGTTAGTCAACCAAGCCGTAGGCGATCCACAATTGTACTTAAACAACCAAACAGGCAGTTTTTCGCCGCCATTGCCTTTGCCTTCCGATGTGAAAAACATTGTTTATTGTGGCAATATAGATGGGGCGCATGGCAACGACATTTTTTATAAAGATACTAACAATGCTATGTGGTTGCGAATCAACAATGGTTCAGCAAATTTTGAGAGCCTTCCCATTCCTTTGCAATTACCTTCGCCGTTCTCTTACTTCAACATTTGGGGTTTGTATGATGTAACAGGAGATAACTTGCTCGATGTTATTGGTACTAATTCCGAGTATTTGTTATATTGGGAAAATGACCAAATTAACCAAATTCAGCCACAACCTACAATACCGTCGTTGTTAGTAAGCCCCAATCCTGCGCAGCAAAGTTTGCAAATCACCTTACCTGCTCATCATGCAGTAGCGCAACTTCGCTTTACAGATATGTTGGGTAAAGCATCTGAGCAACAAGTAGTGCCTGCTACTGCCAGCCCGCAACAAATTCGGCTTTCTACCCAACACCTTCCCAACGGTTTGTATATCCTTTCCTATCAACAAGAAGGTGCGCCAACTATTAGCCAACGCGTGGTAGTTTTGCATTAAGCTATCAGTAACCAATGGTCGTCGAAATAAACAAGGTAGCAGCGTAGTTGAGCGGTTGCGTCATTTGCTGCTACCTAATCTTATTTTTTTTATATCCCATCTATGCAAGCCTATCATTTAAGCAAACCTACTCCAAACCTTGTGGGGACTATCTATTTAGATGGCTCCAAGAGCATTAGCAACCGAGCTTTGGTCATCAATGCCTTATGTCGGCAGCCCGCACAACTGCACAACTGTTCCACTTCCGACGATACAAAAGTATTGCAACATGCCTTACAACACCTGCCCGCCACCATCGACATTGGAGCAGCAGGCACAAGTATGCGTTTTTTGACCGCTTATCTCGCCACACAACAAGGACAACAACACACCTTGACTGGCAGCACCCGCATGAAACAACGCCCTATTGCTTTGCTGGTCGAGGCTTTGCAAGCATTGGGCGCAAAAATTGATTATGTAGACCAAAAAGGATTTCCACCTTTGCACATTGTTGGACAACAACTCAAAGGCAGACAAATTACTATCGATTCGAGCATGAGCAGTCAATATGTTTCGGCTTTGTTGCTCATCGCCCCTCTTTTAGAAGGTGGTTTGACGCTACAACTTTCGGGCAGTACTGTATCCGAATCTTATATTGCCATGACTTTATCTGTAATGGCAGATTTTGGAGTGGAGGTGGAGCAAGACGGCGAACGGCTTGTGGTGCAACAGCAACATTATCAAGCACCACAACAATATTGGATAGAGTCGGACTGGAGCGCTGCTTCTTACTACTATAGTTTGGCGGCAATGACGCTGGCAAAGGGCGAACAATGCGAGCTTTGTCTACAGACTTTGCGCACAACAAGTAGGCAAGGTGATAGTGCCATACAACAGATTGGGACACATTTTGGTGTGCAAACAATAGCTCATACAACGCAAATAATGTTGCAAGCCACCAACCAACATGGCGATAATGTGGCTTACTTAAATTGCCTTACTTGTCCCGACATTGTGCAAACAATAGCGGTTATGGCGGCAGCCTTGGGCAAAACGCTACAGTTGGACGGACTGCAAACGCTGCGCATCAAAGAAACCGACCGAACAGCCGCTTTGGTTACAGAATTGGCAAAAATTGGCGTTAATTTTGTTCCAATCAACGAGAATTGTTGGCAGGTACAACCTTTGCGTCCTTTGCATGAAATCACCACAACGCCTATTTTTGACACCTACGACGACCATCGAATGGCAATGGCATTGGCTCCATTATCCCTCCTTTTGCCACAAGGAATCATCATTCGCGAACCTTCGGTGGTCTCCAAATCATATCCCAATTTTTGGAAAGATTTAGCCATTTTGGGCTTTCAGATAAAAACAATCAACGGATAAAATTACCATTATTTTGCTACAAATTGGGGAAACACAAGCTATACTTGAACAATAAAAAAATAAAGTTTACAATTTTGGTTTTTTTTCTTTTTTTATGTCATAAAATTGTAACTTTTTGGCTTCTTTTACGTTTAATAGTTTGGAACAATTTAGGGCAGAACAGAAAACTGTTTTTTAGCTTGTTGCAGCGAAACAGCATCGAAGTGCCACCATTCATTGGGAATGGCTCTAAAGCCAGCTTGTTGCATAATGCTTCGCAATAGGTATCTATTTTTGACTTGCTGTATAGTAAGTTGTCCATTTTTTAGGAATTTTGACTCGTATTTAGGCTTTGCCAAACTGCCCAAAAAGTCATATTTTGTTCCCATATCCAACATTTTTTGGGTAGATTCGTCAAAAATAGTAATATCTACTGCCATGCCATAATTGTGCAATGAATGGCGCGAAGGAGGTGCTACATAATGCTGTTGTGGCGTACCAACTACCTTTTGCCATAGTTTTTTTTGTACTGATAGCGGGCGGGCGCAGTCAAAAAGCAACAATTGACAAGAAACACACGAATCTGAAAGTATTTTTTGGGCAAGTTGCAATTTTTTGACAGCTATTGGGTGCAGATAGCACTGGTCAAGGTCGCCATAAAGGTCTGTTCCCACAAAATTGTTGGTGGTCGAATACCGCAAATCTACTTTAACATTGGGTAAAACAGTTTGCACATCTATCATTCCCCTCATCGTCAATTGTCTAACTATCGTTTTTTCGCTAAATAGATAATTAACAGTATCTGCTATAGTAGGCATGTTTTGGCTATTGGTTGGCTTATTCTTTGTTTTTGGCGCAATTTTTGCCGTATTATTATGCTTGTTCGTCACAAAACTATCATTTTTTGAATTTTGTGTAACTTTTTCACCATTTGCACCGTTGCTAATCGGTGTTTGAGGTTGACAAGCCAATAAAACCAAAAACAGTAAATAATACCCTCTTTTAGAGATATAGGCTAACATAGTTAGTATAACATTACTACTTTTTTTAGTCATATTACTGTCTTTTTTAACACACTATTACTATTTATTTACGCTTTTTTTTCGCCTATTTTCCCTTACTCCTTATTCTAAATCTAAACGAAACATGTTGGGTATTGAACAACTCAAGCAACTTATCAATGGGCTAAGTGCAGAAGAACAACAACGCATTGCTCAAAGTTTAGCCATTCTTGACCCCACTTTATTGACCCTTTTTGAAGAACTACTACACAATTACCCTGTCGAAGAACAAACAGCAGGCAACCAATTGTTTCTCCTATCCTCAAAAATTCTCCAAATCATTCATGTTAAACACGTTGAAAATGATGCAACAGAGATTATTCATACTTATTTATTAGGAGTAAAACACTTTTTTAAACAAAAAAACTATCCCCTTTGTGCCAACTTATTGGAAGAAGCCGAGGCATTAGCCACCAGCAACGACCTTTTGAAAGAAAAAGGAGATATTTTGGAATGGAAAAAAACCTTAGTTACATTTGGTTTGAGTGATAGATTTTCTTATCAACAAATCGTGCATGAACAACAAGCTTTGTGCGAAAAAATGGCTAACTATTGGCAATATGTGGCACTCAACCTCAAAAGCGAAGTTATTAGCAGTACATCTCTATCGAACGTCGAACTGACCAAAAGGTCACGTTTGTTGAGCAACGATTTCTTGTTGTTGGACGAAACCAATGCACTATCCACTAGTTCCAAAATACTGTATCATAACATCATTTCTACTATTGCCCGCAATATCAACGACTATGAACAAGTCTATAAAAGCCATAAAGCCATGCTGGATATTTATGGACAAAATGACTTTTATATCAACGCACATTGGTATCCCTATCTCAATGTTCTGAACAATTTTGCCAATACTTCTATTCGTATTAAGGAGTATGACGAAGCCTTAGTGGTGAGTGATTTGCTTAAACAAATGTATCGGTTATATGATTTTGTTGACCAAAACAACCTCAATACCGACCTATTAGTATTGGCATACCTCATTGATTTGAGAGTCTACAAACATACGGCTGATATAGAAAAATCGCTTTTCATTTTGCCTGAAGTACTTGTCCTTATTGAGGAAGAAGAAATACTAAAAATTAACAATGCCAACTATTTCAACTTATTATATGAAGTGGCAGAAGTTTATTTTTGGAAAGAAAAATACGACAAATCTTTGTTGTATTTGGACAAAACCATGCAACTAAAACGCGACCACACACAAGATATGATGGAGCATTTGTTGCGAACATTGGTGTATATGGCAGAAAATCGGGCAGAAGAAGCACAAAAATTGGCAGTAGATATTCGCCAAACTATTTTGTTGCACCGCACACAATCACACTACGCCACTTTGTTTGCCAATTTTGTTGGGCGTTTCTATAATGTTAAAACCCAACACGAAAAAATCGATATCTGTAGAGATTATTTGCTGTTTTTCGAAACAACTGCTGCTTATAAAGCCGATGCTTACTATGTAGATATGTTGCGCTGGCTGAAACAACAAATTGCAACATTGGAGGCGCAAGTGGCTTAATCTAATACTTCTGCTACCACAAAAATACTGCCTCCGATATATACCACATCGTTGGGTTTGGCGGCGCGAAGGGCTGCATGATAAGCGTTTTGTACGCTGCTGTAACTTTCGCCAGTCAAACCCAATGCTGCGCCTATACGTTGCAGTTCGTCGGCGGCTAAACCGCGCGGAATGTCTGCCTTGCAAAAATAATATGTGGCTTTGCGGGGCATGAACGATAGCATTTTTCGCACATCTTTGTCGTTGACCGTCCCAATAACCAAATGCAATTGTCCGTCTTTGGCTTCGTCCAACAATTGCTGCATGGCATAGCGCAAACCACCTTCGTTGTGGGCGCTATCGGCAACAACCATTGGCTCGGCATCGCGCAAAACTTGCCAACGTCCTACCATATTCATACTACTGCAAACTTGTGACAAAGCTCGCCGAACAAGGTCGTCTTGCAATGCCCAACCCAATTGGCGCAGTTGCAAAACGCTGGCTAAAACGGTGATGATGTTTTTTTCTTGATAACTGCCCGCCAAATCGGTTTGTAAATCAGGCAAACACAACTTGCCCGCTCGGTCATAAACATCGAGCCGCGAACCGTGTAGAGAGCTACAAAAATGGCGACTTTCTAAACATGCGTCGGCAAACACAATCGGAGCATGGCGCTCTTGGGCTATCTGACGAAAAACAGAAGCCGTTTCGTTATGCGTTTCGCCAATCACCACAGGAATATCCGGCTTGATAATCCCAGCTTTCTCGAAAGCTATAGCCGCCAAGGTATCTCCCAACATTTGAGTGTGGTCATAACTGATATTGGTAATGACACACATTTCGGGAGAAACAACATTGGTAGAATCCAAACGACCACCCAGCCCTACCTCAATCACCGCCACATCAACTTGTTGTTGCACAAAGTAATCCAATGCCATAACAACTGTTAACTCGAAAAATGAAGGCTGAATCGCCTCTGAAAAAGGGCGAATCCGTTCAACAAAATCTATAACAGCTTGCTCCGAAATATATTGCCCATCAATCTTGATGCGTTCTCGAAAATCTTTGTAGTGTGGCGAAGTATATAGACCAACTTTGTAGCCGTGTGTGTGCAAAATGGCTGATAGGCTGTGTGTGACTGTGCCTTTGCCATTAGTACCAGCAATATGTAAACAGCGCAATTGGTGTTGTGGGTTGCCTACTGCGGCGCACAAAGCCAATGTATTGGTTAAATCTTTTTTGAAAGCCACACTGCCAACACGTTGAAACATCGGCAACTGCTCATATAAATAAGTTAAGGTAGAGGAATAATCCATTTTATTTATTTTTTTTGTACCACAGTAAACAACTTGACCAATTGTTTGTTAATACTACTATGAACACACATTTTATACCTATATTTCCGCTTAACCTGATAGTTTTTCCCACAGAAAAGCTAAATTTGCACATTTTTGAGCCCCGCTACAAACAGTTAATTACCGAAATTGCCGAAACCAAAGGCGCTTTTGGTATAACACTTTTTGATAAGGGCAAAGTGGCTAAATATGGTACTGAAATGCACCTCTTGGATATTGCCCAAATATATCCGAATGGAGAAATGGACATCAGAACTCAAGGCAGGCGCGTATTTGAACTACTACATTTTCAAGCACAAGCACCCCATCGACTTTATCCTTGGGGCGAGGTCACATACAAAGAAAATGTGTTAGATGCCGACGACCATACCGCCATAGAATTGACACAGGCATTAAAAAAACTACACGAATTGCTGAATGTCCGCAAAGAATTTCCCAATTTTGACAGTTTTACTATTGCTCATTATGTAGGGTTGGGCAAAGATGAATTGCTGTATCTTTTGACGCTCGACCGCGAAAGCGAAAGACAGCAATTTTTGTTGTACCATCTCAACAATTGGTTGCCAACATTGGAACAAGAACAATTTATTAAAGAAAAAGTTCAGATGAATGGACATTTTCGCGATTTACCCGAACTAAAATTTTAATTTTTATGCAAAAAACAGTCCTCATAACAGGTGGCAATTCAGGTATTGGGAAGGCAACCGCCAAACAGTTAGCCCAACAATCATGGAATGTCATCATTGCTGCCCGAAGTAGCGACAAAGCACAGCAAGCCATACACGACATCAAAAAAGATGTACCCAATGCTACCATTTCTCACCTCCAAGTAGATTTGAGCAACCTCGAATCGGTGCGACAATTGGCAGACAAGGTGAAGTCGCAGTACGCCTCGCTCGATGCCTTGATTAACAATGCAGGTGGTTTGTGGAAAGAACGCTCCGAAACCCCCACAGGTATTGAATACAGCTTTGCCGCCAATCATTTGGGGCATTTTTTATTGACCAATTTGTTGCTCGAACCGCTTCGCAACGCCAAAGCCGCCCGAATCATCAATGTTTCGTCCGAAATACACCGTATAGCAAAGTTCGATTTAGACCAATATGTGCGTGGCAGTGCCTACAACTCTTGGAAAAATTATGGTTTCAACAAATTGTGCAACGTATTGTTCACCTACCAATTGGCTCGCCAACTCAAAGATACTTCCATTACGGTCAATGCGCTACACCCTGGCGTTATTGCTTCCAATTTCGGGCAAGATATAGGTTGGATGCGCTTTGTATCGCCCTTGATGAAACTATTCTTAGGTTCTACTGACAAAGGCGCTCGCCCATCGGTGAGTTTAGCCACCCGCATCGACCCACCTAATAGCAGTTATTTCAAAGAGATGAAATTGGTGCAATCGTCACCAGAGTCCTATAACGAAACCCACCAAAATAGCCTTTGGGAATATAGCGCTCAATTGTGTCAATTGTAATCCTATAAATCCCAATACCAAAAATACAGATAAGTTTAGTGGGCTTATCTGTATTTTTTTTGTGTTTATTTATTGGCTCATTGCCATATCCTTCAAAGCCCCATTCACGCATCATGTCAGTAAGCCAACATGGGCAGTTGTTGGGTTTGAGCAAAAACGATATGGGACGTGTCATTATTTTTTAGTTATTATCCAAAATTTGATAATTACAAAGTTATTGGTGAACTTTGCACCCTAAATTTAAAATAATACCAACAGTGGCAACTATAAAAGAAAGCATTGAAAGCCGTAGTTTTAAAAAACAAACAAATCATACTTTAGATATTCAGGTGGTAACTTCTGAGGAGTTGCTCAAGTTCGGTGTGGACGTATTAGCACGTCCGCACCGAACTAATTTTTACCATATTTTCTTGTTTGACAAAGCAACTGTTCACGAGGTAGATTTTGAAAAAATGGATATTCCTGATTGTTCGCTTTTGTTTTTAGACAAAGACAAAGTGCATTGTTTTGATAAACGATTGTGTTTTGAGGGTGAGGTAATTGTATTTATGGATACCTTATTTAGCGTCTCAGATTTTGACCAACAATTCCTACAAAATTGCACTTTGTTCAGCAAATTGTATGACACACAAGTCATTGAGCTGTCTGTCGATAAATATCAAAATGTCAAGAATACGGCTCGGTATATTCGCCAAATCTTAAGCACATTCCAACCTCCACCCCATCAGTTATTGGTCAAAAATTTATTACAAAATCTTTTGATTTTGGCACAACAATGCGCCGAAGCACAAGGTTTTGAGTCTATAAAGTCGGGTGCCGAATTGGATTGTTTAGTATTGTTTGAATCTTTATTGGAACAGCATTTCAAACAACAGCATCAAGTCAACTTTTATGCGCACCAAATGCTTATCTCCGAAAAAAAACTGCATAAAGTTACCACACAAACATTGGGCAAATCTCCCAAACAATTAATAGACGAGCAAATAATATTGGAAGCAAAACGCCTTTTATCCTATTCCCAAGAAAGTGTTAAGACCATTGCCTACGGCTTGGGTTTTGATGAACCCACCAATTTTATTAAATTTTTTAAGAAACATACTGCCCAAACACCCAATAATTTTAGGCAAAAACAGCAATTAGCGTAAAAGTATCATTCAAAGGGAATTTTTCACCTTTTCCACGCACCATAATCACCCTACCTTTGCACTATAATTCGTAACTAAAAAAAGTGCTAAAATGAGTAGTTTAAAATCAGTAGTAGAAGTCTTCTACCAAAAATGTTTGACCGTCAATACAACAACAAACCCGACCGAAGTGTTGGAAAATCTTTTGGCGGACGATTTTTTATCCAAAAACGCAGCGGGAGAAAAACCAAAAAAATCTCTGATTGGACAAATCGGAATGTTCTGGAAAATTATGCCCGATATGAAATGGGAAATCCAAGAAACCATCGAGCAAGGCAACCAAATTGTAGTCCGTTCTTTATTTAGTGCTTCGCCACGCGGCAATTTCAAAGGTGTAGAATGTGATGGCACAAAATCTTTCAAAACAATGGCAATAGACATTCACACCATCGAAAACGGACAAATCAAACAAGTATATCATTGCGAAGAATGGGAAACAGCTATTGAACAATTGAAAAAATAATGTAATGAACACCAAAATTCAAAACACCCTAAATCGCCTTCACAACGAGGCAAACAAAAATCTACCTGCCATGTTTTGGGGATTGTCAAAGGCAATTTTTCGCCCTTTGAAACCCGAAGACATGAAAGACGCATACATTGCAGTTAGCCGCGAACAAGGCGAATTGTTATATAAAACCATCGTGGAAAAAGGATACAAAAACATTGTCGAATACGGCACTTCTTTTGGCATTTCCACCATCTATTTGGCGGCGGCGGCAAAAGAGGTAGGCGGCAAAGTAATTACCACCGAACTATTGCCCGAAAAAGCAGAAAAAGCAAGACAAAATTTCATAGAAGCAGGACTTGAGGAGTTTATCGACATAAAGATAGGTGATGTGATGCAAACCCTCAAAAACTATCCCAACTCTATTGAGTTCTTGCTATTAGATGGTTGGAAAGAGCAGTATTTGCCTTTAACCAAAATGCTTGAACCAAATTTTGTGAAAAATACACTAATCGTAGCAGACAATTTGGGTATGGCAGGAGTAAAAATCTATTTGGAGTATGTCAGAAATTCTCCGAAATATCACTCCCAAACGATTGGCACAAATAAGGGCGGAACTGAATTTACGTATTTTATTAACCCAAATCGCGATTAGGTGGAACAATCACTTGCCCGAAATAGTGCTGCGGTCGGTCGTTGAGGCATCGGAATGGCGAATAAACCAGCAAAGAACGATAGAACGCCTCAACGATTGCCCACATTTTGTGATAGCTAATTCCGAAAAACAGAAAGGTATGTACATTTTTGTTTGCTACCACAAACTTAAGCAAAGACCACACCTTTGGAGGAAAATCTGCAACATGAGTAAATAGATAATTTGGCATTTTTAGTAAAGACGCTTTTCTAAACCAAAGCAAACTTACCAAAAAGGTATTACTTTCGTTTCGGGTAGTATATTGCATTTACAAAGCAAGCATTTTACCTTTGCACCGAAATTAATCAAAACAAAAAAAATGAACAAATTAGTTTTATTATTCGTATTGACTTTATCAACAATAATGGTTTCGGCATAAGTCGGCAAAAAAGCTAAAAATGCAGTAATAGTACCTGCAAAGTTAAACATTGTTAAGGTTTAACTTTAAACTTTGTTTTGTGGGTTTGTGGTACAATTTTGCCATCCTATTAAGATTTAAAAATAACATAAGCTATTGTTTTTTTGTTCGTTATCGCCAAAATCATAGAAGAATCGTTATTTTTTACAGCAAAAACAGCTTTCTTCCGACAAAATAAATAAGATAGAACAAATAGTAGCTATTCTAAAATTAAATTAACATGATAAAGAACATCACAGTTATTGGTGCAACAGGCATGATTGGCATACCTGTAACCAAGGAATTAGTTAAAGCGGGTTTTGCCGTTACTGCCTTGGTCAGAAATCCCGAAAAAGCAAAAAGTATATTCCCTGTTGGCGTAACTTTTGTCAAAGGAGACTTGGACAACAAAACTTCTATTGCAGAAGCCCTCAAAAACGCCGATGGTTTATATATCAACATCTCCACACGAGCCGAGGACAAGGAAAACCAATTTAATCCCGAAATGCAAGGTTTGGACAATATCGTAGAAATGGCAAAACAAGCCCCCAAACTCCAACAAATTGCCCTTTTGTCTTCTTTTTTGGCGCGAAACTATCAAGGCAACTGGTGGGTTTTTGCCGCTAAAAAGTCGAGCATTGAACGAATAAAGAAATCGGGTATTCCATATACCATTTTCTATCCCTCCAACTTTATGGAAAACTTTACTTCCGAGGGAATGCGAAGAGGAAACAAAATCAATTTCATCAAAGCATCGGTCAATAACAAAGCATGGTGGATTGCAGGAGAAGATTTTGGGCGAAACGTTGCCAATGCTTTCAAAACCGACAAAGCCCTCAACCAAGAATATCCCATACAAGGACAAGAGTCTTTGACAATGCAAGAAGCAGCCCAAAAGTTCGCTAACGGATATACGAAACAACAACTTTCGGTGGGGGCATTTCCGTTGGGCATGATGAAATTCATGGGTATTTTTATGCCTTCAATGAAATTTGTATCCAATTTGATGAACGTCATGTTGTTTAATGTAGAAACCTTTGAGGCACAAAAGGCTTGGGACGAATTGGGCAAACCACAACTTACCATTGAAAAATTTGCACAACAAGCATGAAGGAAATGACTTCTCAAATTGTACTTATAACAGGCGCAACAAGCGGCATTGGCAAACAAACCGCACAAGCCTTGGCACAACAAGGAGCCACCGTCATCATTACAGGACGCAATAAAGCAACTGCCGAACAAGCCGTGCAAGAAATTAGACAACAAGCCAATAGCTCGACCATTCAATATCTGCTTGCCGACCTTGCCACACAAACAGGCGTGCGCCAATTAGCCAACGACTTCCAAAAACAATACAAGCATTTAGATGTGTTGATAAACAATGCTGGATCTGCCGCTAATACCTACCAAAAAACTCCCGACGGTATCGAAACCAATTTTGCAGTCAACGTCATAACGCCTTATCTGCTCACAACTTTGCTTGTGGAGCATCTAAAAAAAGCCCCACAAGCCAGAGTAATCACTTTGATGGGCGGCAACCTACCCAAAAGCGTCGATTTGCAAAACCTACAAAGCGAAAAAGGGTTTGATGGACTAAACACCTATTCCAATACCAAAATAGCGATGATGTGTGTCATGTATGAATATGCCCAACAGCTCAAAGACACCAATATTACCTGCAATATCTGCTATCCGGGACAAGCTGCAACAGAGATGACCCAAAACGTTACGGCAGATATGTTTCCTTGGCTGCTGCGTCCCTTTTTTCCTGTGTTTAAACTACTGACGCGTCCTGATGGAGGCAAATCGGCAAAAAAAGCCGCTCGTTCGTCCATATTTTTGGCAAGTGCAGCCGAAGTAAGCGGCAAAACGGGTTTGTATGTAAACAAAAACGTGCAAATCGTTCCCCTACCCAACTTTGTCCTCATTGCCAACAACCGCAAAAAGGTTTGGGAAACGGTGCAAACTGCATTAAAGTGAGACCAACTGTTGTTTATCGTTCTATAACAAAAAAACGCTTAGTAGCTTCTTAGCTACCAAGCGTTTTTTAATAGCCATAAACACCCGTATCGTTCATAAAAGTATCCACATAATCGACAATTTGCTGAATAAGGCGCTCGTGCAAAAGTATAAAATTTATGGATAAACGCCAAGTAGTAGTTCCATGCAACTATATCAAGCATCTTTCGTTCTTGATAAAGCAACATTTGGGTATCCAGTGTAAATAGGAAAAGCCTCTTGTTTTTTATTGTGCTGTTATCTTGCCGCTATAGGCTTATCTATTTTGCTTATAGTGATGCTACAATAGTATAAGCATCACTCCACTTAATAGTGATGCTATAGTAAACAATAACATAAGCACCGCTCCACTTAACCAAACCAGCATAAGAAATCCGTGTTTATATAGCCAAGATTTAGCAGCTACTTCTTTCATTACTTCGTTTTTATAGCGAAGTTCTTGGTTGACAGGATTGTATAAATAGGTAATAGACTGCGGATCGGTAACATGTTTTAGGTAAAAATTTACCACTCGCTCTTTCCCTTCAATAACAAGTGATACATCGCCAATAGCATATTTATAGGTGGCAAAAGCAGGTTCCGACCCATGATCCCAACCTGCTTCTTCTTCATTTTTGCCATTTGAATAGTTCAATACTTTTCCAACTACTTCATAGCTTTGATGTAGAAAAGTAGTGGCGTGTTTTTTTTGTTGATAATCTTTGTATGCTTCTTTACATACTTGATACAAACCAAAAATAAATACAGCGAAAAACAGGAAAAAACTTAATGCTATCATTGGAATAAATTTAGCTAACTTTTTAGTTTGGTGTTGTATGCTTATCAACACTTTTGAGACTTGTTAGGAGTTATAAAACTCACCATTTTTTGCCCACGCCGCCCGCTTGCGAACGCTGCAATAAGGCATTCATAGACAATTCTCAAACCAATCAATTTGGCATTGGTCAAATCAAAGTCAATTTGGTAGTGTTTTATTTTAACTATTTTGTCGGAAAAAAGCTGTTTTTGCCGTAAAAAAATAACGATATTTTTGTTCGAATGGCGAAGCGCGTTAGGGATGCGGAGGGTGGCGTTAGCCAGTGCGGAGAGCAACGCAGCACCGTAGCAAAGCGAAGCCCATAGCAGCCCGACCCGCAGGGAAACGCCCAAATAAATCAATGCTTTGTGCTTGGCAATTTGTGCAAATTAGGTGCATTTTTGTGGATAAAAAATGAACGACTATAGAACGTTACTGTTCTATAGTCGTTGTCCTGTTTACTTGTTATTGCTAAACCTTTTTGCTTCCGAAAGAAATAATTTTGCTACTGTAGGTCATATCCCCAAAAAACACTACCTTTGCCTATCGTTTGACAACAACAATAACCGTTTGACCTTATGAAACAAATACAGCTATTGTTACTATTGGGATGTATAATGATTGGTTCCTGTTCTCCCAAAACATCAGCCATCGACAGCTCCAAAAATATAGAAAACAAGAGGTATCAAGCGGAAGAAGGAAAGCCTATAGACAACGAATACACCCAAATTGTATTGCCCTTTTGCGACGAAATAGGAAAACATAAATTTACGGACAAAAATACCTATTATTTCGACTTAAGTGTCCATCATGGTATGGAATGTTTTGTATTTGCTTCTGAATTAGTTTGTGGAGATCCCAGCGGTTCTTGTGGATTAACTATCCGAATTTTTCAAAAAATAAACAATCAATACCAAATCGTTTATGAAACGTGCGGATTAGGTATAAACCGTTCCATAGAATCTAATTTTGGGTACTATTCGTTTAGCTATAATGACAGGCATGGGAGAAGGTATAAGGCTTTGTTCAACGGAAAAACATTTGACGATTTACCGCTGTTGGTGAATAATTTGGATTATGATAAAATAAAAATAATAGCGGAATTGACCGATAGAAATATCAGCAGTTTCATTGTTGATGACCCAACCTCAGCCGACAATAGTAATTATCGCGTTAACATCGAGAAAATAAAAATAGGAAGAAAGAGCTATGGACAATTATTTGTAGTGAAAACACCACTTCTTCTGTATTTCTTATTTCATGAAGATCGTTTAGTATTTTGGGCAAGTGATATTCTTTCTTTAGAACTACTTCACAACGACACGCAAGAGTTTTACGACATTAGAACATATAGTTTGGAAGACTATAAGATGATGGGAGACACTTCTTACTTAGTTCCAAAAGTTTATAAATATGCCACAACTTCCGAAAAGTATGAGTAGCGTAACCAATAAAATCAGTTATCTCCCAAACAGACTTCCTCTTGTTGTTTTGAGCTAAAGACATTCATTACAAAGAACATTTGTGGTAATGTGGTTCGATATTAACACACCATTGCTGTCCTTCCCCCCAAAAAAACACCAATCCACACCTTCCTATCCCCAAATCCACTCCAAAAAATAAAAATGTTACAAAACACACAAGGCATTGTCCTAAAAACGGTCAAATACTCCGAGACGAGCCTTATTGCTAAGGTCTATACCGAACAATTTGGCATACAGTCCTACATGGTCAATAGCGTCAGGAGCATTAACGCTCGCCAAAAAGCAGCACATTGGCAGTCGCTTAGTTTGCTCGATATGGTGGTTTATCATCGCCAAAGCAAAAACATCCAACACATCAAAGAAGTGAAATTGGCGTTTTTGTTTACCCAACTGCCTTTTGATGCCCACAAACGCAGTATCGCTTTGTTCCTTGCCGAAATCCTTTACAAAACGCTACAAGAAGAAACACCCAATGCCACACAATTTGGGTTTTTGTGGGAACTGATACGTTATATAGACACCACACCTGATAGTGTGAGCAATATAAGCATTGCATTTTTGTTGCAGTGGACAAGCTATATCGGTTTTTTTCCGCAAGACAATTTTTTCTATACCGACCGAGCTATTTTTGACCTGCAAGAAGGTGTTTTCACGCACCGCATACCCGCACACAACCTGTATTTGGAACTGCCTTTGTCTGATTTATTGCACCAATTCATCAATACATCTATCACACAATCCCACAGCATTCACCTCAACCGAAACCAACGCCAACTATTGCTACATGCGCTTTTGAAATACTACGAATTGCACATAGAAAATTTTGGAGAGTCGCGCTCTTTGCCTATTTTAGAAAGTCTGTTTGAGTAAAAAAAGTGCTGTTGTGTCTGTTTTACCTATTTTCGCCCTATCAAAAAAACTACTTTGATGGTTGACATACCAAAATCATGAATAAACCAACAAAAAGCGACTTTGCTACCATAATTGTATAGTTTTTGCGCTAATTAGCAGACAAAGTAAGTGTAATTTGCTTGCTACTGTTCTATTTGGCTTAGTTCGATACAATTGCATTGAATTTTTTGGGCGTTTCCCTGCGGGTCGGGCTGTTCTGGGCTTCGCTGCCGCTTCGGTGCTGCGTTACTCTCCGCACTGGCTAACGCCACCCGCCACATCCCTAACGCGCTTCGCCACTCGAACGAGTTATGATGTTGTTCGGGATAATAGCACTTTGTTCCGACAAAATAGAACACTGCCGTAAAACCCGCAAAGACCACAGCACGCCTGACGAATCCACTCGAAAAAGAACACCTTTTTTTGCTAATTTTTGGGTGAGCAAAAAAGTAGAATCACCATTTGATGCTCACGATAATAGTATTTCGAATAACAAATAAATTGGTGTTCAGTTACACTGTACTTTTGGACGAATGTGTAACATGAGTTATTATTTCACGAACCTTGTAGCATTTTTTTGTGAATACAAAAAAGTTATAATACCCCAAAAAAAGAAAGGACGCACCTCAACGGCGCGTCCTTCTCCAAAACTATGCTACTTCAATCACTACACTCACTCGGACAATAAGACAACAAAACGGCTTTAAAGTCACATTTTTAGAAGGTAAAAACAATTTTTTGGTAAAAAAACTTAAAAAATACCTTTTTGCGCAAAAAAAAACAAATAAAGCCGTAACTTTGAAGTCCTAAAATGCTGATTATATTCACAAAAAAGCTGAAATATGTGTGGAATTGTTGCATACATTGGCACAAAAGATGCCTTTCCTATCCTTATTAAAGGACTCCAACGCCTCGAGTATCGTGGTTATGATAGCGCAGGCGTAGCTTTGCTCACTCCCGATAAACAACTAATGCTCTACAAGTGTAAGGGCAAGGTTAACGACTTGTTGGCACACACCCACAACCAACCTATCCAGAGTACGGCTGGTATGGGACATACACGTTGGGCAACCCATGGCGAACCTAATGACATTAATGCACACCCTCATCGGTCGGGCAGCGGCGATATTGCTATTATCCACAATGGCATTATTGAAAACTATGCGGCTATCAAAACCGAACTTACCAAGCGCGGTCATACCTTCGAAAGCCAAACAGATACAGAAGTGTTGGTGCATCTGATAGAGGAAATTCAGAAAGAAACACAAACAAATTTGGAACAAGCGGTGCGTTTGGCGCTCCATACGGCTGTTGGTGCGTATGCTATTGTGGTGATGAGCCAAACCGAACCCAACAAAATTGTGGCAGCCCGCAAAAGTAGCCCTTTGGTGATTGGTATTGGCGAGGGCGAATTTTTCTTAGCCTCCGATGCCACACCTATCATCGAACATACCCGAAACGTGGTGTATCTGAACGATGGCGAAATTGCTACCATCGATTTGGAAAATGGTCTTACGGTCAAAAAAATTAGTAATGACCAAATCCAAGAACCTTTTGTGCAGGAATTAGAATGGAACTTGGAGAGGCTCGAAAAAGGCGGCTATGAACATTTTATGCTCAAAGAAATTCACGAACAGCCTATTTCTATTGCCGATAGTATGCGTGGTCGTTTGCGTCCCGAAGAGGCTTATGTCAAATTGGGAGGCATTAAACAATACGAAAACAAACTTATCAACGCCAAACGCATCATCATTGTAGCGTGTGGCACATCTTGGCACGCGGGTTTGGTTGCCGAATACCTTTTTGAAGACCTTGCTCGCATACCTGTGGAGGTGGAATATGCCTCAGAGTTTCGCTATCGCAATCCTGTTTTGTATGAAGACGATGTGGTGATTGCCATTTCGCAGTCGGGTGAAACAGCCGACACCCTCGCCGCCATAGAATTGGCTAAACAAAAAGGCGCTACCATCATCGGAATTTGCAACGTGGTTGGCTCGTCCATTGCTCGCACCACACATGCAGGAGCCTACACACACGCAGGACCCGAAATTGGTGTGGCTTCGACCAAAGCCTTTACCGCCCAACTAACCATCTTGACCCTCATGGCACTGTCGCTTGCCAAACAGCGCGGCACTATCTCCGAAACCCGATTTAGGGAACTGTTGGTGGAACTGGAGCAGATTCCACAAAAAATCCAAAAAGCCCTACAGACCGAAGCCCAAGTACAGTGCATTGCCGATATTTTTAAAGATGCCTCCAATTTCCTCTATCTTGGTCGTGGTTACAATTTCCCCGTCGCCCTCGAAGGTGCGTTGAAACTCAAAGAAATTTCCTACATACACGCCGAAGGTTATCCTGCCGCCGAAATGAAACATGGTCCTATTGCGTTGATAGACCAAGAAATGCCAGTGGTGGTGTTGGCAACTAACCAAAGTGCTTATGAAAAAATTGTGAGTAATATCCAAGAAGTAAAAGCACGCAAAGGCAAAATCATTGTTATTACCAACGAACACGATGATTTGATGGACGAATTAGCCGATTTTGTGATAGAAATTCCAGCTACCGCCGAGCCGCTTACGCCCATGATTTCGGTTGTTCCTCTCCAATTGTTAGCCTATCATATTGCTGTTATGCGCGGCTGCAATGTGGATCAGCCACGCAATTTGGCGAAATCTGTTACAGTTGAGTAGATTTTCTGTATCTTATCCATAAAACAAAACGCTGGTAAGTCGAACCGACCTACCAGCGTTTTGCGTTTGTCTTGAATGATGTTTTTTGTAAGGCATCATGTTTTACTCAATGCCGCAACATCGATTTTTTATTCCACAATCACCAATTTTTTAGGTATTTCCATGCCCGAAAGACGCAACATATATACACCAATAGGCAATTTTTGTGCAGGAGTGAGCGTATATTCGTTATCACCTTCCCAGAGGCGCAATGCTTGATGATGCACCAAACGACCACTTACATCAACAATTTCGACCGCTTGTATTGACTCTTCATTGGCAGTAATAGACAAGTTTATCCAGTCGCCTTTGGCAGGATTTGGATAAATGTTAATTTGACTTTCTTCGTTAGACAACCATACTAAAGGCGTTGTGTCGGTTTCGGTTTTGGCTGAACCCGGATTTGTGATTGCACTGGGCGTTTGAGGCGATGTATAGGTTACTTTGACATAGACATTTTGTCCGGGTGTGGTTGCTAATTTGTTGCGCATTTTGATGGAGAGCCAGCCGCTGGCAGTTGGCGTATAGGTTTTGCTAAGATTGCCCGACCCTGTTACGCTTGACAAAATAACACCATTAGCATCTAACAAACCCGCTTGGATTTCTACCGCATTATTGGTAGGATAGATATTGTAGGTGACAGCTTTGCCCGATTTGACATAAATTTTTCCTACTGTGCGCACTGCTGTTGAATTGGAAGGCAAAGCACCACCTTCGCCCAAAGAGCGTGAGTCGCGGTCGCCCAAATCGTTTGCCATTTCCCACTCTTGCGTTGTGGTGCGTTCTGCCATCACAAAATTGGTATTGACACCATTGGGAGCCCAAACGGCATAACCTTTGCGTCCTTGCGGTGCTGTTCCGTCGCAAGGAGGAATCGCAATATCCACTTTTCCGCCGCCATAAACGGTTCGTGTTGTGGTGGTAGCGCCTGAATAATCTTTCAAAATAGTACCATCAGCAAAGTTGGTTTGCACGCCTGTCAAGTTTTGCCAAGTATTCCAATTGTCGTTCATGGCAA
This sequence comes from Chitinophagales bacterium, assembly GCA_016787295.1. Taxonomy (GTDB): domain Bacteria; phylum Bacteroidota; class Bacteroidia; order Chitinophagales; family UBA2359; genus JAEUUX01. The sequence goes on from JAEUUX010000121.1 coordinate 67,202, forward strand.
TCAAGGCTTTTGTACTTCTTTCTACCACCAAAACATCAGCAGTTTGGTTGCGTACCAGATAAGCACCTTGTTTGAATTTAAGATTTTGGTAACACCACATCAGATTAACAATATCGCTGCGTGTAGGTAAGTCGGCGGTACTCGTTGGCGCGTGCGTAAAACGTTTGCCAGTAGTTCCCACATCAAAAAGGTCTTCGAAAAAGACAGTTGGAGTGCCGTCTAAAGCAAAAATCAAAGCATAAGCCAATGACAAGCGCGACTCACGTGGGTCAATGTGTCCGTTCCATAATTCGTTGCCTGTATCCCAACCTGTAGCATCGCCCAAAGGAGCAGGATAGTTGCCTACTGTTGATAACCACCATTTGGGGCGGAACGTATCATGGCTGTTCACAAAATTACAGCTTCGGTTGCGGGTTTGTTGTTGATAGTTGACAATAGTACCCAAATTGTAGTTACCTTGTCCTGTGACCATATAATAAATTTCTTGGCGCAAACCAAAGTCGAATGTACCAGCACGTTGTTGCACGGCATTCGTCCAATTATCGCAATCTGTGGTGCCGCTTACGTGTTCGCCTACTGCAAACATTTGGTTGCCGCCGCTCGCCCAGCCTGCATTGTTTTGCAAATTCCACATATAATCTTCGGTCACATAGTCGGGATAATGTTTTACGGCATCGAGGCGAACACCATCAAAACCTGTTTGTTTTTTGTACCAAATCAACCAATTTCGCATACCATCGCGCATATAGTTAGCAGCTTGAGACGGATTGCTACCTGTACAGTTCGCACTCTGTCCATACGCATTGGATTCGTAAGAAATATCAGGACCAAACATCGGCGTATTGATGTCGTTGGTGCAGCAAGGATTCATCAAATTGGGATAAAAATCAGGGAAATTTTTGGAGAAGCGCCCATTGCGACTACAGTATTCGCCTGCTGCCTCGGTGCGTGATGCTCCAATAGGAGAATTGTAACAAATGTTGCGGAAATTTTTGTAACCACTATTTGTCAACATAGAAGTAGGGTCGGTGTCTTGACCACCTGCTCCAGTGGCGCTGCCCGCCGATGACATATGGTTAGGAATAATGTCTTGTACAACATTAATACCATTGGCATGCAAAACGCCCACCATGCGCAACAATTCGTTTTTATCGCCCATGCGCGTGCGTTTGAGGTTTTTCTGCCATTTGTCTCCCAAATCATAGTGGTCGAAAGGACCATAACCCATATTGCCTTTCCAAACACTATTTTCGGAATAAGAATCCGATTTGACTGATGGCGGCACCCAAACGCCATTTACGCCCATTTGCTTGAGGCGCGGTGCCAAGTCGGACAAATAATCTGCCCAACGATTGGGATAATTGTTGTTCCAATAATCCCACCAAAAACCTTGTAACAAAATTTGGTCGGGATTTTGTTGTTGAGCCATCGCAGGCAACCCCATCACCAAACTAATCCAGAGGATAAAACTATATCCAATGTGAGAGAAAAATTTACTCATAGTAAAATCTATTATGAAGGTGTGTTAAAACGGTGGCAAATATAGGGTGCTTTTTGAGGCTATGCAAACTTTTTGGACAAAAATGTGATTTTTTTTTCTTATGCCTTATATGAGTAGCTAACAAAGATAAAAAATGCTCTCTCCAAGATATTTTTTAATAGTTTAGCATACATAAAATGACATCACCCCAAACTATCCACAATTAGGATAATTTGAGGTGATGTTAATCGTGTTATGCCATACTACCAAAGACGATTATAAAGATAATTGCAAGGAAAATACCAATTACTAAATCAAACAAAATGAACTTCTATACGGCGTGTAGTCGCGGTCTGGACGTTGAGAAGGAGGATACCCATGATCATAGTAATCATCAGGATATGGGGAGCCTTCGTGGTAATTACGGTAGCGGTAGTAGCGAGGATAGGAACGATGACGTGGGTTGTGGTTCCCGAATACGGAAGCAACTAAAAACACGATAATTAAAAATGTAATTAGGTTTATCATATTTACCTCCTTTAGGTTTAAGTGGTTAATAAATGTTGTTTTAGTATAGCCAAATTATATGCCAAGTTGATTTTCGGTGTTTTTCAGGTTTATTAAAATAAAAAATATCCATAATTACCTGATTATCAAGTAACTATGGATATTCGTCAAGTTTATTCAGATTTCATATTACTATAGGTATCCGAAAAATTTTGGGCTATAGCCGAAATTAATTGGGCAAGTTTTTTAATGAGCCAACATTTTCTCCATGATTTGCCAAAGTTGGTCAGCAGTGTTTTGCCAATTAAATTTTTGGCATTGTTGAGCGCCTTTTTGCACAAGTTCTTGTATTTTTTGTGGTTGTGTATAAACCGTTTGCATGGCTTGAGCAATTGTTTGGGGATTATATGGGTCTACCAACAAAGCCGCACCACCTGCTACTTCGGGCATAGACGAAACGTTAGCAGTTATGACAGGTGTGTGGGTTTGCATTGCTTCTATGATGGGAATGCCGAAACCCTCGAACAAGGACGCATAGACTAAAGCTTTGGCTGCCCCCACAATTTGGGATAGTGTGTCCACTTCTAAATGACCGGTGAAAATTACATCTGCTTTGTGTGGCATTTGTTCATAGACCTCGAAGGCTTCGGAACTTTGCCATGCCTTTCGTCCTGCTACCAACATTTTGACGGTATTATCAGGTTGTTGTTGTTTGAATAGGGTGAATGCTCGCAGGATATTAGCTAAGTTTTTGCGCGGATGAATAGCTCCGACAAAAAGAAAATAGTCGTGTCCGTGTGTATATTGTTGGCGAACGCTTTGTTTTTGGGCTTCGGACAAAGGGGCGTAATGTATATTGACGGCATTGTAGGTAATGCTTATTTTTTCGGGTGCAATGCCATATTGTTGCACCAAATCTTGGCGCGTATAGGCAGAGACCGCCGCAATTTGTTCGGCGCGGTGGGCATAGCGCGGCGAAAAGTAGCGGTAATAGTGGCGCACCCAAAAGGGAATTTGTTCGGGAAAATGCTCAAATGCCAAGTCATGCACCACCAAAAGTGTGGGTATGGGTGTGCGGAGGGAGCAATAACCGTCGGGAGAGAAAAAAAGGTCGGCTTGGTGGTGTTTGAGTTGGCGCGGCACTGCCCACTCAAACCAAGCATACCACAACAGCGGATGTCGAGCAGGTGGCGAAACAACCACAGGAGTAACGTTGGACGAAAATATAAAATCGCTGTGATAAGGACGGTCAAACAAGAAAAGAAAGTCGTGTTCGGGGTGTTGTTGCACCAAAAGTTTGCAGCTTTCGAGCGTAAAACGTCCAATGCCTTCTAAGCGATGGTGTAATAAAAAACGGGTGTTAATGGCAATTTTTTTACGAGGCATATCTATTTAGGGATGTGGGGCAGGAATTAGCGGTTCAACAGTTTTATGTTGTCGAAATAAAAATTGGCAACGGTGGTGTCGGCGGGCAATGTGGCTTGCCAGATAAACTGATGAAAACCATAGCCTTGTGCATCTAATTCAGCTACATCGTTGGTAAAATCTAAATAAATTTTGTGCCATGTTTTTTGTTGGGAAATATAGCGGATAAGAGGATGCTCGATGCTTTCGCCCTCTGCATTGATGCCTCGCAACCACACCTGAAAAGGTATGTCGGCGCGATAGCTCATCTCCATAAACACAGGATAAGAAGGTGGTGGATTGGGGAAGAAGTTGGTGGTGGCTGCCGAAAATTGGGGTTGAACAGTGGATAAACTCACCTTGCCCGCCCGCGCTCCCTCGAACACATCGGCAGGAGTGTCGCTTACCACAAACTCTTGATTGCCATTGTCATCAATGTCTGCAATATTGTTGCCCAACTCAAAATCGTTGATAAATACAAATTCGGTGGAGGGCGTGTAGGTGAAAATGGGTTGTAAGTTATAGACTTGTCCGCCTTGCAAATCTATTGTTTGTTCAAATGCTGTGTAGAAAGGATAGGTTATGCGCTGACTTAAGATGCCGTTTTGTTGTATGCCTGCCAAAATTTTGATGGAGGTGCTGCCCAATTCCAAAATAGGTATGACCGTTGGCAGTTCAAACACGCCAATAGGTGCATCGTCGGCATAGACCCAGATGGTGTTGATGGCATGATGCGACGAACCTTGTTGTGCTTGTGTTTCTAAGGTCACGCTGTCGATGCGCAAATAGGCGGGATTGAGGTCTGTTGTTTTGCAGCCATAGTTTTGCCACAATAACAGGGTGGTGGTTAATAGGAAAAATAGGAAATGTGTGTTTTTCATTGGTGTTTGTTGTAGATTAGGCAAGGCGTAGCCGCCGCCAAAAAAGTATTGCGGAAAAAAGTTTGAATGGCGAAGCGCGTTAGGGATGCGGAGGGTGGCGTTAGCCAGTGCGGAGAGCAACGCAGCACCAAGCGTAGCGAAGCCCGCAGCAGCCCGACCCGCAGGGAAACGCCCAAATAAAATTGTTTTTTTTAATGTTGAGCAAGGGGTGTAGTGTCTTTGTTAGTCAATGATTGCCAAAATATTTTCTGCGGCTTCGCGTCCTGTGACGGCTGCGCCGTTCATATAACCCTGATAGTCGAGGCTACAGTGTTCGCCTGCAAAAAAGACGTTGCCTGCTGTTTCTTGTTCTGCTCCGCCAAAGGTGGTGATTTGTCCCGGTTTGTAGCAAGCATAGCTGCCTTTGGTGTAGGCATAGCTGGGCCAATGAAAACGTCCTACTTTGTTGTTAAAACTGTTGCTGATGCCCGCCCATGCCAATTCTAACTGTGGTAATAGGGCTTGGATTTGGGATTCGGGAGTGCCATTGCCCACCTCCACGCCGCGATTGCCGCCCAAATAGATGGTGTAACCTCCGCCGCTGCCTGTTTGGAGTTGGGTGTTGTCCCAGCCGCCCTGAATCATAGAAAGGTCGGTGAAAAGATAGCCGCCATAGCCTTGCTCGCGCCAAACGCGGTTGTTTACGCCCAGCATGAGTTTGGCGTTGGTGCCATAGCCCAATTGGTTGATAGCTTGTGTTTTGAGCGCCGAAAAACCTGCTTGCGAAAAGTCTACTTCGCGCAAAAGGGTGAAAGGAATGGTCATAACGACAAATTCGGCAGTGTGTTCGACGGTCGAGCCGCCTACATTGAAGGTCAAGGTGTAGTCGCCCGATGTGTTGAGCCGAAGGGCTTCTAAACGGTGTCCTTTGTTGATTTGTTCGGCAACTTCGTCTGCCAATTTGTCGACGATTTGTTGGTTGCCACCTTTGATTTTGTAGCGTTCGTCACTTTCGCCATAGATTTCAAACTTGCCGTTGGAGGTGTCGGGCGAAAATAGATAGAGAAAATTGATGGCAGATTGTTGGTCGGCTTCGAGTCCGTATTCGGAGACGTAGGCAACTTCTATCAACGATTTTATCCAGCCTGTTGCTCCAATACCTGTGAGGTATTCGCTAATGGTTTTGTTGTCGAACGAAACGGCTGTTCCGGGATCTTGGTAGGTGATGCTGTCGGGAAGGGAGTCGATGTCACTGGTGATTTGGTTGGCGATTGGTTGAAAAGCCTCGATGACTTGTGTTAAGGAGTAGCGTTGGTTGTTGAAGAAAAAGAGGTCTTTGGTGAGTGCCAATTCCGATGGGGCGAGGGTGTCGATGAGTTCAAAACCAAATTCGTCTGCCAATTCGAGCATATCTTCATGGATAGTGTCGATAAATTCGCCGCCTAATTCGGTGGTATATCCTTCACCCATGAGGTTTTTGGTGCTGTACATGCGTCCGCCTGTTCGTTCGCTGGCTTCGAAAACGGTGGAATACCAACCCGCTTTTTTGAGGTGATAGGCTGCTCGCAAACCTGCCATGCCACCACCCACAATAATAATTTTTCGGGATTGGTTGAGCTTGTCTTTTTTACAAGAAGCTGATGAAAACAAAGTGGTGGCTCCGCCCAACCCCAAAGCTACCGATGCCAAGGAGGTGCGGCGAAGAAAACTACGACGCGAAAGTGTGTTTTCTTGGCTCATGGCTGCCAATTCGCTTGCCGAAGGCGAATGTGGTTGATTGGCGATGTGCGCAAGGCGAAAAGCTCGCACCAAGCTGCGCAACAATGGCGTGCGTACAGAACGATTTTTCATAGACAGAGTAAATTTAAGTAAAACAATGTTTTTTTTTTCTTGTACGTGATAGATAGAAAAATGTTGTTTAGGCGTGTGTTGGAATATAGTTTTTTAAGAAACATCGAATGCTATTTGTATAAGTCAATAATAACTTGCCAAACTCCCAATAAATGCGATAATTCGTGGAGCGAATAAAACTTTTTGTCGACTTCAATGGTGTCTTTACCTTCATAGCTCAAAAACAACCAATTGTCACCTGTGGTAATACAGCCATATATCACTTGCGGGCTATCGTTTTTGCGTTCGTTCCAAATTTTGGCAGCATACATTTCGGCGGAGCATCGCGGTACGGCATCGTATAAATCTTGGCTTAACTTCGCCTCCACAATAGCAATAATCGGATGCGTTGGAATAATACTTAGCGGTTGTTTGGCTAACAAAAAATCGCAAAAACCTTGCAAACCTTTGTCGGAATTCACCTTAAAATTAAAACCCGAATAAACCGAAAAAACACTTGGGTTATTATGGTACAATTCGTTCAAGATGGGCGCTATTAAAAATTCGGACTTAGCCTTTTCTGTGTTTAAAGAAAAAGCAGTTCCGCGCGCTATGGTTTCGACTAACCAACTACTTGGCGAAATATTGGAAACTGTATATTCTTCCAACAAATCAAGTACCAAAATTTTTAAACCCAAATTATCGAGGTCTTCGAAAGTAAATTTGGAATATGATGAAGGAGTTTTTTTTGTCATTGATATTGAAGTGTATCTTTAATTTAGAATGGGATAAAATGGTATTGTGTTATGTTGTAGTTTTGTTTAGATGTTAAAGCAAAATTTCGGACGAAAATCGAAAAAGTGCTGGCATAAATCGAAAAAGTGCGGATTTCCGCCTTTATTCTACCCAATAGCCGCTACACCCGGCAAAACCTTACCTTCCAACAATTCGAGCATAGCGCCGCCGCCAGTCGAAACATGACTCACTTCATCTTCCCAGCCAAATTGATGAATAGCCGCCGCAGAGTCACCGCCGCCAATCAGCGAGAAAATACCTTTTTCTGCCGTAAGTTGCACAATTTTTTGCGCCACTGCTTTGGTGCCTTGTTCAAAAGCAGGCATTTCGAAAACCCCCATCGGTCCATTCCACAAAATCGTTTGGCAATCGTTGAGCGCAGCCGTAAACGCCTCAATACTTTTCGGACCAATATCTAAACCCATATATCCATCAGGAATAGCGTTGCTGGCACAAATTTGTGTGTTGGCATCATTCGCAAAACGGTCGGCAGCCACCGAGTCTTCGGGCAGCAGCAAACGACAACTATTTTTTTCGGCAAGTTCCATAATCCTTTGTGCCGTAGCGATGTGGTCGGCTTCGAGCAACGAGTTGCCAATAGCACCGCCTTTCGCTTTCCAGAAAGTATAAGCCATTCCACCGCCAATCAGCAACACATCGGCAGGGGCTAACAAATTTTCTATCAACAAAATCTTGTCCGACACTTTCGCACCACCAATAATAACCCCAAAAGGCGTTTTGGCATTGTTGGTCACGCGCTGTGCGCTTTGCAATTCGGCTGCCATAAGATAGCCAAACATACATTGTTCGGGCGCAAAAAACTGTGCGATGGTTGCTGTTGAGGCGTGCGCGCGGTGGGCAGCCCCAAACGCATCATTCACATATACCGAGCAACCTAAATCAGCTAATTGGCGAGCAAAATTTTCGTCGCCTTTTTCTTCTTCGGCATAAAAACGCAAATTCTCGAGCAACAAAATTTCGCCCATTTTGAGGTCGGCGATAATCATGCGGGTCGTTTCGCCCACACAGTCCAACGCAAAACGAACAGACCTATTCGTCAACGTTGCCACTGATTCCACTACTTGCTGCAAAGAATACTTAGCATTAACCGTTCCTTTCGGTCTGCCAAAGTGTGACATCAGCACCACCGCACCGCCATCGTCCAAAATCTTTTGGATAGTAGGCAATGCCCCACGAATGCGGTTGTCGTCCGACACCTGCCCGTTTTCGTCCAAAGGCACATTAAAATCGACGCGTACTAAGGCTTTAACGCCTTTAAAATTATAATTAGCTACTGTTTTCATGTCTAAGCAGTATGTTTTTTTATTGTTAAAATAATGTTGATAGTCAATACCATATAGATTTGACCATGATTTTTATAATTATTGTTTGGGCGTTTCCCTAACGGGTCGGGCTTTACGGGGCTTCGCTTCGCTTCGGTGCAAGCACCAGCCTGCGGCTGCCCCTACAATCCCTAACGCGCTTCGCCATTCGAACGTTTTTTCGCGACTCTTTTTTTCATGGCGGCTAACGCCCCAGATACATTTAGATAAACAAAAACACAAAACCCTTCGAAAGCAAGTTCACAAGGAAATCGCTCTGGAAGGGCATCATGGTTTCTGCATAAATCGCGCTTACTCAACCTTATTGTTTAGGAGCTGCCGCCATTTTGTTGGCTTTTTTAGGACGGTATTTACCGTAGCTCTTAGACGAAATTTTTCCGCGCCTTGTTCTTCTGTCTCCGCGACCCATAGAAAAATAGTTAAAATGGTTATCTAAATAGGGTGCAAAAGTACAAAAAAAAACCAAGACGTAAAAATGTCTTGTATTTTTTAGCCCAAAAAGAAAAAAATAAAGCAAATAATCGACAAAGTAGCGCTATTTCACCAAAAAGGTAGTACCTTTGCGGCGTAAATCCTGTTATCTGTTCAACAGATTAGACGGGCTTGTTCACCTAATTTCTTTTATTTTAAAATGGCTGTAAAATTAAGACTACAACGTCATGGACGTAAAGGTAAACCTTTTTACCACCTTGTAGCCGCAGACTCTCGCGCTCGTCGCGATGGTAAATTTATTGAGCGTGTTGGCTTCTATGATCCCAACCACGACCCTGCTCATATCGATGTGAATGTAGATAGAGCATTATATTGGTTAAACAATGGTGCCGAACCTACCAATACTGCTCGTAGCGTATTGGCAGCAGCAGGCGTATTGTACAAAAAACACTTGTTGCGCGGTTTGAAAAAAGGTGCGCTTACTACCGAACAAGTAGAAAGCAAGTTCAAAGCCTTCATGGACGAACGCGCTAAGAAAAACGATGTTGCCATGAAAGTATTTGTAGAACCCAAAGCAACAACACAACACAGAGGCATGTACACTTTACCTCCACGCGAGGAAGTAGTAGCTCCCGCACCCAAAGTCGAAGCTACGCCCGTAGCAGACGAATCTGCTGAATAAGACCCTTCGGTTTTGTTGAATGCAAATTTTGTGTTGTTGTTTAGTCAATGATTGTTAAAATTGTTTTCTAAAAAACTTTTATTCTGAGGCACCGCTTCTAAAGCAAAGTAGACCAGCTATATTCATAGTATAGTTGGTCTACTTTTTTTGTGTCTTTACAAACACCCTATTTGACACGCAACAATTTTTTGAGCGCCTGACTCAGGGCAGTTTGCGACAATTTAACCTTAGACGTATTGTATTTGTAGGCTTCAAAAAGTGCATCGCGAATGGTAGTCGAGATGTCTCCAAACATCGCCTCGTCCGACATTTCCACGTCGCGGCTTTGCATCAGATAAGCAAACAAACGAGCCATACCACAATTGGCAATGAAATCAGGAATCACCCCACAGCGTTCGTCAACGTATTGATGAGTTGCACCAAAAAACAAATCAGTATCTTTGAAAGGGTCATTCGCACCACAACTGATACACTGCAAACCTTGCTGCAACAAAGAGTCTATTTGTTCGTATGTAACCAATTTGGAGGCAGCACCCGGAATAAAAATATCGGCAGATGTGCGCCAAATTTGCTCGTTGATGGTCGCAAAATCTTGGATATTGGGGTGAGCATTAGCAGACAAAGCATTGCCTTCGCGCGTAATAAAAAGATGTTTGACTGCTTCAAAACTCAAGCCATCGGGTTCGATAATACCATACTGACGGTCAATAATACCCACAATTTTAGCCCCTTCTTGTGCCAAATAATAGGCAGCCGCTCCTGCCACATTGCCCCAGCCTTGCACAATGACGCGTTTGCCTTTGAGGTCGGTTTGGCGATAGATGTCAAAATAGTGTCTCACCGATTCGGCAACACCATAACCTGTTATCATGTCGGCTGAACGGTATTTATGTTCGCCGATAGGTGCAAATCGCGGGTCTTCTAAGACTTTCGAAACACCATAACGCAACTGTCCGATAAGGTGAATTTTTTCGTTTTCGCGCGGCTGAAAATGTCCGTTCACTACGCCTTCTTGTGGGTGCCATAAACCCAAATCTTCGGTCATAGGAATAACTTCATGTACTTCGTCGATGTTCAAATCACCGCCTGTACCATAATACTGTTTGAGCAAAGGCATTACAGCAGCAAACCATCGGCGCAAAACATCGGGTTTTCGTGGGTCGTTGGGGTCAAAATTGATGCCCGACTTGGCACCACCTATCGCAGGTCCCGAAACGGAAAATTTAATTTCCATAATTTTTGCAAGAGCTTCTACTTCTTGTCGGTTAAGCCCCAAACGCATACGTGTGCCGCCGCCTGCTGCTCCGCCGCGCAAAGAGTTGATGACGACCCAACCTTCAGCTTCGGTTTCGGTGTCATGCCATTCGAATACCACAGCAGGTTTTTTGCTGCGGTATTGGTTCAATAAAGTTTCCAAGATGTCGTTCTTTTGGTGGATTATTAAGTTTTTGTTTGTTTTATCTGACCTTTCGCTAAAAAATTAACTCGAAAAAAGATTCGTGTATTTTTAGGCTACATTTAACATAAAAGGGTTCTTTTCTCGCTCAGATGGGTGGGCTTGCTAACCAGTATGTTGTATTATTGAAACCTTATTACAACAAAATGGGTCAAAAGTGACAACATTTTACCATCTTACGTATTATTTTCGCGTATTTGAGGCATAAAATAAGGTTTTGAACTAAGTGTTTCAATTTGTTTTTGCCCATATTTAGCGAAAGCCAAGTAATAATATTATTTATTTTTAGTTATAATAGCCCTTACTTCGGCTTCTGTTTTGTCCACAGATAGGGCGATGATGGGAATAGGTACGCCGTTGTTGTGTAAGGCTATGATAGTTTTTTGTGCTTTTTGCTCTGCTTCTGCTTTTGCTTTGGCTTCGCCTTCTGCTCTACCTTCCTTTCTACCTTCCTCTCTACCTTCCTTTCTACCTTCCTCTCTACCTTTATTTATTCCTTTGTCTTCTGCTGTTTTTATGACTTCACGAATACCGATGTAGTTCAAGCGACTATGTTCGTATTCTTGCGCTTGTTCGGGGTTGAGGTTGGCGAGCATGGCAGTACCAAAGGCACGTTCGAATATCGGCTCTTTAAGAATTTGCGGAATTTTGTCAAGTGTCTCTAAGTTTTTGAGAAAATACGCCCATTTTTCGAAACGATTTCCTAATTCATGCGATTTTTTGTTAAAGGCGGGCATTTGTAGGTAATACATTTGCAACTTGTCATAAAAAACTTCGTTGTTTTGGTCTTTGAGGTCTATCTGGCGGAAAAATTTGGCGTTATTTTTATCTTCTTCATAGAAAAAGTCGAGGATGGCAATGAAATAGATAGCCTTTAGTTCAAAGTTCCACTCTCCGCGTTGTGCTTGGTCTCTGATGGGAAAAGTGATGTAATATATCGAACGGTCTTTGAAAAATTTGACTTCCGCTTTTTGCATTTCGACGATGAATCTCTCCCCACTACTTGCTCGGCAGTGGATGTC